>NZ_JBHTLS010000126.1:0-106207 GCF_042678845.1 Sphingobium olei | reverse complement strand
GAAATCGACGCTTGGCAAAGGACTTCGAGCGAACCATCAAATCCGCAACTGCACTTCTATATGCAGCTGCCGCCGTCGTCCTCATCAGGCGCATCGCTCGTTACGCATGAGATTCAAGACAGGCTCTTAAATCCAGATGGTGCATTTGTTGTCGTTGTGACCGTCGCGACGTAGTTTGCACGTCCAAATATTTCGTCCATCAGCACGCGGGCATAGGCTGCTTCGTTATCGTCTAAGTGAACAAAGATATATCCGTCATCAGATAGCAACGTGCGCAACGCTGCAAATCTTTCGTGCATGAGACTTAGCCACAGGGAGTGCTCAAGCCCGTCATCATAATGCTCGAACGCCGCGCCGGTGTTGAAAGGCGGATCGATATAGATGCACTTTACCTTTCCTGCATAATCCTGCTCCAGCGCCTTTAGCGCAAGCAGGTTGTCTCCCTTGATCAGCATGTTGTCGAACAGGTCGCCTTCGCGGCGCGAGGCTGCATGGTGGCCACGCTCCGGATGCTCGAGCAAGATGCGCGGCTCCAGCTGCGGACGCTTGTCCTTGCCCGGCCAGGTCAGTTCGAGTTTGGTCTTCTTCACGGTATCTCGCTCTCCGGCTGGGCAGGATCGATTTGCCGGTGCCGGCAAGGTTGTTTGATGGGTCGCCGTGCGACAGCACAGCGTCTTCGGAATATGCTAACGCCCTGCGGTCGCTCGCTCAACGTCTTGCACGCACCGCCATTCCGCCCCGCGCGGCCCTGGGATCTGTTCGCCCTGCCGCGCGGTCACGCCACCAGGC
The DNA here is from genome assembly GCF_042678845.1 of Sphingobium olei. NCBI lineage: Bacteria > Pseudomonadati > Pseudomonadota > Alphaproteobacteria > Sphingomonadales > Sphingobiaceae > Sphingobium > Sphingobium olei. Next base: position 105,418 of record NZ_JBHTLS010000126.1, on the reverse strand, counting down.
ATTCCGGCGCGTTGCCTCATAGGTGAACTCGACGCGCGGCGGGCGCCAGTCAAAGTCGGCCGTGTGATCGGCCGCGCCGGCAAAGGCGGGCGCTCCGTCGTGCCAGCTCACCACATAGGCAGGTTCGATCTCAACCTTAACCGCCGCGTGTTTCAGCAGCTGACGCTCTTTTTCCCCCGCTTCTGCCCGAATCCGCCCGCGCTCGAGCTCCAGGTTGTGCAGCGCCGCCTCGACCCCGATTTCGAGCGAGGCAATGGCCTCGTCGATGGCGACGCGATTGTCCGCCGTCAGAAGCGGCGAGCGCCGCCGACGACGCAGGTCGCCGACGTCGGCCAGCGTCCGGTCGATGAGGTCGCTGGTCCGGTGCTCCTCGGCGGCGACCGCGGCTTCGACTGCTTGAGCGAGCGTCAGCAGTTCCCGGTTGTTTTCGCGCAGCCAGCGCAGTTTCACCTCGCGCGCCTCGCGCTGGGCGATCGCCTCAAGCACGGCCGGCGCATATTCGTCGCACGGCTGGGGCAGCGAGCATGCGCATTCAAGCAGGTGCGCCGCCTGCCAGCCTGGAATAGCCTCACCCCACTCATCGCAGCCGACCACGATGCCGAGTTCGTGCTCACCGTCAGGCGTGGTCATGACCGTGTTCGCCACCATCAGCCAACCGCGCCGGTTGCGGAAGCGATCAACATGCGTCCACGGCCCGTCATAGCTGTCGAGATCGAGTTCGAGGCAGACCGGTGCCTGTCCGAACCCGTGGAGCATGGCGTCAGGCGACCGTCCAGCGGAGCGTGAACAGCTCCTCGATTCGCGGCTTCTGGTCGAGCATTGCCGCAAGGTCGTCGAGGGCGCGGTTGATATCGGCGTTGACCTGCCGCTTGGTCTCGAACTGCGACATCTTCAGGTCGTCGCGTGCGGTCTCTTTCTTGCGGATGTCCCGCATCTGGGCGAGCTTCTCCTCCATGCCAAGGCCCGGCGCACGCTTGGCCCGCTCCAGTTCCTTGATCTCGGCATCGAGCGCGGCAACCTGCGCCTCGATCTCGATTTCGCGGTCCCGCGCATAGCGGCCGAGCTGCTCTTCCTTCTCGAGCAGCCAGGCATAATTCTCTTTTGTCACGCGTTCGGAAAAGGCGGCGAATTCCGCCTCGCGCAGAGCATCGAGCCGATCCGAAGGGGGCGCGACGTCGGCCGGTCCAAGGCGTCGCGCGGGCGCCATCATCATCTTGTCGCCGACTCCAGCAGGGATGACCTCACCCTGGTCGGTTTCGGCGACGATCAGCACCTCCTCGCGCTCGGCATCCGGCACCGGCATGATCGCCTTGAACGCGCGCAGCCAGCCCGACCGCCCGGTCAGATCGACTACACCGCCGAGCTGACCCGGATAGGGATATGCCGCCGGATCGAACACTACCGCCTCGACGCCGTCCTCGACGCGAGCCTTTGCTCGCTCGACGATTTCGTGCCCCAACGCCTCGCCGACCCGGAAGAACTGCCAGCCCTGCTCGTCCGCCATAGGCCAGCGGGTCGTCCAGCGCTGTCCGTCATAATCGAACCAGATCGCATCCGGCGTGGGGAAGCGCGCTTCCGGCAGCTCGGCCTGCGCAACCATCAGCAGGCGCTGCTGGAACTCAGGCAGGATTTCGGCCAGCGCTTGCTCTCGTCGATGCAGCTTGGCGACGACATCGCTGTCCATGCTTTCCAGCACCTTCGCGCGGGCGGCCTCCATATCGGCATCGATGCTGTCCTGTATGCGAGCGGTCAGGACATCGAACTCAGCGTCGGCCTCCTCGGCACTGCGGCAAGATTGTACGATCCGCAGCACCTCGCGCTCGAAGTCGATGCCATCGGTCAGGATACCGAGCACCTCGTCGGACGCGCCGAATACGCCTTCGAACAGGTGTAGCTTCTGTTCGAGCAGTTCGTGGATACGCGCCTCGGCGCGGTTCTTGAGGTTCAGCATGTTGACGACGGTGACGTCGACCAGCTGGCCGTAACGATGGCAGCGACCGATGCGCTGCTCGACGCGCTGCGGGTTCCACGGCAGGTCGTAATTGATCAGCAACGAGCAGAACTGGAGGTTTATGCCTTCGGCGCCGCTCTCCGTGGCGATCAGGATGGTCTTGTCGTCGCCCCGGAACGCCTCGACGATGGCCGCCTTCATATCCGCGGTCTTCGACCCCGATATGCGGTCGGTGCCGGCGTGCTTCGCCTTCCATGCTTCATAGATGGCGCGACTTTCCGGGTCGTTGTTCGACCCGTTCATCAGCACCATACGGCCGGAATAGCCGTTCTCGGCGAGCAACTGGTTGATGTAGTGCTGGGTTCGCACCGACTCGGTGAAGATCACCGCCTTGCGCTGTCCACCCTTCGCCTCGATCTCATCCAATACGGCGGGCAGGTTGGCGATCAGCTTCTCGCCCTTGCCGTTGACGCCGATACCGCGTGCGATGTCGCGCATCGCCTCAACATGCGCGATTTCGGCGGCGAGCTTTACGGGGTCGATCGGCTCCTCGGCCTCGTCGTCTTCGTCGTCGAGTGCCTCCTTTTCCTCTTCGAAGCTGTCCTCGAAGTCGTCGGTCATTTCAGCCGAGGCGCGCTCCTTGCGCCGCAGCCGTTCGAGCAGCGTGTCGAGATAGCCGGCGACGGCGGCGGTCGACGAGCCTAGGCTCTTGCGCGCCTGCAGGATCACCAGTGCGTTGGTGCGGCTGCCATAAGCGATGGTGTCCGGATCCTGCAGGTATGCCGACAGTTGCTCGTATAGGTCGGTCTCGACGTCATGGGGCTCGAACTGGAAGGTGACGGCGTGGCGCTGGCGGAAGTTGATGTGCCCCGCCTCCTGCACCTGGCGGCGCAGCGTCCGGTGGCAAATGGTCCTCAACCGCTCGCGCAGAATCTCCTGCGACGCGGGTGTGGCGTTGGCCCCCATGTATTGAGCCTTGAACGCATTTTCGCCGCCGAAGTGCATTTCGTCGATCATCGAAACGATGCCGTAGAGTTCCGTCAGCGAATTCTGCAGCGGCGTCGCGGTCAGCAGGATCTTAAAGCGGCCGTCGACTGCCTCCTTCAACACCTTGGCCCGCTTCGCGCCCTTCTTGTGGACGTTGCGAAGCCGGTGGGCTTCGTCGAATACGACCAGATCCCACGCAACCGCGCGAACGTCGTCCGCCTTGCGGGCGGCGAACTCGTAGCTGACGATGACGACCGCGTCCTTGGCCTCGAATGGCCGTGCGATGCCCGAGCGTCGCCGGTCGCCATAGGTCTTGGCATCGAGGATCACGGCGCGAATCGAGAACTTCTCGAACAGCTCCTGCTGCCACTGCTTGCGCAAGGACGCGGGGACAACGAGCAGCACGCGCCGCCGCCGCTCCGCCCAACGCTGCGACATCACCAGCCCCGCTTCGATGGTCTTGCCGAGCCCGACCTCGTCGGCGAGCAGCACGCCCTTGGCGAACGGCGACTTCAGCGCGAACAGCGCCGCATTGACCTGATGCGGATTCATTTCGACCCGTGCCGACGTCAGCGACTGCGTGAAGGCGTCCTCGCCGTTGCCAGCAACGGTAAGCCGGTGCGCGTGATAGCGCCCCTGAACCGGAAGATACCCCAACGCCTGTTTCCCCTTTGCTTGCGAAGTGATCATAGAATGCCTGCAATCTCAATGCGCAGTGTCAGTATAATTGCGCCGATTTTGTATTTTCTCCTCGCTGTAACAGGAGCCACCTCCTACAATGGGAACATGAACCGCGAGGCGCCCCAAACGGACACTGCGGCCGACCCGGCGATCCCCGATCGCGCGCATTCGGCTGACCTGCTGATCATGCTGGGCCAAGTCCTGCGTGCGATCAGCGACGTCCTAGACGGGATCAAAGACAAGCGGCGAGGCTCGCTTACTGCCCGGCGGCTGATCTCGATCTTGTTGTTCTTCATCAGCGCACTTCTGCGAGAGGTGCGCGCCAAACAGCACATTTCCCGGCCGCGATACCGAGCGACGGCAACTTTCGACCGGGCTCTCGTGGCACCGCCGTCCCGCTGGGCGGCACCGTAACCTAGTCCGTCAGCGCAAGCTCCGTCGCGTCCCACCGGCGCGGCGCATGACAATCGCGTCCGCGCGCACGCCGCAGCCTGAGAAACATGAGAGAACTGCGATGCTGCGAAAGGTGAGAACTCGCGGGCGAGCCGAACGAGGCTTCGATGGCAACCAAGGACGAGTGGGTCGAACCGAAAGAGTTCGACAAGATCGCAGACGAAACTCTGCTTGAGAAGGGGGGAGACCTCAAAAAGGTCAACGCCAATATGATTGCGACGCGGATGGGAAAGACGAAAGCCAACGCGACCTTCTATCGCCTGTTCGACGATTGGAAGCAGCGGCGGCGCGTGCAAGCACACCTGCCGCCGTTTGTTGTACAGGACAAGCACCGCGAGATGCTCGAGGCTGTGTTGGTCGCCGTCGGCACCGAGATCTCGGCCGAGGCAACCCACGTCGCAGGCTTCCGGACGCGCGACCTGCAGGATGAGAACGACAGCCTGCGGGGTGATCGGAACGACCTGCTTACGATGGTGGACGAACGCGATGCTGCGCTGGAAGCGGCTGGCCGACAGATCGAGCAGCTCACTGCGGAACTGGCGGAGGCATGCGCTGATGTAGCTGACCAGACTCGCAAGGCTGAGGCGTTGGAAAGCCGTCTGTTCGCGCTGCAGGATACCAGGAACGCTCTCGGCGACCCTGACACCATCCGCCATCTGGCTGGACTGATCGCCAGCGCCGTGTCGGAGAAAACGACGGAACGGCCGGAGCCGGGGGCGAAGGACAGGCCCGCGAACAGGCCGACGAAGGTTTCCGACCCCGCCGCCGACGGGCACGCAGATTTGCTCGGTCATCGCCCAGCGTCCCGCGCATCTGGCTCGAGCAGCCGGGACCTCGACGGAGCCTGTCACAAGTAGATCATTCAGCGACACTGCCCGGCGATCACTCAGTGGTGGCCGGGAAGGTCGTTCCGGCCGCCTTTGTGATCGCCAGCAGTCGGTGATGAATTCGATCGTCGATGGCCACGTCGATCGTGGAAGTGCTGAGGAAACTGGCGGAGCCGGTAATACGATGCATTTCCTGCATCCCCTCGCGACCGCTGAGTCCTGGATGATGCGGATATAGCAGCATGAGCTGATCGCAGGCGTATAGCCGCCCGTAGGCCATCATCTGATAGACGTCTGCCTGCGACACGCCCTGCTTGGGATCGTCAATCCGGGCGGAGATGCGCTTCCACTTGGTGTCGATGATCTGCACGACGGCGTCGCCGCGCTTGATCAGGATATCCGGCCGCGTCTGAAACAAGCCGCGCCGGTTGTCATTTTCCAGGCAATAGAGCCGGCCACCTTGGCTGACGCGACCCAGGTCGGTGTCGGCCAGCGCACGCCTGAGCATTCGCGCAACATACTCCTCGAACAGCGTGTTCATCTCGAACAGCAGGGAGAAGCCGTCGCTGCCGCCGGCGGACGTGGTCTGGAACCGGTCGCCGAGTAGCAGGCGCGCCAGATTAAGCAGCTCACGCCAGCGGGCGTTAGTGCGATCGAGCGTGACCCCATCCCACCGTAGCGCAGCGACGGACACGTCCGCGATATCGGCATAGGCGAAGGCCAACTCGCGCAATCGCCGCTGGTTGTCGGTCGTGCCGGCGATGCGCGACAGCCGCGTGACCGCCGCCTTCATGATGCGGTTGAGCGCGATGTCCGGGGTCAGCGCATCGAAGCGGCACGCCAGCCGCGACGGCTCGACCGCCAGCGTGGTGAACTGCCGCGTCACATTCAGCCGGCCCCGCAACATCGACAGGTCATCGGCGTGCTCGACATAGCGGCGCGGCATCCCCTGCCGCACGGCATCGACCAGCTTTTCCGAGAAGAGGCGGATCAGAATTTCGAGCAGCGTCTCGCGCTGCCAGTCGAGCGCGGTGACCTGACCAGCGTCGATCTTCAGATCGAGCGCGACGGCGAGCATGTGGACGAGACGGCGGCGGATGCTGCCGGTCGCCTGGGCACCGTCCACACCGGGAATGTCGATCTTCGGCAAGATTTCCAGCGCGCAGCCCTGCGCGGCAATGACGCCGACAACACCGCGCGCCCGAAGAGCCTTGCGGCCATGTTCGAGTACGCCACCGCGGCCCCGACCTGCCAGCGGGGACGCCGCCGCCACCGCCGCTATCCGGTCAGCCGCTGCGGCCGGCATCTCATCCGCCGCCTCGCCGTAGCCGATGGATTTCCACTCAAGGATCGTGCGGCGGATCACGCTTCGGCGAAGCCATCGTAGGAGAAGCTGTCGCGAATGCTCCAGCGGTAGCGCGTCGCGGCGTCCTCGTCTCCGCCCAGACCCTTGGGCGCCTTCAGCCGGCGACGGTCGATGAAGCGGCCTTCGCGATCACCCTCGCCATCGTCACCGTCCCCCAGCACTGCGGCGACCTTCGCCCAGTCCTCGTAGAAATATTCCGCCAGCAGCGGGATGACCTTGTGGCGCATCACCTCATCGACATCGGCACGAGTCGCGCAACGAATGAAATACGCGTGGCCGATCTGATGCTCGCGGTCGAACAGATACTCGATCCGCTCGTTGATCGTGGTCAGTAGCCCGGTCAGGTCGATGCCATCGACCGGCTTCAGCAGCTTAGCGTCCGGCATTAACTCACGGAACTCGAACCGGCGGCGCAGCGCGGTGTCGAGCAGCGCGATCGAACGATCGGCGGTGTTCATCGTGCCGATGATGTGCAGGTTCGCTGGCACGCCGAACCGCGCCTCGCTGTAGGGCAAGGTCAGCCGCATGCCCTCGTCCATGCCGAGCCTTTTGTCTGGCTCGATCAGCGTGATGAGTTCGCCGAACACCTTGGAGATGTTGGCGCGGTTGATTTCGTCGATGACGAGGACGTGCTCTTCGGCGCTGGCCTCGGCTGCCTCCGCCATCTGGCGCAGGATGCCCGGCTTGGCCTTGAGCGTGAAGCCGACGCCATCCGCCAGCGGCTGCGGCCGCAGGCCCTCGACGAAATCCTCATAGGCGTAATTCTGGTGGAACGTGACGAAGCCGATCTGCCCCTGTCCCTTCAACTCCTCATAGACCTTACGCAGTTCCTGCCGGCGCTCGACATCGGTCAGCAGCGGGTCGGTCTCGGCCAGGCCGCGGCATAGCCGAACCGCCTCGGCCATCGTGCGATAGGTCTTGCCCGTGCCCGGCGGCCCATAGAGGATCAGGTTGAGCGGCGAGCGCTTCACCGGATCCGGCGCGGGCGCCTCCTCGGCGGGCAGACCGCCCCAGTGAGACATGTTGCGCAGGAACCAGTCGTAATCCTGCGGCTCGTCCATGAAGGCGAAGCGGATCAGCCGCTGCGCCATCTCGTTGGTCGGATACACCTCCCAGATCGTCGGCTGATAGGTGTAGTGATACCATTCGCGCGGCGCATAATCGGTCTGCCAGTCGACCGACACGCGCTCGCCGTCGCCGGCGTTGGCGGTGATCGTGCCGATCGCCTTGATCGACATGACCGATACCGATCGCCCGCGCCCGTCGAACGGCAGGCCGTTCTTGCGGACATAAGTCGCCTTGATCGCGATCCGCTCGCCCGGCTGCATCCGTAACACCTGCTCGCGATTGCGGTCGCTGGGGCTGTCGATGTCCCAGATGCCCTCGCTAAGGAAGCGCTCGACCTGATCGTCGCGGCGGCCATAGGACGCGCCGACGAACCAATAGGGACCGTCCTGCAGCACCTCTGCCTCCGCTGCGTCGAGCGGTGCGGCGGGCGGGGACGCGTCCTCGCCATCCCATTTTTCTTCCAGCGCCACCCAGACAAAGCCCTGCACGTCGAACAGGTCGAGCGGGTTCCAGCCCAGCTCCTCCCCGAACAGCGCGAACAGCGCCCGCAATAGCTGGAGATATTCGTCGAGATCAGTCGCCTCGAACTGCTGGTGAGCGAACAGTTTGCGGCCGAACAGGCGCTGGCCCATCGCCTCGATGCGGCTTACCTTGAACCAACTCGCCGCTTCCGGATGGATGGTGCCGACGACGCTGATCGTGATCGCCAGCACCTCGCCACGACGCAGGCCAGCAATCCCGTCGGCCTTGAGCTGTTCGAGCGCGCGGGCGCCATCGGCGATCGTGGCGAGGGGATCGTCGTCGCTGCGCGCCAGCCGTGCGACGATCTCGAAGAAGCGGTCGCGCAGGGGCGCCTCGGACTTCTGCACCTCGTCGAGCGTGCGCCAGCTGAGGGGCAAGCCCTGCGCATCGACGCTGAGCGCGCGATAGATCTGCTCGCCGACCGTACGGTCGTCGGCATCCGACGCGGCGAGCGCGCGGACCTTGTCGATCGTCTGGTCCTTGTAGCGGCGCTCGACCGTCCAGTAATCGCCGTCCTGTCGCCGGAAATCCTCGAACCCCGCCATTCGCGCGCGGAAGATGTCGCGTAGAGCCTTGAACGCCGGCCAGTCGATCACGACGAAGCCTAGTGCCTCAAGTGCTGTCTTGCACTGGGCACCGCCCGGTAGTGCGTCGCTTCCGACATGCGCGAGAGCGTCGCGAACGATGGCCTTGCTGGGGTAGCGCTTGCCGCGGTGAAGCAGCCAGAACTTGGCGGGTGGTCCAAGCCCGTCCTGACCGGCGATGAACGCCTCGACTGACCCGGCGGCATCGCACCGGGCGATGGCATCGAGGACGTCTTGTGCAGTCAGCCCGAGCCTTACCCCTGAACTTTTTGCACCGGCATCATCGCGACCGATGATCGTGTAGCCGAGCGCTTTCAGCAAGGCATAGGACTGGCTCTCCCCGAAGCCGCCGAAAAACTCGCTGGCCGTCTTTGGCGTTTCGCCGGGCAACTTGCCGACCGCGATCCCCACGATGGCCTTAGCCGGATAACGCTCGCCGTTCGATGGACGAATGACCCAGTTCGATGGCCGGATATATTTATGAGCGCGCAGGAAATCATCGACACCGACCGCATCGCAATCGTCCATCGTCGTCTCGATATGCGCTGCGGTCAGGCGCGCGATCAGTTCGCCATGACCTCGATCGCGCGCGGGTGTACTGCCGCCCTCAAGAAAACGGCGATAGTATCTCAGACTGGTGGGGAGATGCCCGCGCTCGCCATCGTTGCCGATATCTTGAGGCAGGTCGTCGCCAGCTTTCAACCGGGCTTCCAGCTCGGCGAGCTTTCCAGCCGCGTTGAGCTCATCGAGGTCACCGAAGACGCGATCGATCTTTCTGATCTTGCTCATCTGCGTATTGATCGTGTTGCGGGAGTAATCCTGCGCTTCCATCCACGCCTTGAACTCAGCTTCTCTCATACCAAGGCCCTATTTCCGTCTTTCAGACCAGCGCTTCAACAGCGCCGGCTGCCATTGTTGTCTCTGCTGATTATTGAGTTTGAACGACAGGAGATCGGAGTAATCTTCTGCGCAGGCTGCGTGCAGCCAGATACGACCGCTTTTCGGCGAAATTGCAATAAAACCCAGGTCGAATAACCGGTGAAGGTCAGCCCTCAGCAGCATGCCGTTGTCGGTCGCGTCGCTTCCGCCAGCGGCGAATGGCATAATGTGAGCGGCCTCAAGTGACGCGACAGCACCGCAGCCAGTAAGGTGGCAAACGGGGTTGAGCCCAAGGAGCGCGCTGCGAAACGCCGCCTGACCCTTGCGCTTCAGGCGCTTGACATACTCTGTCTCAAGTTCCTCTTCTTCGGTCAGTTGGGTGCGCGTGAGAACCCCCACTTTCGGTTCGTGGACGAGTGTGAAGCCATCGCAGAGGTGCTTGAAGCGATCGAAGACAGCCCGTGATTGCAGGTGGTTCCACTTTAGTCCGGCAGTCTTGTAAGCAGCTTTAATGACCAGTTTAAGGCTGAGCCGGCGCGCTTGGACGGCGACATAATATCCGCGAGCGTCTTTCGCCTTCAATTGCTGCCGCCTTTTGACGAGCTCAGCCTCGTCCCACGCTGCGACCAGTCTGACAGCAGCTTCGAACTGAGTATCTGTGATGGGGATTTGATTCATAACGCTCCTGACAATCCCCGAGCCAGCACGATCATCGCCTCGGTATCGCGACCGCAATAGGCCCTCAGAGCGGCGTCCAGCGCCGCCCGGCGTTCGGCCGTGCAGTCAGCCGCGATCGCCTCGGCATAGGCTTCCTGCGCGCTGCCGCCGTCCTTCACCTCGAGCGCGGCATAGTCCATATCGGCGGCGACCGTCGGCAGCACGGCCTTGATCGACCAGCTTCCGCGCTGGTCGCGGTGATACCAGTTGGCGCGGGTCACCGGCAGCAAGTCGACGACGCGCGCCGCCATCGCGGTCAGCGCGTCGGCAAGCTCCGGGAACGCGGCGGCCAGTTCGAGGATACGCCCCTTTTCGAAGCTGGCATTGTAGCCGATGACCGCGCCCGTTTGCGGCACCATCTCGACCAGCGCCTCAGCGCACGCCCGGCGCGGATCGCTTCCGTCGAGGCTAAGAAATTCGTGGTGCGTGACGGCGCCTTCCTCCGTCTCGACATGGGCCGAGAACTGGAACGGCACTTGCTGATAGGGCCGCGCGCCGATCCAGCGCGGCACCGCGAAGCCGATCGTCTCGAAGTCGAGCCAGGTGCGTGGGAAAGCCCAGCCGGCCATAGCCGCGCGGGCGCCCTCGACATCGTGATAGACCTCGCCCGAGACGGTGGCGCGGTGGACGCGGGCATGGGTGGCATTGGTGAGCGCCGCGGGATCGACGACGAAAAGATCGACGATGCCCTGCTCGACCCAACGCTTGCCGCCGCCGTGCGGCAACACCGTCACCGGCCATTCCGGGCCGGCGGGCAGCGCTGCGTGGCAATAGCCAGCGAACTCGCACGGGAACGGCGCATCGCAATGGGCGCCGGGAGCGGTGCCCGGTTCCGCGCCGGCCAGTGTCGCCCGCGCGGCTGCGACGGTTTCGCTGCGACCAGCGATGATCGGCTCGGCCGCCGCCATCAGATCGGTGTCGGCGAACAGGCCGTCGAAATCGCCTTCGCGTTCGAGGATGAAACTGCTGTCGATGTGCCGGATCGCCGCGCTGCTGATCGGCACACCCGCGTTGCGTGCAACCCAGAGCTGGGTGGCGAGGTCGCCGACGTGATAATCCTTGGCCTTGGTCGAACTCTTGACCTCCGCCATGTGCCAGCCGCTGGCCCCGTCCGGCTCCAGCACGTCGATCCGCACGAGAACACCGTCGTGCTGGAGCGTCGCTTCGAAGATCGGCCGGTCATGGCCGTTGTAGAGCAGCGCTTGGGTTGTGGCGACCGCCGCCGCGAGGTCCGGCTCAGCCTCGATCATCACGCCATCCGGCAGCAGGGCGCAGGCAAGCGCGCCGACCTCGTGCCCGGTGGCGAAGCGCGCCTCGGCGCCTTCGTCCTGCTCCGCAAGTTCCCCGCGATGCACGGACAGCCACAGCCGCTTGGGGCATTGCTCGAACATGGTGATCTTCGACTTGGACAGGCCGACGCGGCGCGGACGATCGGTCATTGCTGTCGCTCCAACACTGCTTTCACCAACGGCGTCGGATCGGCCGCCGGATTTCGCCAGTCCGCTCTGCCGGGGTGCGTGACGGTGACGACAGCGCGACCATCCGCAGCTATGTGAGCTTCGCTGGACCAGCCCCGGTCGTTGCTCTCCTGAAAGCGATCGATCAGCGCGTGGGCACCGATCGCTTCGCGCGTCCATCGGCCGGCGGTCGTGCCGAGACACAGGATTGTACGGATACCTAGGTCACGGATCACCGCTGCGTGGACGGGCCAACACTGCGGAAGCAACACTGCCTTCTCGCTTGCGAGCGCAGCCTCATTGGTCGAGCGAACGAACACGACGTTGCTCGCAGGAACTTCGCGCAGATCGAGGCCGAGGCGATCGAACATGTGTCGCATGCGTGGCTGCATCCCGTGGGCGCCGGCAGGTTTGCCCTGCCAGGATTCGTCGAGATATGCCGACCACGGCAATGTCAGGGCCCGCCAATCCGCAAGGTCACGTTCAACGGTCTCAGTCGCCTGAGCGACCGGCGAACCACCCGGGTTGAGGCCCAGCACATACAGCGAATGCTGCCCCTGAAATGCGCTCGGGCCGGAATAAAATAGCGATCCCGACCGCCGCATGATCGACGGCGCAAGCTGTTCGACCGCAGACAAAATCGAGGCAGGCTGAACATCCGTCATTATCAACGCCTTTCGTGATTTTGGGGGAGATGGTCGCGGGTTCGGATAACCTGTTGATCGGCGAGGCTTGGCGACTTGCTTGCGGTTCTGACGATGCAGCCAGATCGCGAACGCGAAGATTGCCAGCAGAAGCGCCACACCGATGGCGACGCCTTCGTAGACGATGAACCATATACCGAAGACGCCGATCAGGTTGATCCATAGTCTCACGGGCGGAAGCGCGCGATAAGCGCGTCGGCATGTTCGCGGGCATCGCTGGTCCAACCGGCCAGCCACTCGCGCCAGGAACAAGCGGCGAACCGCACTTCTGCGCCCGCCACGGCGGAAGCGAAGTCGGCAATCTCGGCGCGATGGCGCTCGATGGCAGTGCCCCGAACGAGCGCGGAACCGCGGTGGGTGGGTTCGGCGTAGAGATAGAACAGCACCGGCGCCTTGCCGAGCCGGCGTCCCTCCGTGACTAGGCCGAAGGCGTGCTTGACCAGCTGGGCGGCGTCCAGATGGTGATAGTGGCCATCACCCGCACGCAGTCGGTCGCGCATCGCGGTGAACGGCGTCATCTGATTGCCCCACACCTCGCGGTCATAGGCGTCGGACAGATTGACGGTCTTGGCGTCCCGGAACGGCTCGAACCGTTTGGATTCGATACCGATGACACGGCCGCAGGTCTCCACCGATGCGTCGAGCCAGGGGTGTCGTCCGCCGCGCCACGGGAACCGCATCTGCCGCTCGACATCAACGCGCACGGCGGGCCAGTCGAGATCGGCAAGGCCGGGAAACGGCGGCAGGTCGCCGGCGCGTTCGATGAACCAGCCGAACGCATTGACGGCCAGTGCCGCGCTGCTCTCCGGGCTGTCGAGCTTGCCGCTCTCAATCTCGTTGCCGCCCGCCCTCGTCAAGGCGGCACGGACGAGATGCTCCGGCACGCCGGGCAGGAATGTGGGAAGGCGAATCGTCATGATGCACCTGTGGCGGCGTCCTGCGACAGGATCGGTCGCACATCCTTCGGCAGCATTGTCTGCGCCGCCGCGATGCGTTCCCGCATCACCGCGATGAGCGCGTCGGGCCCTTCGATCACCAGCTCGCCACCCCAGGTGAACAGATGCTCGGCGAGTTCGCGCATGCCGCCGGTGGCGAAGCGGATGCGAAGCCCACCGTCGGCGAGATCCTCGATCCTCTGCTGACCGTGAAATCGCCAGTGTCGCGCGCGGGCGGTGGAGGACGGCGGCACGCGCAACGCCACATCCTGTTTCTCGTCGCGCCACACCGCGAAGCTGTCGGCGAGCCAGGCATCGATATCCCACTCGTCCGGCGCGCAGCCGATCGTATCGCTCACCGTCACTGCGGTCATGCGGTCGAGCCGGAAATAGACCGGCTGGTCGTCGCGGGCGGGCATCTTGCCAAGCAGATAGGTCAACGGCCCGTGGACTAAGCCGTAGGGGATCACGCGCCGCCAGCGCGACTCCGGCCGTTCTTCGGTCGTGTAGTGGAATTCCACGCATCGGCCGCAAAGGATGGCGCTCTGGATGGTCGTGACGGTTTCCGGCGCGACGGCGGCGATCGGCCCGGCGGCCACCATCGTCCGCTGGAGCCGGGCAAGGGCGTCAAGGTCCGGATCGAGCCGCCGCCTCTCGCGGTCGTCGAGCGCCGCCTTTACCTTGGCGAGCAGGCTGGCCATTTGTTCTGCGCGGGCGTTCTGCCCGGCCAACGTGCGGCCATCGACCTCGGCCTGCAGGGCGGCAACCTCGGCGGCAGTCGGTCTTGTGTAGGCTCGCCGCAAGCTGTCTCGAATCAGGAAGCGCTTACGTCGATCGTCGGCGATCTCATCGAGGTCGAAGTGGCGGGCAATGATATCGCGCATCCGCTCCGCCGTGCGCCGGTTGACGTCGAGGCGGCCGGCCATCTCGTCGAGCGTGAGGCCCTCGGTCGTGTCGGAAAGCGCGTGAACAAGTGCCAGCAGGCGATCGAGCTTCGCCATCCTTTCGGTCATCAAGCCTCCTGCGTCCGTATTTGTCGCAAGATCGAGCAAGCACCATTGGATGGCAAGCGCCGTGCAGAGCCGTCTTTCTTGTCGTTATGCGTTGAAGCTAGCCTGAAAGCTCGTCGGCATCAGCGACACGTGCACTTCCAGCGGTGGTCGCAGCTCGAACGCGCGGGGCTGGCGGGCGAAGTTCCACAGGCGGACGAGGCACCAGTCGCGGCGTCGCTCTTCGGCAACGGCGAGTTCGTTGCGGCTGATGTGGAAAGGCGTGCGCTCCCAGCCGTTGGTGGTTTTCACTTCGATGAGGCGCGGGCGGCCGTCGGCCTCGAAGCTCGCGATATCGTAGCCGGCCCCGCCACCGTTCTGATCCGATACCCAGCGGACCCGATCCGCGAGGTCGCCGCGCCCCGCAGCGGCCAGCGACGAACGTTCGTGGACAACGATTCGGCGCTCGCCGGCGCGGCCGAGCGCGCGGTTCCGGGCATCGCGCAGCAACGTCGAAGCGCCGGGCGATATGCTGCATCTGCTCGAGCTCGTCCGGTGGTGGCGCGTTGCTGACCGTTGGCGGCGGCCCGATCCACAGCGTCGATGCTTCCTGCACGCGCGATGGTGCAGCCGTGACTGTGGGTGACAGACGGGTGTCCGGCGACACCCACGCCGGATGCGCCGCCAGCCAACGGGCGACGGCATCGACCAGTGATGCCTGAAAGTTGAAGGCGGGCTTGTAGCCTGGGATCCAGTCTTCGCCGAGCCCCTTGAGCACCGCGCTGATGTTCTGATGCTTGTATTCGATCGATCCGCGTGGGCGACCGATCACCTCCTGCAACTGCCGGTTATGTTCGGCCTTGCTGTAGGGGCGCCCTGCTTCGTCATCGGCCAGCATCGTGAAATAGTCGGCGACGATCGCGTCGTTCTGCTGATCGGTCCACTCGCTGGCTGCCATTGTAAGAGGCTATGCGATGCCGACGAGGCTGTCACGCGATCCTAGGAGAGTTGCGCTCTACCGGCCACCCTGCCGTAAACACGTGCGAGGATCCTCACGATGCTGGAGCTGTAGCCGTGGGAGGCGGGCCGAAACCCGCCTCCTTCAGCCCGTGTCAGGCCGCTTCCGCCGACAGCCAAGGCGCGAGCACCTCGGCATCGTTGCTCGCCTTGCCGACCCGCTTCGCGAAGCTCGCCCTCCGCCGCGCCTGCAGCGCCGGGATGTAGCCGCGCCCTTCGCGCAGCTGCTCGATGCTGCGCAGGATGCGATCCTCGACGACGTCGATGTCGGCACGGCCGTCAAGCAGCTTGCGCCAGCGGGCGAGCAGCAGCGCCAGCGTGATGACGTCGCCCTCGCACACTTCCTGCACGAGCTCGAACTGCCCGGCGTTGATGAGCTTGGCAACTATGAACGGCGCCGCCGTCATCTTCGCCGGGATATCGAGCGCCGCGGCGTATTCGGCCTGATGGATCGGCTTCATCTTGAAGCCGCCGGTCAGGACGCGGGCGAAGTCGACGTGGCGGACACGGCCGTCACCGCCGAACGCGATCCACCCCCAGTTCGCGGGCAGCGACAGGCCGTGCTTCATCGCCGCGCAGGCGATCAGCGGCAGGTCGTGGAACGAGCCGGCCCACGACACGAACTCGGCGTTGGACGGGGCATCGGCCAGCACCTTCAGGACACCGGCGATCACCGCGCGCTCGTCGTGGTCCGGTGCGCTAAGCGTGACGAAGCGCGACACGTCGACGTTGCCGTCCTCGTGCTCGGTCAGCACCATCGCCGAGGCGGTCACCACCGTCTGAAAAACCCAGCGCGGCGTTTTCAGCGGGCATTCGGCGCGGGTGTAGCCGCGGCGGCTGTCGCCGTCGTCGTTGCTAGGCATCCAGCGCTCCATCGCGCGGTACCGCTGATGGCCGGCTTCATCGAGCACGGCGCTCTCTAGGTCGACGATGACGTAGCTGCGCGGGCGGCGGGGTTCGAACGGGTTCTCGATCTTCATGCATTTTCTCCACAGGGGATCATCCCCATCACGATGTCTATGATTGCGGCGGCCGGCCTCGGAGGTCGGACACCCCGCGTCAGCCGAAGCGGACGATCGTCTCGACCGGCGCCTCCGGCTCCATCCATGCACCTCCGGGGGGCACGAACTGGTTGTCGGCGAGCAGCTCGTCACCGAGGGTCGCGGCGGTTGCCTTGATGCGCTTCATCGCGAGCCTACGACCGGTGCCGATGTTCCTTGGCTTGCCAGGGAGGCGGACGAGCGTGCCGCGGCGATCCACTGCGAACATCTCGTCGCTCCGCGTGCTGACGAACACGATGGGTGCATCGTCGTTGGCGGCGAACGGCACGACGCGATCGACGACATCGACCGTCAGCAACTCGCGGAAGACGATCGTGAAGCCGAGCGGCGTGGTTGCCTTCATGCTGTCCCAGCCGGTGTAGACGGCGTCCTTGCGCATCATCTGAGCGATGCGCGCCACCTCGGATCCGACCGCGAGGTCCATCCGGCGGCCCGAGCAGAAGGCGATGCAGTCGTTGGCCGGTTTGAAGGTCGGCCAGCCCATCTCGCGGCGAAGCGCGAGCATGAAGTTCTGGTGCCCGAGGCCGATGGTGTTCTGTTGCATGCTGTCATTTCCTCATGTGACGGCCATCCTGGCCGGAGCATTTTCCCCTCCCTTGGGGTGCTCACTTCATTTCGTTCTGGAAGGGGCGGGCACGCTGCGGCGCGCCCGCGAAGGTTCACCGGTGGCGCTGGTGCCAAGTGATCGGCGTCATCCGCGGCAGCGGTCCGTGCGGTGCGATGTCCTGGCGGAACCAGCGCTCCTCCTCGGCACAGTCCTCTCTGGCGAGCTCGATCCACCAGACGCGGTTGCGCGCGTCCCAACGATAGCCGCGGCTTTTGAGTTGGGCGCGGCGGTCGAACGGGGCGCCGACCGCCTCGAAGCGGACGGTCGGACGTTCGGCGCTGGTGAGCAGGTCGCCGATGACCGTCCCGCCGTGCGGCAGCCGGTGCGCCAACAGATGCAGGAGGGTCACGACATCTGCCATCGCCCGGTGCGCGGTGTTGAAACGGCCGATCTGGGTCAGGAGGTAGCCGAGCTTCGCACCGTCAAACCCGGCTACCGCCCAGTCGAAGTCACGCATCGAACAGGCCCATGCCTCGCCGGCCAGACCGGGCATCAGGTTCTCGATGAAGCCAATGTCGAAGGCCGCTGAATGCGCGATGCGGACCTCGACGCCGGCAAGCAGCCGTTCGAGCCGATCCAGATCGATCGTCTTGCCGCGCACGTCCGCGTCGGTGATGCCGGTCAACCGGCTGATGTGCGGCGGGATCGGCATTCCCGGATCGCGCAGCGCCTGCCCGGCGCTGGCGATGCCGACGATCTCGCCGGCTTCGTCCACCTCGATCACGACCACCGCGATGTCGATGATCTCGTCATCGATGACATCGGTGCCGGTGGTTTCAGTGTCCACGATGGCAATGCGCCGAATGGTGCCGGTAGCGCCATCGGCCAGCGGGAAATCGGTCAGCGCCGATACGCGGCGCAGGATCCGGATGTCCGGGTCCCCGGCGCAGGTCGGCAGCGACGCCCCGGCAGAGGTGGCGTCGGTGATGCGGGTCATGGTAGATGCTCCTGTCAGGATCGACCGAGCCGCAGCGGAGCTTTTCCCCTCTACTGTCTCGATCACAGGAGATGCCCGCAGGCAGCTTTTCCAAGCCGACGCCAAGCGAAGAACATCCGACGAGGATCAGCAGGCCGTCGCGTGCCAGCCCAATACCCGCCCGATCGACACCGTGTGCACAATTGTGTCTAGAATTGTGTTTTCCGGTGTGTCAGTAATGCTTCATCGCCACGGTTCGCGTGGCGAAAGGCGCGGTTTTCCGCCGTTTACGGGAGGCGGGCCGTTAATTGGTTGGGGATCCTGTCTCCCCGACCATTTTACCGCATCAGCGCCGACAGGGTCGCCCATGCCGGCAGCGCCGCGACCGCCAGGAAGGTGCCGAGTGGAACGCGGGTGGTGGCGCTTCTGGCGCGTCCCGTCAGCAGCATGACGGCCAGACCCGTCCCCGACGCGATGAGCAGGATGAAGGGCAGCGCCTGCCAGCCGAGCCAAGCCCCGAGCGCCCCCAGCAACTTCGCGTCGCCAAGGCCCAGCCCTTCCCGCCCCCGTACCATGCGGTAGGCCACGGAAATAGAGAGTAGCAGGCCATATCCTGCCGCCGCGCCGATGATCCGATCCGACAAGGCGACGCTTGTCGTCCACAGGCCAAGGGTCAGGCCCAGAAAGGCCAGCGGCAGCGTCAATGCGTCCGGCAGCCAGTAATGCCGCCAGTCCAGCAGCGCGAGCGTCAGCAATATCCAGCCCAGCAAGGTCCATCCCATGCCTGCAACACCGGGCGCAAAGCCCAGCGCCAGCCCGCCGATGATGGCGCAGCCCGCCTCAACCCGGCCGTGCAGCGGATGGATCGCCGCGCCGCAGGTGCGGCACCGCCCGCCGCTCGCCACCGCGCTCAGCATCGGGATGAGGTCGCGGGCGGCGAGCGTCCTGCCGCACTCATCGCAGCATGATCGCCCCCTGGCGACGCTGCGCCCAGCGGGCCAGCGCAGGATCAGCGTAGCGAGGAAACTGCCGGCGATCGCCCCCGCCACGACGCCGGCCGATGCCGCCAGCGGATCGATCACAGATTTCCTTCGATCTTCAACAACTGCGCATTGCCCACGCTGGCGAAACCCGCCTGCCCCAATGCCGCCGCAAGCGCCGGGTCGGCGGTTTCGATCCGCATTTCGGCAACATAGCGCCCGGTGCGCCAGATACGCAGGTTGATCTTCTCGAGGCCCGATTGGCTGACCAGCGGCAACAGCAGCGCGTCCCCGTCGCAGGCGACTATGCCCGACAATCCCTGGCTTAGGTTCAGCCCCGGAAACTGGCCAGCCATGCGAGCGCGCACCCGCCCCTCCGCATGGCCGCACCGGTCGCCGCTGAAATAGCCGCTCACATCCTCGAACATCAGGCTGGCGACAGGCAGCGGCGCGAAGGTGCGGCCGAGCGGGACGGCGCCGCTCACATCGTCAATGCCGATCCGCCCGAACCCGGCGGTCAGCGCACCGCGAATATCGTCGGGCAGCCCCTTGTTCCGGGCGATGTCAAAGCGCGCGCGGCCGACCAGTAGCGGCAAAGGCGACAAACCCGCGCGCACCGTGCCGATCGGCATCTCGCCCAGCATCAACTGGCCGATGCGCCCGCTCCACACCGTGCCCCGCACCTCCTGCGCGGAGACGCCCAGCCGCTCCAGCCCTGCCAGGCCCAGCGCCACGCGCATCGGCAGGAACAGCAGCAGGCCGACCAGCAGCGTCGCGATCAGCACGGCCCGCATCCGCCGCGACAGGCGAAGCCCCATCATCGCCCCTCTCCCCGCACCAGCACCGCCTGCACCGACAGGCTGCCGGCAGTGGGCGACGGCCTGACGCTCAGCGTCTCCACGCGCACGCCCTGCGCCTCAAGCCGCGCGACCCAGCCGAACAGAGCGGATGGCCGGACGGTGGCGATGGCGATCTCCATCCTGTCCTGCCCCTGCGCCTGGGCGCGTTCCAGCGTCAGCCCTGCCTCGCCCGCGCTTTGCCCCACAAACTGGTCGATGGCCGTCGCGGGTCCGCTGACGACGGGCGTGCGCGGCAGCGCCTTCAACTGTTTGACCGCGGCGCGAATGGCAGCGTTCCGGTCCGTCGCCGCCAACAGCGCGTCACGCGCGCCGCGCTGCCCCCGGTCGAGCGGCATGGCGACGCCAAACCACAGCAGCACCACCGCCAGCAAGGCGAACATGACGCCCAGCATCCATTGCTCCCGCCGCGATCGTTCCGCCCACAGGCTTGCCAATTTTTCCATCATGACCGCACCGTAATGTCAGCCAGCGTGCGCCCGCCCGGATCCTGCGACGGCGTCGCCGTCACGGTGAAGCCGGCCGCCTGAAGGGCGAGCAGCACACTGTTGATATCGTCCGCCTTCGCCGCCGCCAGCGTCGCGCGGATCATGCCGTCGGGGTCGCGCGACAGGGCGGTCAGCGCCACGCCCGGCGCATCCTGCATCGCCGCGAACAGCCCGGCCACCGGCGCGGTGAAGGCGCGCGCGCCAGTACCCTGGGCGGCGAGCCGAGCGTCCAGCTCGCCCTGCGCCTGCACGGTGTCGCTCGCCTCCGGCAGGATCTGCCGCGCCAGCGTCAGGCTCTCATCGTCCAGCCGGCTCGCCTCCCAATGGTTCTTGGCGATGCCAACGAGAGCCGTCGCGAACGCCAGCGCCAGAATGATCCCGCTCCAAAGGGCGATCCGCCGCAGCAGCGCCACATCGGGCGCGCGTCGCACCCGCTTTGCAAAATCGCCTTGCCGCATGTCCAGCGGCGGCAGGTCCAGCGCGGCAATCGCGCGCTTCTCTATGCTTTCGGGCGCGATGTCCGTGATCGCCGCTTCGCCGACCAAAGCCGGGATCGCCAGATCCTGCGTCAACGCGAGATCGGTGCCCCGCAAAATCGTCTCGTCGCCCACGATCCCGCGAACGAACCCGCCGTCCGGCTCCGGCAGCAGCAGCGGCGTGGGCACGATGATGTCGGGGTCCAGCCCATGATGCTGCGCCCGCAGCAGCCAATGCTGCATGTCGGCCCGACCCGCCACCGCAACAATGTGCGGCCGCGCCGGATCATCGTTGGTATCGACGGCGGCGAAGATATGATCGGCCGGCAGGATGGATTGCGCGATCGCCGCCAGCCGCGCCGCTGCGCGCCCCTGCCGCGCCGGCAGATCGGGGTGAGATACCCAGTGCAGCGTCACGAGCGCGGCAGGCGGCACCAGCATGACGCGCGCC
Organism: Sphingobium olei; assembly: GCF_042678845.1. Lineage (NCBI taxonomy): Bacteria > Pseudomonadati > Pseudomonadota > Alphaproteobacteria > Sphingomonadales > Sphingobiaceae > Sphingobium > Sphingobium olei. The sequence continues at coordinate 84,445 of NZ_JBHTLS010000126.1, read as the reverse complement.
TGTTCGGGCAGGGCGGGAAGTCCGCAGGCCGCCAGCCAGTCCGTGCCCTGACCTGCCTTCACCGCCACGCCGTCCACCACGCGCATCCAGCGCGGCGCATCCTCGTCCCGCTCGGGCAGGAAGAGGATCAGGGCATCCTTGCTGCTCATGCGCCCGCGCCCCAGCTTCGCCGCACGATCCTGGCGGGGCTTTCGCGCGCGTCGATCGTCGCGCGTTCCACCGCCTGCGTCCCCCCGACATCCACCGACACAGTCACTCCAAAAAATCCGGTCGTCAATTTGACCTGCTGGTCCACCCCGGCCTCGGGCACGATGCCCCCACGCGCCGTCATCGCCCAGAATTGCGGCACGCTGCCGTAGCCTTCCGCGGGCCGTTGCGCCAGATATTGCCGCGCCTGCCCGACGCTCAATTTGCCCGGCAGCAGCATCGCGAACAGCGGTGCCTGGTCCGGCAGCAGCGTATTGATGTTGATCGGTGACAGGTCCGCGACCGGCAGCGCGCATACCCACGGCCGCGCGAGATCGTAGATGGCGGGCGTGATCCCTGCCACCGCGCGCAACTCGCTGGCGTCGGCCATCAGGCGATTGGCCGCGCGATAGGGTCGCTCCGCCTGCGCATAGGTCTCGTCCTCCGCGCCGCCGGGCTGCGGCACGCTGTCGCTGTCGATCCAATCCGCGAGGCCGCTCGCAGCCCGCTGCGCCTGCCGCGCATCCACCCCCAGCGCCTCCAGCAGCGCCTGGAACTGCGCGACCCCCACCGGCCGCACTTTCAGCGCCGCCTCGCTCTCGCCCGTCACCACGCTGTTGAGGTTGAAGCAGTTCCCGCCGTCCGTCACCTGCACGCTCGCCAAGCCACCGGGCACCGGCACCGTCTGCGGCGTGCCCATCCATCCGCCCTGCAGCGTCATCTTGGTCGGATTGGACGCCACCAGATCGCCGATGCGCAGCCGCGCCACCTCCGCGCCGGCATCGGCAAAGGCGCGCGCCTGATCGACCGCGCCGCCATTGCCGGTCATGCGCGTCGCCAGCGCCACCCGCTCCAGCGCGGTCGAGGCGACGACCGCCATCACCGCCACCAGCAGCAGCACGGTCAGCAGGGCGGCACCCTCTTCATGGCGGCGACGGGGATCAGGCACCGGCCGGCCCTTCCGCTATGACCGGTTTTTCCGCCGGACCGGGGGCGACAAGGAACCGGAGCATGACCGGCGGCTCGCCCGTACGGGTCACGCGTATTTCCACGGCGCGGGGCATCAGGTCGGGCTGGCTCGGCGTCCAGTCGTCGCGCCACTTGCCCTGCGCATCCCTGAACCGCAGCACCACCGCCTCGACATTCTCCAGCAAGGTCGCCGGATCGTCTCCGGCCGCACCGTCGAGCTGCGCATAGCCGCGCCGTTCCAGCCGCCCCTGCCGCACCCAATATTCGACCTTTTGCAACGACGGACGCGGCAGGTTGCCCAGATTGTCCCACCCCCCGCGCACGAACTGCATCACCGGCTGCCCCTCGCCCTCGACATGCGCCCAGAAGGCCGGCGCGAGCGTCCCCGCTTCCGTGCGGGTGATGCGCGGCACGGCCTGCCCCAGATCGGCGGCCAGCGCGCCGCTCGCCCGCTGCACCGCCGCCATGTCGTCCAGCCGCGCCTTCACCTGCGCCTGTGCAGACACGCTGTTGCCCAGCAACAGCACGCCCGCGCTGGCGAGCAGCGCGAAGATCATCAACGCAACCAGCAGCTCGATCAACGTGAAGCCCTGTTGGGCGGAACGCGTCAAAGGCGTGAAGCCCTGTTGGGCGGAACGCGTCAAAGGCGTGAAGCCCTGTTGGGCGGAACGCGTCGAACGCGTGAAGCCAGCTTCGCCACCCTGCGCTGCCCGGTTCCGCCTCATTCGACCACCCGCACAAAGCTCAGCACGGCGGGCGAAGCGCCGGGCTGCCCATCGACGGTCAAGTCGACCTGCAACAGCCGCTTGTCGTCCATCGCCTTGACCAGCCTGCGCCAGTGCCAGCGCCTGCCGCCATTATCGACATCGCCCTCTTCCTCGCCGATCGCCGGCGGGACGGGATCGGTCTGCACCTCGACCATCAGGTTGCGCGCGACGATCTGCCTCAGCGCCTTGCTGTCGAGGTCAGCGGCGGTGTGCAGCGTCACGCCCTGCAACCGCACCAGCGCCAGCGCGGCCAGGCTGAACACCGCCAGCGCCACTAGCATCTCCAGCAGGGTAAAGCCGCGCTCTGCGGGACGGACCACCCTAGCCACCGACCATGACCTTCCCCGCCATGTCGACGGTCACGGCCACCCGCTCGCCCTCGCGCGCCAGTGTCACGGTCAATGGATCGGTCGGCAGGCCGGTGCCGTCGAAGGCGATCTGCTGCCCGCCATCCTTGCCCACCAGCGCGCGGGTGCCGGCTTTCCAGTTGGCGTTAAGGAACGGCTTCTGGTCGATGGATGTCCAGCCCGTGCCATCCCGGCGCTGGAAGCCATAGCCGGATGCGGACACCCACACGCCCATGGGCCGCGCCGTGACGACCGCTTCGTCGCGCGCGGCGGCAACGCGCGCGGCAAAGCGGTCGGCGTCCTCCACCACCCGGCCACGCGGGTCAGGGATGGCGAGGACGACGGCAGCCGAAATGAAACCGATGATCGTCAGCACGACCATGAGTTCGAGCAGCGTGAAGCCACGCTCGCACATACGCGAGCGCGCCCCTGCGTCAAAGCTCGCTGGAGACGATGTCCGCATTCTCATTCTCCCCGCCCGGCTGCCCGTCCGCGCCCAGCGAACTGATGTCGAACGCGCCCTTCCGTCCCGGTGCGGTATAGAGATAGGCGCGCCCCCAGGGGTCTTGCGGCAGCTTCTTGATGTAGCCGCCCCGGCGATAGCGCTGCGGCTGCGCCAGTGAAGGCGGCGGGCTGATCAGCGCCTGCAACCCGTCCGACGCGGCGGGATAGGCCAGGTTGTCGAGCCGATATTGCTCCAGCGCCTGCTCGATGGTCGAAATATCCGCCTTCGCCTTCTCTACGCGCGCGGTGTCCGTCGCCGGGATGACGTTGATCGCCACGATCGTCGCCAGCAGTCCGATGATGACGATCACGACCATCAGTTCGACCAGCGTAAACCCCTCTTCACCCTCGACGGCGACGGCTCGAATGATCTTCCAATTCGACATATTCACTCCTTCAAGCCCCGGTGAGGCTTTGCAGCTGCAGGATCGGCAGCAGGATGGACAGGATGATGACGGCGACGATGCCGCCCATCAGGATGATGATGACCGGCTCCAGCATGGCGAGCGCGGCGGAGGTGAAGCTGTCGAACTCGCGCTCCAGATAGTCGGCCGCGCGCTCCAGCATCGTATCGAGCCGTCCCGCGCTCTCCCCGCTCGCCGCCAGATAGACGAGCAGCGGCGGGAATACGCCCGCGCGCCGCAGCGCCGCCGACAGGCTGCCGCCGCCCCGGATCGCTTCCACGATATCGTCCGACGCCTTGCGCAGCACCCGGTTGTGGACCGTGTTGGCGGTGAGCGACAGTCCCTCCATCAACGGCAGCCGGCTCGCCACCATGGTCGAAAGCGTCCGCGCCATCTGCGCCGCGTGGAGGTCGCGGATCAACCGGCCCAGCAACGGCAGCGCCAGCAGCGTCGCGTCGAACCGGTAGCGGAATCCGTCATTCTTCAGCGCGCGCCAGAACAGCAGTCCCGACAGCGCGATCAGGATCAGCAGCATCCACCAATAGCCGGCGAGGAAGGCGGACAGGCCCATCACCAGACGCGTCAGCAGCGGCAGTTGCTGTCCCACCGTGTCGAACTGCTCCACCACTTTGGGCACCACGAAGATCATGAGTGCGGCGACGACGCAGACGGCAAAGGCGGCGAGCACGCTGGGATAGGCGATGGCGGTCAACACCTTGGACCGGATCACCGCCTGCCGTTCCATCAGGTCGGACAGCCGCTCCATGATCGTGGGCAGGCTGCCGGAGCTTTCGCCGGCGGAAATCATCGCGCGATAGAGCGGCGGGAAGCTCTTCGGCTCTGCACCCAGCGCATCCGCCAGCCGCCGGCCTTCCAGCACCCCACCATGCACCTTTCCCACGATGGCGCGCACATGATCCTTCTCGCTCTGCCGGCCGATCGTGCGCAGCGATTCCTCCAGCGGGCTCACCTGGATCAGCGTGGACAGCTGCCGGGTGAAGAGCGTCAGTTCCTTTGGGCTGAGGCGCGGCGCGCGCAGTGACAGGCCGGCCCGCCTGCGCGCGCTCTCGTTCGCCCCCTGCTCCAGCCGCACGATGAATAGCTTGCGCGCGTCCAGCTTGGCGCGCGCATCCTCGATCGTGCCGGCCTTGACCGATCCGCCCCGCTCCCGACCCGCCGGATCGATCGCCACATAATCATACTCAGCCATCGCCGATGGTTTCCACCTCTGTCGCGTCGCGGCGCGACACGCGGATGGCTTCCTCCGCCGTGGTCTGCCCGTCGCGCACCAGCGCGCGAGCGGCCGACCCCAGATTGGGCGCGTTGAGGAAGGCGTGGCGCGCGATCAGCGATTCGTCCCCGCCGTCGTTGATCAGGCGACGGATCGTGTCGTCCACCCGGATCGCCTCGAACACGCCAATCCGGCCCTTATAGCCGGTGCCGTTGCACTGGTCGCAGCCATGAGCGCGATAGATGATCGTGCCGGGATCGAAGCCCAGCAGCGCGCTCGCCGACTTGTCCGCCTGCACCGGCTCGCGGCAATGCTGGCACAGCCGCCTCACCAGCCGCTGCGCGATCACGGCGCGGAGCGTTGAGGCGAGGAGGAAGGGCTCCACCCGCATGTCCCGCATCCGCGTGATCGCACCCACGGCGTCATTGGTATGGACCGTCGAAAGCACCAGATGGCCGGTCAGCGACGCCTGCACCGCAATCTCCGCCGTCTCGCGATCGCGGATCTCGCCGACCATCACCACATCGGGATCCTGTCGCAGGATCGCGCGCAGCCCAGCCGCGAAGGTCAGGCCCACCTTGGCATTGACCTGCGTCTGGCCGACACCCTCGATCGCATATTCTACCGGGTCTTCGACTGTCAGGATATTCCGGCTGCCATCGTTGAGCTGGCGCAGCCCGGCATAAAGCGTCGTCGTCTTGCCCGAGCCCGTAGGACCGGTGACGAGGATGATGCCATTGGGTTCGCTCAACCCCTCGCGGAAGATGCGGTCGGGCGCGCCGGTCATGCCCAGCAGGTCCAGGTTCATGCCCGCATTCTCCTTGTCGAGAATGCGCAGCACCACGCGCTCGCCCGCCCGGCTGGGCAGCGTGGAAACGCGCACGTCCAGCAGCTTTCCGCCCAGCGTCAGGCCGATGCGCCCGTCCTGCGGCACGCGCCGTTCGGCGATGTCGAGCCGCGCCATCACCTTGATGCGGCTGACCACGACCGGCGCGACATGCGGCGGCATCCGCAGCGTTTCGCGCAGCACGCCATCCACGCGCATCCTGACGATCAGGCCGGTTTCATAAGGCTCGATGTGAATGTCGGACACGCCCTGCCGCGCCGCCTCCGCGATGATGCCGTTGATCAGGCGGATGGCCGGCGCGTCGTCTGCGCTGTCGAGCAGGTCGTCGGCGGTCGGAATGTCGGCGGCCAATATGTCCAGCTCGTCCGCGCCGACCTCCAGCGACCCCGCCATGGCCGCCGCGCTGCCTTCCATCGCATAATGGTCGGACAGGTGCCGGTCGAACTGCGCGGGATCCACGAAGCGCACGTCGAAGCTGCGCGCCAGATGCCGCCGCACCTCCAGAAGCACGCGGGGATCGCTCCCCTCGCGCACCGCGATCGTCAGCCGCTCGCCCTCAAGCGGCAACATCACCACCCCATGCTTGCGCGCAAAGACATAGGGGATGTCGACGGGGCGCGGCAGAACTGGGTGCGGTTCGTCGCTCACCGCTTCACCTCGCTCGCCGGAATTTCGACCGGACGGACGACCCCGCTCGACTGCCGCACCGCGGGTTCGATCACCTGCGCCGGAGCGGCGGCTCCCGCCGGAGGCTGCACCGTCACATCGCCTGGCTGCGGCGCGATCGGCGGGGCCGCGCCCATATAATCGCGCACCAACTCGTCGATGGTCGGCTCGGCATCAGGATTGCGCTGCAATTGCATGCCGCGCACATAGCCGTAGCGCTGCTGCGTCAGTTTCTGCGCATCCTCCTTCGACCGCAGGATCGTGGGCCGGATGAAGACCATCAGGTTGGTCTTGCTCCGGCTCTTCGACCGCGACTTGAACAGCTCGCCAATGCCGGGAATGTCGGACAGCAACGGAATGCGCTCGATCGTGCGCCGCTCATTATCGTCCAGCAGCCCGCCCAGCGCCAATATCTCGCCGTCATCGACCGTCACCGTCGTCTCGATCTCGCGCTTGTTGATGATGAGGTCGCTGTTGCTGTTGCTCACCGGCCCTGCGACGCTCGACACTTCCTGCTTCAGGAACAGCTTGATCGCGCCGCCGGTGTTGATCTGCGGCTTCACCTCTAGCTTGATGCCGACATCCTGTCGCTGGACGGTGCGGAACTGGTTGTCGAAATTCTGGCTCAGCGCTTCGCCCGTCGTGATCGGCACCTGCTGGCCCACCAGGATCGACGCCTTCTGATTATCCATCGTCATGACCGATGGGGTGGAGAGCAGGTTGCTTTCCGTGTCGGACTTCACCGCATTGATGATCGCGCCGAAAATGCCGTTCTTGCCGATCTGCGTGCCCAGGCCCCCGATGATGCCGGTCGCGCTTTGCAGGCTGTTCACCGCCGCCTGCTGCAGGGTGTTGGCAAGGTCGCCATTCTCGCGCACCTCGGTCGTCGTGCGCGTGCCATCCGGCGCGACCACGGTGGTCGTCGTCGTGCCGAGCTGATTGGCGGCATAGGCACCCGCGATCGTCAGCAGGTTGGGCTGTGCATTGGAATAGTTGGTTGCGGCAAAGCCGGTCGAAGTGCTGCCGATCAGGAACTGCACGCCCAGCTTCTTGGCGGCGGCGTCGCTGATCTCGACGATGATGGCTTCGACCAGCACCTGCTCGCGCCGCGTGTCGATCTGACGGATGGTCTCGCCCAGCATCCGCTGCACGTCGCTGTTTGCCGCGACGATGATCGCATTCGCGCCCTCGTAGCGGGTGACGATGGCGGGACCGCGCGTCGATATGCCGCTGCCGCCCGAACTCGGTGCCGAAGCGGCGACCGGCACGGCGACTTGCGCGGCCGGCGCGGCGCCGCCCTTTGCGGGCGCTGGCGCTTCGGACGTCACAGGTTGCGCCGCCGATTGCCCCACCAGTTGCTGCAACACCGGCAACAGCTTCTCGGCGTCGGCATGTTCGAGCCAGTAGACGCGGATTTCCGTGCCGCTCGCAGCCTGCTGATCCAGCTGCCGCGCCATCGCCGCCAGCCGCGCGACGGTGCCCGCGTCGCCCCGGATCGCAACCGAATTGCTACTGTCGATCGGCACGACCGTCGCCGAAGCCGGCGCGGCATTCTCGCCCGTCCCGCCGCTCGCCACCAGCGCCTGGAGCGACGTCGCGATCTCCCGCGCGCCGGCATTCTTCAGCGCCACCATCTGCGTGGCCGCATTGTCGCGGTCGATGCGCGCGATCACCTGGCGGATGCGCGCGACGTTGTCGGCATAGTCGGCCACGACGACGCTATTCCCCGCCCGATTGGCAGTGACGGAGCCTTCCCGGCTCACCAGCGGCCGCAGCGTCTCCAATGCGCTAGCCGCGTCGATGGCGCGAAGGCGGAAGACTTCGGTAACGAAGCTGTTGCGGTTGGACGCCTGCCCGACGCCGCTCGGTTGCCCAGCCGCGCCGTCCACCGGCTGGATGCGATAGGCCCCGCCCGGCGCAGGCACGGCGACCAGCCCGTTGGCGCGCAGCGTCGACAGGAAAATCTCGAAATATTCGGATCGCGACAGCGGCCGGTCGGTCACGACCGACACCTTCCCCTGCACCTTGTTGTCGATGATGAAGGTGCGCCCGGTGACACGCGCCGCATCCTGAATGAAGGCGCGGATGTCGGCGTCGCGGACGTTGAGCGTCTGCTGCGCGAAAGCAGGCAGCGGCGCCGCGATCGCGAGAGCCATGGCGGCGGTCAGGAGCAATTTGCGGGTCATTGGCCTTGCACTATGAGGTTGACCGAGGCGGTGGTCGCGCCACGCTCCACGGTCAGGGACAGGCGCGCGCCGGGCGCGATCTGGTTCTGGAAGGATTGCAGGTCGCCGACCGGCCGGCCGTTGACCTCAGCGATGATGTCGCCGGGCTTGAAGCCGACGCCGGCAAAGGCAGGGCCGCGCGACTGGACGACCAGGCCGGTCAGGCGGCCATTCTCGATCCGCGGCGCAAAGCCGACGTCGCGCTTAAGGCTCTCGGCAGTCGGCCCCGCGCCGACTGCTGCTGGAGGCGGCGGCGCGGCGCTTTGCCATCCGCTGGCGGCAGGCGCGGCGGGCGTCGCCTCAGGCGCAGGCGTGGACTGATCCAGGAAGACCTGCTCCTCCGCCCCGCCCCTGTCGATCGTCACATGGTCGAAGGCCACCGCCTTCAGCACGACGCCCGGCAATATCTCGTCGCCCACGGCAAAGCTGTTCTGCACGCCATCCGGCCCGGCGATGATCGCCGACCCAAGTCCCGACCCTTCATTGAGGCGGATGCCATAAACGGTCAGCGCCAGCGATGTGACGACACCGCCCGAAGGCTGCTGCGCCCCGTCGCGGAAGAAGGGATCGAAGCTGGCGAAGAGCGCCTGCCGGGCCGAAGCCGACATCAGTTGCGCGCGCCGCCCTTCCCAGGGGCCGAAGCTGCCGACCGGCGTGACGATCGCCCAGGCCAGCCGCACGATCATCAGCGCCAGCAGGATAAGCAGCGCCCGCTCCAGCAGCGCGAGCCAGTCGAACGCGGGCGACGCAGTGCCGCGCCTGCCACGCAATCCGCGCACTCGGTCGCCGAACGACACCCGCATGATCCTGCCATACCCCGTTAGGAACTGGTCAGCCTGCTAGGCACCTCGTCTTACCGGCCGATGACAGTCGCATGACGGATTTGTGACGGTTATCCTGACCCTTGCTTTTCGCGCCACCCGGGATAGCAAATGCGCCTTCCACTCATGGAACAAACATGATCGAACAGCAGACCGCGCCCGCCGCTGCCGATGGCGACCCCGCCTGGATCGGCGCGCATCCTCGCGTGCAGCGCGTGCCGAGCCGCGACATCACCCTGTTCATCCGCCGGGCCTTCCTGAGCCGGGAGGAATGCGCGGAACTGGTCCGCCGCATCGACGCGCAACGGCGGCCCTCGACCATTGCCGACGCCAACGGGGACCATTATTTCCGGACGAGCGAAACCTGCGACCTCGATCCCGCCGACCCGTTCGTCGCCGCCATCGACGCGCGGCTCGATGCTTTTGCGGGCATCGCGAGCCATCATGGCGAGCCGATACAGGGCCAGCGCTATGACGTGGGTCAGGAATTCAAGGCGCATACCGACTATTTCGACCCGAGGGGCGCCGACTTCGCGCAATTCTGCTCGGTCGCGGGCAACCGCACCTGGACGCTGATGGTCTATCTCAATGAACCCCCCGCCGGCGGAGCCACCCGCTTCACCAAGATCGGCAAGACGGTGCAGCCGGAAACCGGGAAGCTGCTCGCCTGGAACAACCGGCTTCCATCCGGCCTGCCCAATCCCGCCAGCATCCACCACGGCATGAAGGTGCGCAGCGGCGTGAAACATGTCATCACCAAATGGTATCGGGAACGCCCCTGGGGCTGATCCACCAGATGCCACGCCGCGCCTGAAACGACTGTCACGATACTGTCATTTCAAAGACGCCGAACCGTCACGCAATCAAAATGTTGCTGTCATGTGCCGGGCCTAGTTGCCGCTCCCGAGGGCGACAGGGGGCGTTGTCCGAATCATTTCCCCTGCGCTCCGCGGTTCAACAATCCCGGCCATGGGCCGGAGCGGAGACGACATGGCCAAGATTAACCCTATTCGCACGATCCTGATGGCGAGCTGCGCCTGCGCGGGCCTCAGCGCCTGCGGCGCGGACGACATCGCCTCGCCCGGTGAAGGCACGATCGTCATCCCCGCACCGACCCCGACACCCACGCCCACTCCGACGCCCACCCCCACGCCAACCGCTGTGACCCCGGCCGCAAGCTGCCCCAGCATCGCCGGATCGGCCCAGTTGTCCGACGCAGGCACCATCACCGACGGCACCAACACCTGGCGCAACTGCGCCTTCCCGGCGCGCTTCACCAGCTCGACCGTCATCGCCAAGCAGGCCGGCGTCATCTACTCGATGCCGGGCCGCGTCGATGTCGGCACCGATCAGGGCCCCGGCAGCACCGGCAACAATGTCACGCTGACGATCGATCCGGGCGTGGTGATCTTCGCCGGCACCGGCAACAGCTTCCTGGCCGTCAACCGCGGCAACCGCATCAACGCCGTGGGCACCGCCACGCAGCCGATCATCTTCACCAGCCGTGAAAATGTGCTCGGCACCAACACCGACCAGTCGTCGGGCCAGTGGGGCGGCGTCGTTCTGCTCGGCCGCGCGCGCATCACCGACTGCGCCGCTCCGGCGGCCGCGCCCGGCACCACCGCGTGCGAACGCGACACCGAAGGCGCGAGCGGCGCGCTCTATGGCGGCGCGGACGATGCCGACAATTCGGGCCGCATGTCCTATGTCCAGATCCGCTATTCCGGCTTCGTCCTGTCGGGTTCCAGCGAGCTTCAGGGCCTGACCCCCTCGGGCGTCGGCAGCGGCACGCAGCTCGACCATATCCAGGTCCATAACAGCTCCGACGACGGCATCGAAATCTTCGGCGGTTCGCTCAACCCGCGCTATCTGGTCCTGACCGGCAATGAAGACGACAATCTCGACACCGACGTCGGCTATCGCGGCACGGTCCAGTATCTGATCTCGGTCCAGCGCGCCAACAACGACATCGGCGACAGCTTCCTCGAAACCGACTCGAATGCCGGCACCAACGCCAACAACGGCGTCGACGCCCTGCCGCGCCAGTTCATCAAGGTTGCGAACTTCACCTATATCGGCCGGTCGACCACCGGCGCCAATGGTGCGGCGATGCTCCTGCGCGGCGGCGCTGACCTCAACCTCATCAACGGCCTGATCGTCAGCCCCAACCAGAGCTGCCTGCGCATCGACGCCGCCGCCACGGTGCGCGATGCCGACACCGCCCTGCAGGATGCGGGCAAGCCGCGCTACATCTCGGTGGCGATGCAGTGCAACGGCACCCCCTATAAGGGCAATAACGGCGTGACCGCCGATGTTGTGAAGACGATCTTCGAAGCCGGCCCGAACAGCACGATCACCTACACGCCGTCGCTGAGCAACCTGTTCGTCAACGGCGCGACCGAAACCGCGCTGGTGGCGACCGATCCCAAGACGATCGACAGCAACTTCACCTCGACCAACTATGTCGGCGCGGTGAAGGACAGCAGCGACACCTGGTATGCCGGCTGGACCTGCAACTCGGCGACCGCAAGCTTCGGCGCCACCAGCAAGAACTGCACGGCCATTCCGACGACCTGATCGGACCCACGACCTCAACAGGGGCGGGGGAGCGTGCGAGCCGCTTCCCCGCCTTCTTTGCACTGATTTTCCCAAGGGGGATATTTCGCATGTCGAAGCCGCTGAGCCTGGCGCGCCTGCTCCTGATTTCCACCGCCCTTTCGGCCCCGGCCGTGATGGCGCAGACCGACTCCGCCGCCGGCGTGGGTGGCGGATCCACCACCAGCACGGGCACTGCGGGCAGCGCGGGCGATGCCGGCATGTCGACGACGCCCAGCGCCGCTGACGAAGCCGCCGCGCAGACCGGCAATGTCGATGTGTCCATTCCCGGCGCCGACATCGTCGTCACCGGCCGCCGCACCACCAACGTGTCGCAGGCCGCACCGCAGGTCGTCAACGTCCTCTCCGCCGCCGACATCAAGCGGACGGGCGAAGGCGACATCGCCGGATCGCTCCAGCGCGTCACCGGCCTGTCGGTCGCCTCGGGCGGCTATGTCTATGTCCGTGGCCTTGGCGACCGCTATTCGCTCGCGCTGCTGAACGGCTCGCCTCTCCCCAGCCCCGAACCGTTGAAGCGCGTCGTCCCGCTCGACATCTTCCCCACCAGCGTCATCGCCTCGACCTTGGTGCAGAAAAGCTATTCGGCCAACTTTCCTGGCGAATTCGGCGGCGGCGTCATCAACCTGACGACCAAGGCCATTCCGACCGAATCCTATCTCGAAATCGGCGTCGGCAGCTCGGCCAACACCGAAACATCGGGCCAGATGGGCTATACCTATTATGGAGCGAAGTCCGACTGGACAGGCTTCGACGATGGCACGCGTGACCTGCCCTCGGGGCTCAAGAACCTCATCAACAGCGGCACGCCCTTCTCCAACATTCCCCGCGCCGACCTCAAGGCCGCGGCGATGCAGCTCCAGAACAGCAACACCTCCGTCCTCCAGCGCACCAACAGCCTGCCCTTCAACTTCTCCGGCTCGGTCAACGCGGGCACGGCGATGGACATCGGCAGCGACGGGCGTCTGGGCGTGATCGCAACGGCCTCCTACAGCAACAAGTGGCGCACCCGCTCGACGCTCCAGCAAGCATCGCTCGACGTCGCGGCCGGCGCGGGCAAGAACTACACGCAGGTCAGCACCGACAATCAGGTGACGGTGAACGGCCTGCTCGGCCTGGGCCTTGAACTGGGCGACCAGAAGATCCGTTGGACCAACCTCTACATCCGCGACACGCTGAAGCGCGGCGCGCTCGCGGTCGGCCAGAATGACGGCCAGATCCAGGGCGCGGACTATATGACGCAGAGCACCGCCTGGTATGAGCGCCAGCTGATCGACACGCAGCTGGTCGGCGAATTCAAGCTGGGCGACCTCAGCCTCGACCTGCGCGGCGGCTATGCAAATTCGCAACGCGAGGCTCCCTATGAGCGCGACTTCGAATATGTCCGCACCAATCGGCCGCTGGATACCGATCCGGTGGGCGACCGCTTCGTCAATGCGCTGAACCGCCAGCGCGGCGACGCGTCCGTTACCTTCAGCGACCTCAATGAAGACCTGTGGTCGGCGGGCGCGGACCTCAGCTACAAATTCTCGCCGGACGTCACGCTGACGGCGGGCTACGCCTTCACCGATACGAAGCGCACCTCGTCGCGCTATGAATTCCACTATGATGCGGTCAACCTGCCGATCCCCGTGCAGCAGCTGCGCCCCGACTATCTGATCTCCGACTCGACCATCCAATATTTCGACCTGACGCTTCTGGAATTTTCGGGCAATTATCCCGCTTATGACGCAGCGCTGCGCGTCCATGCCGGCTATGCGCAGTTCCAGGCGGAATTCATCGAGGGCGTTACGCTGAACGCGGGCGTCCGCTATGAAAAGGGCCGCCAGTCCGTCACCGGCGTCGATGTCTATAACACCGGCGTCACGCCGACCAACCGCATCAACAAGGAATATTGGCTGCCTGCCGTCACGCTGACGGTCGAAGCCGCCAAGGGCCTTCAATTCCGCGCCAGCGGGTCGAAGACAATCGCCCGGCCGCAGTTCCGCGAGCTGATCGCCCAGCCCTTCCTCGACACCGAATCCAACCGCTTCTATCGCGGCAACCCCTTCCTGCAGGACAGCGAGCTGTGGAACGCCGACATCCGCGCGGAATGGTATATGGGCCGCGAGGAACGGATCACGGCGGCGGCCTTCTACAAGAAGATCGACAATCCGATCGAAACCTACACCACCATCACCGACACCTACAATGTCACCACCAGCTTTGCGAACGCGCCCGAAGCGACGCTGTACGGCGCGGAGTTCGAGCTGCAGAAATATGTGCCGCTCGATGGCTGGAACTCGACCTTCTTCCAGAGCCGCCGCATCGCGCTGATCGGCAACTATACCTACACCCAGTCGAAGCTGAAGGTGAAGGATGGCGACACGACGACGCCCTATAGCTACACGACCGGCCCGCTGCCGGCCGCGTCGGACTATTTCCTGAACGGCGTGCCCCTGACCGGCCAGTCGGACCATCTGGTCAATCTCCAGCTTGGCCTGGAGGACACCGACCGGCTGTCGCAGCAGACGCTTCTGCTGACCTACGCCAGCCCTCGCGTCACCAGTCGTGGCCCCAACCTGCAACCGGACATCAAGGAAAAGCCGGGCTTCACGCTCGATTTCGTGGCGCGTCAGGCGGTCAAGCTGCCAGGCGGCGTGAACAGCGAGTTCAAGCTGGAAGCGCGCAACATCACCGGGCGCAAGTTCCAGGAATATCAGCAGGCGGGCGACAGCAAGGTCTTCTACAACCGCTACAAGATCGGCACGACCATCGCCGCATCGATGACCGTCGCCTTCTGATCCTCCATCGCCCGGCAAGGGGCTTCCGGGGCACCCGCCCCTCCCCAGCCTGGCACCGGACAAGGAAAAGGGCGCCGTCCGACCCGGACGGCGCCCTCCTCCCTTCCCCTCAGGGCAAGCCATTTACCGCATGGCATAGGCCGGGTTCAGCCGGCCGAGCGCGCGCTTGGCGACATCGCGCGACGATTCCTCGGTCCCGTCGGCCAGCACCAGCGTCAGTTCCGGGGCGGACCGAGCCGCGCGATAGGCTTCGCGCGCCTGCGCCATGCGGCCAAGTCCGGCATAGGCATTGCCGAGGTTGATGAGACGCGCAGGATCATTTTCGCCGAAGACGCGCATAGGCTCCAGCTTCCGACGGGCAGTCTCGAAATTGCCGGCGGTGATGGCCTTGGCCGCGAGCCGGCCGTCGGGCACACCCACAACCACCAGATCCTGCCCGTCGGACGCCATCGCGATGCCCGGCGCGGTCGCGGCCAGCATCAGTCCGATCATTGCAGCGGCCTTGATCATCTCCTCGTTCCTCCCGAAAAAAACTCTCCAATATAGCGAGGATTATTTCATTCCGATGACATTGGAGCAAGAGGCGCAAAGCGGATGAAAAAGGATTTAGTTTATATCTTTTTCAATGGCTTATAATTTTTACGCGAGACTGTCACAAAAGCGTAATCGAAAAGACAGGTGCGCAGCGAGCCGATTCGAATCGGCAAAAGGCGTACCGCCCCGCCGGACGGCAACGACATGGAGGGAGCATGGGAGGAAAGGTCCGGAGGCTTCTGTTGCCCGGCGCCTCCGGGGGCCGCTGAATTCCCTTCTGTTGCCCGGTGGGTTCAACCGCGCTATTTTAGAGTAATATCAGGCCGTGAGGCCCTCAATTACGCTGCAATGGCGAGTGCTTCGTTATCGTTGGCACTTGTGAGTTTTGCACAGTTTAACGGCTTACACGGGCCGGGTGAAAGCATCGTCTTTCAACACACGTCGATCCTAGTTCGGCCCCGTCAGAAAGCCCCGAAAAAGGGCCTTTGTGGTGGAGCCGCCGGGTACTGCCCCCGGGTCCGCTGCGCCTATTATACGACACGATTTATCACCATAGCCGGGCGAACCCGGCAACACCCATATGGCGGTGCGCGGCCGCTTTTTCAAGCCGCCGCGTGCGCGCCTTCCGTCAGGCCGGGATCAACCGGACGGCGGCGGGCTTGGCGGCCGGCAGCCCGCCGGCCTTCGCCTGCGCCATCAACTCCTGCTTGCGCGCCAGCATCTGGTCCCGCAACGCCACCAGATCGACGTCCGTCTTGCGGCACTGCGCAAACATGCCCTCCTTCTGCGCTTCTTCCTCATGGACGTGATGCTTGATCTCTTCGGACAGCACCTTGACCTTGGCGTCGTAGAAATCCTCGTCCGCCGACCCGGCCTCGATGTCGTTCACCAGCACCTTCGCGCCGTCATGCTCGACATAGGCTTCGTCCAGCGTGTCGTCCTCGATTCTGCCGCGAAAGGCGGGGTAGAAGATTTCCTCCTCGATCATCGTGTGGATCTTGAGTTCCAGGCAGATCTTGCGCGCGATATCCTCCTTGCGCTTGCCGCCCTTTGCGCTCTCGAACTGCTCGAACAGCGCTTCCACCTCGCGGTGGTCCGCCTTCAGCAGGGCGATCGCGTCGGTATAATCCTTGTCGGCCATCTCATCCTCCTCAACTACAAAGCGCATGGGCAAGCGCTGGAAAGGGACAGCGGTTCCCTCGCGCTCTGCGGCTCAGCAGGCGCGATAACCTATGTTATCGCCGGAGCGGGCGGACGGCTGGAGCGTTGCCTTCATTGCCATGCCCAAGCTCAAAGTCTTCCGTACGCCCATCGGCTTCCACGACGCCTATGTCGCGGCCACTAGCCGCAAGGCAGCGCTGAAGGCCTGGGGTGCGGACGCGGACCTGTTCGCGCGCGGCGCGGCGGAGCAGGTCACGGACGAAGCGCTGATGGCGGAGCCGCTCGCCCGCCCCGGCGAGGTGATAAAGCGGCCGCGCGGCACCGCCGCCGATCATCTCGCCGCCTCCACCCCTCCGCGCCGGACGAAGAAAGCTGCGCCTGAGGCAAAGGCGAAGGCCCCCTCGCGCACCAAAGCTCCGCCCCGTCCCAGCCGCGCCGCTCTGACCGCGGCGGAGGAGGCCCTGGAAGATCATCGCCGCAATGTGGACGCGGAGATCGCGCGACTGGAAGCCGAACGCGCGCGGCTCACCAGCGAGATCGTCGCAACCCGCAAGTCGGCAGACCGCGAAGCGCGCAGGCTACAGGCGCAACATGACAAGGCGCGCGCCGACTATGATAAAGCGCTCAACAGATGGCGCGAGGGATGACGGGGAAGTATAAGTGAGCCCGTCGTCACCCCGAACTTGTTTCAGGGTCCATCCCTCCAGATTGACCGAACGAGCATCGGGCACGATGGATGTTGAAACAAGTTCAGGGTGACGGCCGACCTGAAAGCTCTCCCCTTCCACCCTTCCCCCCGCCCCGATCGCGCGCTACAGCGTCTTCCCATGATCCTCGTCATCGACAATTATGACAGCTTCACCTGGAACCTCGTCCATTATCTCATGGAACTGGGCGCGCAGGTGGAAGTCGTCCGCAACGACGCCATCTCAGCGGGTCAGGCGCTCTCCACCGGGGCGAAGGCCTTCCTGCTCTCGCCCGGCCCCTGCACCCCCAATGAAGCGGGCGTCAGTCTCGACCTCGTCGCCGCCTGCGCCGACGCGGGCGCGCCGTTGCTGGGCGTGTGCCTCGGCCATCAGGCGATCGGCCAGCATTTCGGCGGCAAGGTGGTGCGTGGCGGCCTCATGCACGGCAAGACGTCACCGGTCAGCCATGATGGCACCGGCCTTTTCGCCGGCCTGCCCTCACCCTTCACCGCGACCCGCTATCATTCGCTGATCGTGGAGGACATTCCCGACGCGCTGGTCGTCAATGCGACCAGCCAGGACGGCTCTGTAATGGCCTTCCGCCACGCAAGCCTGCCCATCCATTCGGTGCAGTTCCACCCGGAAAGCATCGCCACCGAATATGGGCACGAGATGCTGGCGAACTTCCTGACCATCGCGGGGTTGCCGGTGCGGACGCGGGAAGCGGCCTGATCTGTCCTACCCTCGGTCGCAGCCATAGAATGCGGATGCTTCTTTGCGGAAGTTGCTCGGGTAGGACATGAAATGTCAATTTCTGCGGGAAATATGCGAAGCTAAGCGGGATCGCCCCCTCGACAGCGCGCCCTTCCGCCGATTAAGGCCGGCGCGATGACCCGTCTGCCCGATCCTTCGATGCCGCTGGATGCCGATGCCGCCGCGCAGGCGTTCGACCTGCTGTTCGACGCCGATCTGACGGACGAAGACATCGCCGCCTTCCTCGTCGCCATGGCCCGGCGCGGCGAGACCGCGACGGAGATCGCGGCCGCTGCTCGCGCCATGCGCGCCCGCATGATCGCAGTCGAAGCGCCGGCCGGAGCCATCGACGTCTGCGGCACCGGGGGCGATGGCCACCACACCCTGAACGTCTCGACCGCCGTCAGCCTGGTCGTCGCAGCCGCCGGCGTGCCCGTCGCCAAGCACGGCAACCGCGCCGCCTCGTCCAAGGCCGGGGCGGCCGACACGCTGGAGGCGCTCGGCCTCGATCTCGACCGCGCTGCCGCCACGGCGCAGGCGACATTGGCCGATCTCGGCATCTGCTTCCTCTTCGCGCAAAACTACCACCCGGCGCTGAAGCGGCTCGGCCCGATCCGCAAGGCCATCGGGGAGCGGACCATCTTCAACCTGATGGGACCGCTCGCCAATCCCGCCCGCGTCCGCCGCCAGCTGATCGGCATCGCCCGCCCCGCCTATGTCCCCATCTATGCACAGGCGCTGGGCGACATCGGGGTGGATCATGCGATGATCGTGTCGGGGGACGAAGGGCTGGACGAACTCTCGCTCGCGGGCGGCAACGACGTGGCCGAAGTGACGGCGGACGGTCTTGTCGCGATGCGCCGCCTAACTGCCGCCGAGCTTGGCCTGGCGACGTATCCGGTCGAAGCGATCCGGGGTGGCGATGCCGCCCACAACGCCGCCGCGCTGCGCGGCCTGCTTCAGGGCGAACATGGCCCCTATCGCGACGCCGTGCTGCTGAACGCAGCCGCCGCCCTGCTGGTCGCCGGCGCCGTGCCGGACCTTCGCGAAGGCGTCGAGGAAGCCGCCGAAACCATCGACCGGGGCCTTGCCAACGCGCTCCTCAATTGCTGGATAGCCTATTCATGAACAAGCTCACCGAAATCTGCGACTTCAAGCGCGAGGATGTCGCGCGGCGCAAGGCGGCGACCAGCATGGCCGATCTTCAGGCGCGCGCCGCCGGCCAGACCCCGCCCCGTGGCTTCCGCCGCGCACTGGATGCCGCCGCCACGACCGGCTTCGGCCTCATCGCTGAGGTGAAGAAAGCCAGCCCTTCCAAGGGGCTGATCCGCCCCGATTTCGACCCGCCCGCCCATGCCGCCGCCTACGAAGCCGGCGGCGCGGCCTGCCTCTCGGTCCTCACCGACCAACCCTATTTCCAGGGCCATGACGATTATCTGGTGGCCGCCCGCGCCGCCTGCTCGCTGCCGGTGCTGCGCAAGGATTTCCTGGTCGATCCCTGGCAGGTGCTGGAAAGCCGGGCGTTGGGCGCGGACGCCATCCTCATCATCGTCGCCGCGCTCGATGACGGGCAGATGCGTGAGATTGAGGATGCCGCCCACGGCCTTGGCATGGACGCCTTGATCGAAGTGCATGACGACGCAGAACTGGAGCGCGCGCTGTCCCTCCGCTCCCGCCTCATCGGCGTCAACAATCGCGACTTGCGCGATTTCACGGTGGATTTCGCGCGCACCTACGAACTGGTCGGCAAGGCTCCCGAAGGCTGCACCTTCGTTGCCGAAAGCGGCCTTGCCGGCCATTCTGATCTCACCGCCATGGCCGACCACGGCGTGCGCTGCTTCCTCGTCGGTGAAACGCTGATGCGGCAGGCCGATGTCGAGGCGGCGACCCGCACGCTGCTGACCGGCGCATGAGCGGCGGCCTCACCCATCTGGACGAGGACGGCGCGGCACGCATGGTCGATGTGTCCGCCAAGGCGACTACCGCACGCGAAGCGGTCGCATCGGGCCGTATTGATATGAACCCGGACGCCGCCGCCGCCATTGCGCAAGGCCTCGTCAAGAAAGGCGACGTTCTGGCCGTGGCGCGTGTCGCCGGCATCATGGCGGCCAAGCGCACCGCCGACCTCATCCCGCTCTGCCACCCCATCGCCTTGAGCGCCGTGACGCTCGATTTCGATCTGGATGAAGGCGGCGTCACCGTCACCGCGACCGCCCGCACCGCAGGACAGACGGGTGTCGAAATGGAGGCGCTCACCGCTGCCTCCGTCGCCCTGCTCACCATCTATGACATGGCGAAGGCGCTGGACAAGGCCATGGTCATCGGCGGCGTTCGCCTCGAATCCAAGACCGGTGGCAAGTCAGGCGGCTGGCGGCGGACGCCATGAGCCTGCTCCCGGTCGCTGAGGCGCAGGCGCGCCTGTTCGCCCTCGCCTCGCCGCTGGCGGTGGAACAAGTGCCCGTGGTGCAAGCGGCCGGGCGCTGGCTGGCTCATGACGTTCTGGCGCTCCGCGACCAGCCCTGGGCCGATCTCTCGGCGATGGACGGCTATGCCGTGCGCGCGGCGGACTGGCCAGGCCCTTGGCGCGTCGTGGGTGAAAGCGCGGCCGGCGCGACCCAGCCTCAAGCTATCGGCGCGGGTGAAGCCGTCCGCATCTTCACCGGCGCGCCGCTCCCGCCGGGTGCCGACGCCGTCCTGATCCAGGAAAACGCCACGCGCGATGGCGACCACCTTACCGCCAGCCACGATCCCCTACCGTCCGGGCACCATGTCCGCCCTGCCGCATCCGACTTCGCGGACGGTGCGATATTGCTGGAGGCCGGGCTTCATCTTGGCCCGGCGCAGGTCGCGGCGGCGGTCCTTGCCGGCCATGGCGCGCTGCCCGTCCGCCGCCGACCGCGCGTCGCGCTGCTTTCCACCGGCAATGAGCTGGTGCCGCCCGGTGCGCCGGTGCCGCCCGGTTTCCTCCCTTCCTCGAACGCGCCGATGCTCGCTGCGATGCTGGCGGCGCTGCCATGCGAAGTCATCGACATGGGCATCGTGCCCGACGATCTAACGCAGATGACCGCCGCCTTCGCCAGCGCTGCGCAGGCGGACATCATCGTCACCACCGGCGGCGCATCGGTGGGGGATCATGACCTTGTCCGCCCCGCTTTTGAGCAGGCTGGCGGCGCGCTCGATTTCTGGAAAATCCGTATGCGTCCCGGCAAGCCGCTGATGGCTGGCAAGCTCGGGGACGCGCTCTTCCTTGGCCTGCCCGGCAATCCGGTTTCCGCCTTCGTCACTGCGACGCTCTTCCTCCTACCCCTCCTGCGCCACATCAGCGGCGCCGCCCGCCCCCTGCCGCGCAGCAGCGACGCACCGCTCGCCTCACCGCTTCCCGCGACAGGCGAGCGTGACGACTATCTGCGCGCCTTCCGCGCCGAGGGCGGCATCGTATCGGTCACATCGCAGGACAGCGCCGCCACGGCCGCCATGGCGCGAGCCGACTGCCTGATCCTGCGTCCCGCCGGCTCCCCTCCCGCCTCGGCTGGCGACCGGGTGACCATCCTCCCGCTAGATTGACCTGGGTCAAATTCGGCGGGTTCTTTGCTTGACGAACCACTTTGTGTTTCCTATGCGTTCCTCATACGTTCCATGGAGGATCGCGATGTTGACGCCCAAGCAGCAGGAATTGCTGAGCTTCATTCAGACCCGGCTTGACGAAGGCGGCGTATCGCCCTCGTTCGAGGAGATGAAGGACGCGCTCGACCTGCGGTCCAAATCGGGCATCCATCGGCTGATCAACGCGCTGGAGGAACGCGGCTTCATCCGCCGCCTGCCCAATCGCGCCCGCGCGCTCGAAGTGCTGAAGCTGCCGGACGCCATGCACCGCGCGCCCGCCCCGGTCGTGTCGCTGAAGCCCAAGGCTGCGCCCGCGCTCCCGATCGCAGCCAACGACGTAATCGAAATCCCCCTGCACGGCCGCATCGCCGCCGGCGTCCCGATCGAGGCGATGGAGGGGCAGACGATGTTGTCCGTCCCCGCCGCGCTGCTTGGTGCCGGTGATCATTATGCGCTGGAAGTGTCGGGCGATTCGATGGTGGAGGCCGGCATCCTCGATGGCGACTTCGCGCTCATCCAGCGCACTGAAGTCGCGCGCGAAGGCCAGATCGTCGTCGCCCTGATCGACGATGCCGAAGCGACGCTCAAATATTTCCGTCGCGAAGGCGCGAAGGTCCGCCTGGATCCGGCCAACGCGGCCTATGAGCCGCAAATCTACGACCCGCGCCAAGTGCGCATTCAGGGCAAGCTCGCCGGGCTGCTTCGTCGGTATAATTGAGGTCGCCCGCGGCGGACCTGGCGCGCGATCCACGGATGCGCGTCGCCCGGTTGCCGAACGGTGCGGATATCGCCGCTCGCGAGGGCGATCGACAGCCCTCCGGTGCGGGCGAGCAGGCGGCGGTCGATCTTCAACCAGCGCGGCTTGCACCATCGCGGCAAGGCCCGGTCGCTGACCACGATATCCGCCGCCGCGCAATCGCGCGCGAACGTCCGCCGCTCGATCAGCATGTCACTGCGCGTGAACAGCAACCGCCATCGCCGCCCTCCGCTTTCCATGCGCAGTGCGCACAAATCCTGCGAGCAACGCGCGCCGGGCAGACTCGCCAGCGCCGCCAGCTCTCCGTCATAGCCGGCGCTTTCCGATAGCATGTCGCGCACATAGTCCCCGGCCCGCTCGCGCAGCAGCGCCATGCCCTCGTCAGTCCGAACCGCCACATGTCGTCCATCGCCCGTGACCAGGATGTCGGGCGGTCGCGCCGTCAGCGTCAGGATCATCCCCACCAGCACCGGCGGCACTCCAAGCCATCGCCAGCGGCTGCGCCAGAGCAGGCACCATAGCAGGCCGGCGATCATCCCGCCGAACAACGCGTCGCTTGTCGCCGGGGCTAGCATCGTCGCCATCGGACTTGCCGCCACGCCATGCGCGATTCCCAGCAACAGGTCCAGCGCTCGTCCCGTCAACCACCAGAAGGGCGCGCCCAGCCCTACAATGTCCAGCGTCAACGCCAGCGCCTCCAGCGGCATAACGACGAAGGTCGTCAGCGGGATCGCCACGAGATTGGCGAACGCGCCGAGCATACCCGCCTTATGGAAGTGAAACAGCGCGATGGGCATCAGCGCCAGCTCCACCGCCACCCCGGTCGCCAATGTTACGGCTAACATGCGCAACCCCTTGCGAAACACGCTCTCGTCGCGCGCCGCCGCAAAGGCGCGGAATGCCCGATGCTCCGACAGCGCCACCAGCGCCGTGACTGCCGCGAAACTCATCTGAAAACTCGGCCCCACCAGCGCCTCGGGCCAGAAGATCAGCACCGCCAGCGCGCCCGTCGCGACCAGCCGCAGCGTCATGGCGTCCCGCCCCATCGCCAGCCCGCCCAGCACCAGCAAGGCCGCGACGCAGGACCGCAGCGTCGGCACCTCCGCACCCGTCAGCCAGGTATAGAAGATGCCCGCCAGCGCCCCTCCCGCCGCCGCGATCAACATCAACGGCAGTGTCAACGCCGCGCGCCGGCTCAGCGCCAGCGTCCGCATCAGCAGGAATATGACCGCGCCGATCAGCGCCGTCACATGCAAGCCGCTGATCGACAGCAGGTGTGCCAGCCCGCTGCGCCGCATCGCTTCGGCATCCTCCTCGGCGATCGCGCCCTGATCGCCCGTCGCCAGCGCGGCGGCGATCCCACCCCCGGCCCCATCCACGCGCTCAAGTATATGGCCGAACAACCGGGCGCGCAGCGGCGGGGCCGCGTCCGATGCACGCAAGACTTCGACAGGCTTCAGCGCCTTGCCGGTCGCGCCGATACCCTGGAAATAAGCGCGAGCTGCAAAGTCATATCCGCCCGGTACGCTCGGCGGCGCGGGCGGCATCAACCGTGCGCGAAACCGGATCGTCGCGCCTTCGCCCAGCCCCGCCGGCACGTCCGCCTTCGCGATGTTGATCCGCACCAGGCTCGGCAGGTCCGGCGCGTCGACGGGCCGCACGCGCACCCGCACGATGTCCTGCGCGGGCACGTCCTGCACCGACTCCACCGTTCCCATCACGCGCGCAAACACCGCGCGGGCAAGCGGCCTCTCGCCGATCACCGCCGCCTTGCCCCACACCAGCAGGCATCCGGCGCACAGCAGCGTCGCGCCTATGATGACCATCCGCCGCACCCGTCCGCCAGCCGGCAGCATCGCGCCGATGCACGCCAGCGCCAGCATCCCGCAGCACAGTGCCAGCCACATCGGCGCGTTGGGCAGCATGAACCACGCCGCCACCCCTGCGCCCAGCGCGACCGGCACCCACAGGCCGACCTGCTCCCGTTCCTCTTCCAGCCATCCTTCCGCTGCGGCGCGGGCCGTGGTCAGCCATTGCGCAGCCCCCGCCCGAAGGGACGTTTGTCGCGGCGCAAAAGCCATGCTAGGGGGCGTCGCATCCATGGGTCGGCAAGGCGAATGTCAAAGAATATGAGCGGAAGTGCAACGGGAATGAACAAGGCTGTGGTGACCCGTTTCGCCCCCTCGCCCACGGGCTATCTGCACATCGGCGGCGCGCGCACGGCGCTCTTCAACTGGCTCTTCGCGCGGCATCATGGCGGCAAGTTCCTGCTCCGCATCGAAGACACGGACCGCGCCCGTTCGACCGAGGAGGCTGTCGCGGCCATCTTTGACGGGCTTGAATGGCTCGGCCTTGGCGGCGACGAGCCCGCTGTCTTCCAGTTCGAGCGTACGCCCCGCCATGCGGAGGTCGCGAACCAACTGCTCGACGCCGGCCACGCCTATAGATGTTACGCGACGCCCGAAGAGCTTGCTGACCTGCGCGAACAGCAGCGCGCGGCCAAGCAGCCGCTGCGCTATGACGGCCGCTGGCGCGATCGCTTGGCCGAGGAAGCACCCGAAGGCGCGCCCTTCGTCATCCGCATCAAGGCGCCACGCGAGGGCGAAACGGTGATCGAGGATGCGGTGCAGGGCCGCGTCGTCGTCCAGAACAGCGAACTGGACGACATGATCCTGCTCCGCTCGGACGGCACGCCCACCTATATGCTGGCGGTCGTCGTGGACGATCATGACATGGGTGTGACCCACGTTATCCGCGGCGACGACCATCTCAACAACGCCTTCCGTCAGCTGACGATCATCAAGGCGATGGCCTGGGAAGAGCCGACCTACGCCCATATCCCCCTGATCCACGGGTCGGACGGCGCGAAGCTGTCGAAGCGGCACGGCGCGCTGGGAGTGGACGCCTATCGCGACGAGATGGGCATGTTGCCAGAAGCGGTGCTTAACTATCTGCTGCGGCTGGGCTGGGGCCATGGCGACGAGGAAATCTTGTCCGTAGCGCGCGCCATCGAACTGTTCGACATCAATGGCGTTGGCCGCTCGCCCTCGCGCTTCGACATCAAGAAACTGGAAAATCTGAACGGCCATTATCTGCGGGAGGCGGATGATGCGCGCCTGGCGGCCCTTGTCGCGCCGCGCGTGGAAAGCCGGCTCGGCATCCTGCTGACCGACGCCAACCGCGACATACTGACCGCCGCGATGCCCTCGCTCAAGCCGCGTGCGAAGACGCTGAACGAGATCGCGGAAGGCGCGGAATTCCTGTTCAAGGCCGTGCCGCTGGATTTTGACGAAAAGGCATCCGCTCTGCTAGACGATTCCGCGCGCGCGCTGCTGACCAAGACAGCCGACGCTCTGCAAGCCGTCCAGTCCTGGACGGTCGAAGCGATCGAAGACGCAATACGCCGCGTGGCGGAGGATGCTGGCCTGGGGCTGGGCAAGGTGGCGCAGCCGCTCAGGGCGGCGCTCACCGGACGCACGGTCTCGCCGGGTATTTTCGATGTCCTCTTTCTGTTGGGGAAAGAGGAGAGCTTGGAACGACTGACCGCGGCAGGGCACGCCACGGCTGGTTGATGGCACGCAAGGAGAACAATATGTCCGATAAAAATGCCACTCTGACCGTCGGCGGGGAGAGCGCCGACTACGCCATCATGAATGGCACCGTGGGTCCGCAGGTCATCGACGTGCGGAAGCTCTACGCCAACACGGGCATGTTCACCTACGATCCCGGCTTCACCTCGACCGCCAGTTGCGATTCGGGGCTCACCTATATCGATGGCGACGCGGGCATCCTGCTCCATCGCGGCTATCCGATCGACCAGCTCGCCGAACAGTCGAGCTTCATGGAAGTCAGCTATCTGCTGCTCAACGGCGAATTGCCCTCGAAGAAGGAGCTGGAGGACTTCACCCGCACGATCACGCGCCACACGATGGTGCATGAACAGCTCACCACCTTCTATCGCGGCTTCCGTCGCGACGCGCACCCGATGGCGATCATGTGCGGCGTTGTCGGCGCGCTCTCGGCCTTCTATCACGACTCGACCGACATCAACGATCCGGAACAGCGCAAGATCGCCAGCCACCGCCTGATCGCGAAGATGCCGACGATCGCGGCGATGGCGTATAAATATTCGGTGGGTCAGCCCTTCGTCTATCCGCGTAACGACCTCTCCTACACCGCCAACTTCCTGCGCATGACCTTCTCGGTCCCGGCGGAGGAATATGTGGTCGATCCGGTGATCGCCGACGCGATGGACAAGATCTTCATCCTCCACGCCGACCATGAGCAGAACGCCTCGACCTCGACCGTGCGCCTTGCCGGTTCGTCGGGCGCCAATCCCTTCGCCTGCATCGCGGCGGGCATCGCCTGCCTCTGGGGTCCGGCGCATGGCGGCGCGAACGAAGCCGCGCTCAACATGCTGCGCGAGATCGGCACGGTGGACCGCATCCCGGAATATATCGCCCGCGCCAAGAACAAGGACGATCCGTTCCGCCTGATGGGCTTCGGCCACCGCGTGTACAAGAATTACGATCCGCGCGCGACGGTCATGCAGAAGACCGCGAAGGACGTGCTGGAGAAGCTGGGCGTCACCGACCCGGTGTTCGACGTCGCGAAGGAACTGGAGCAGATCGCGCTCAACGATCCCTATTTCATCGAAAAGAAGCTCTACCCGAACGTCGATTTCTATTCGGGCGTGATCCTGTCGGCCATCGGCTTCCCGACCGAGATGT
Source organism: Sphingobium olei (assembly GCF_042678845.1). NCBI lineage: Bacteria > Pseudomonadati > Pseudomonadota > Alphaproteobacteria > Sphingomonadales > Sphingobiaceae > Sphingobium > Sphingobium olei. The sequence goes on along the minus strand of NZ_JBHTLS010000126.1, from coordinate 57,858 downwards.
TCACCGTGCTGTTCGCGCTCGCCCGCACCGTGGGCTGGGTCGCGCAGTGGAACGAGATGATCTCCGACCCAGCGCAGAAGATCGGCCGTCCGCGTCAGCTCTACACCGGCCCGACGCAGCGCGATTACGTCCCGGTCGGCAACCGCTGACACGGACAGGATGAAAATGAAGCACGGCGCCCCTCACCGGGCGCCGTTTTTCATGGGGCACTCAGCCGCCGCGCCGTCCGCCGCGCACCATCTCTTCCATCCAGTTGACCAGCAGCCGGTTATAGGCCTTGCGACAGCTTTCGTTGCGCAGCGAATGGTCCGCCCCCTTCAATATCCGGTGGCTGAGCGATGATGCGCGGTGAAAGGCAGCGATATAGGATGTGATCGCCGTGTGCGGCACATAGCTGTCATTCTCCGATTCCACGATCAGCACATCGCCGGTGAACCGCTCGCCGGCCGCAAGCGCCCTGTCCTCGCGTGGGCTGCGGAATGCGCTTCGATATCGGTTGATCTCGTCCCGATCGATCAACGCCTTGGGCACGTCCCAATGGCTGTCGGGATAAAGCGCCGGCACTCGCAGCGCCAGCCATGTCACGGGCCGCTCCGCCGTCAGCAACGTCGCCAGATAGCCGCCATAGCTCGTCCCCACCACGCCGATGGCCGAGGGGTCCACGCCTTCCTGCGAAGTCAGAAAATCATAGGCGGCGGTCACATCGGCCAGTCCGTCCGCCCGCGTGACGATATTGCGCTCATCGGCATGGCGCGCATGGCCGCGCAGGTCGAAGGTGAAGCAGATGCAGCCCAGCTGGGCAATTTCCTCGGCCCGGACCATATCCTGTTCCTGGCTCCCGCCCCAGCCGTGGATGAACAGCACGCCGGGTATCAGCTTGGCGGGCGACAGCAGCGTGCCATCCAGATGCTCGCCATCCACCTTGATCGAAACCCGTCCATCGGTCGCGTTCGCCTGATGCGCCGTCATAGTTCCACTGCATATTTGGTCATCGGACCAGCGACGGGATCGACACCGCCATAATAGAGGCTCGCCTGCGGCGGCGCCGCATCGACATCGCCATAAACCTCCATCGTCGCGCAGGTGACGCTGCGGCGATCGGGATCACGCGCCAGCGCCTCGAAGGCAGCGATTTCCGCCCCGCTCGCCCCGCCCGGTCGCCAGCTTTGCTCCAGCACGCCGATCCGCCGTTCGCCCCGGCCGTTATGTCCGAACGCAACGTCATAGTTGCGACGCGACGCGATCAGCCCCGGATAGGCTTGGAACACCGCGTGGTCATAGGCAGTCGCCTTCGCCACCGCTTCGGCCAACTCCACCGCCAGCGGCTCCCGCGCCAGCGCATCGAAGCCGCCGCGCACCACATGCAGCTGCGACCCGCCATAGACGGTTTCGCCATGATTGTTCATCGTCAGCCTTTGGGTGCCCCAATAGGCGATGGACTGGCCAAACAGGGTCACCGTGCCCACGCTGAAGGTCGTGACGTCTTCCAGATTTTCTTCGATCACCAGGCCCTTTGCGGCGATCTCGTCGGGGTCGCGCTCCGCAATGGCGGCGTCCAGCGCTTCGATGCTCGCAACCTCCGTCTGTCCCCGTCCCGACGTACCGTCCACATCCTTGACCCGCGCAGGACCGCTGGCAAGCAGCAGCCGGCCTGCCGCCTTGGCGTCCGCCACGGAAAAGATGGAAAAGCCGTCCAGCACGCACGGCGCGATCGCCTTTCCCAGCGCATGGGACCACCCCGCCGGAGCCGGCGCATCGTCCAGCAGCAGGCCGTGGCTGACAATCTTCGTCGAAATGAAGCCGCAGGGCGTCACGCCGCCATAGATTTGCGACTCCTGCGTAACGCCGATCGCATCCGCCTCCGCCCGGTCCAGCACGGCGTCCGGCACCAGCAGCAGGTTCAGCCCGTAGAGATCGGCGGGGCGCAGGGCGCGCCATGCGTCTTCGTCCATCACGCTGCCCTGCCCCAGCAGCGCTATCCGCCGGATCATCTCGTTACGGGATGCCCGGTCATGCTCGTTGGTCATCGTCGCAGAAGCGCTGAAATAGGGCGCGATGTGCGGTCGGAAAGCCAATCCCATATCTGCCTCCTCGCGCCGGCAGCATGGGTGCGGCGCATCGGGGAAACGCCACAGTCCTGGGAAATGTCCATCGCGTCGGCCGGTCGCGCGGCCTTAGATGCCGCCGTCCGTTACGGGCCAGCCGCCCTCTTCCAGCGCGCGCGTGAGATCGCCGGTGCAGGCGTCCAGCGCCGCCGGGTCGGTGGACCGGATCACGAAGTTCGCGCCCGTCCGCCCGTCGCGGAAAAAGGGATAGCTGCCGATCTGGCAACCGTCGTGCGCCTTTTCCGTCCGGCCCAGCAGGTCCGCGATCTCGCTTTCCGCAACCCAACAGCCGATGGTGCGCGACAGCAGGGGCAGCCCGCCCTCCAGCGTGCCGGTCAGGCTTTCCAGCATCCCGGCTGTGATATGCGGCACGCCGGCCATGATGAAGATGTTGCCGAGCCGGATGCCCGGTGCGCCCGACATGCGATTCTCGATCAGGTTCGCGCCCTGCGGCACCCGCGCCATCCGTAGCCGCGCCTCCGTCAACCCGCCGCGCGTCTCATAATAGGCGTCCAGCACCGCGCGCGCTTGCGGATGCACCACCACGTCCACGTCCAGCGCCTGCGCGATCGAATCGACGGTGATGTCGTCATGGGTCGGCCCGATGCCGCCCGTAGTGAACAGATAGTCGTTGCGGGCCCGCAGCGCGTTCACCGCCTCAACGATGGCGTCGGCGACGTCGGGAACCACGCGCACCTCGCGCAGCCTTATGCCCTGCACGTTCAGCCAGGACGCGATCTGCGCGATGTTCTTGTCCTGGGTGCGACCGGACAGGATCTCGTCGCCGATCACGATCAGCGCTGCGGTCCAGATTCGGGTCGGATCGGCCATGGCGACAGCCAATAGCCCGGCCATGCGGTCCTGCCTAGCGCCCTCTCGCAATATGCGGCGCAAATGCCTATAAACGCTGCATGACCGAATATATGACGATGACGGCCGATGCGCCGGTGACCCGCTCCGCCGCGATCAAACTCTATGACGAAACGGGCTTCGCCGGCATGCGAAAAGCGGGCCGACTGGCGGCCGAGATCCTCGACGCGCTCGTGCCGCATGTCGTGCCGGGCGTCACGACCGGTGAACTGGACGACATCGTCCGCCGCATGACGCTGGACGGCGGCGGCGTGCCTGCGACGCTTGGGTATCGCGGTTATACCCACAGCTGCTGCACCAGCCTGAACAACGTCATCTGCCACGGCATTCCGGGCGATTATCGCCTGAAGGACGGCGACATCCTCAACATCGACGTCACGCCGCTGGTCGACGGCTGGCATGGCGACAGCAGCCGCATGTACATCGCCGGCGAAACATCGATCAAGGCGCGCCGCCTAATTGAAGTTACCTATGAATGCCTGATGCTGGGCATCGAACAGGCGAAGCCGGGCAATCATCTGGGCGACATCGGCCATGTGATCCAGCGGCATGCGGAAAAGCATCGCTATGGCGTGGTGCGCGACTTCTGCGGCCATGGCCTGGGCCGGGTGTTCCACGACAGTCCCGAAGTCGTGCATGTCGGCCGTCCTGGCACCGGCCCCGAGCTGCGCCCCGGCATGTTCTTCACCATCGAACCCATGATCAATATCGGCAAGCCCGGCGTGAAGATGCTGGACGATGGCTGGACGGCGGTCACGCGCGACCGCACCCTGTCGGCGCAGTTCGAACACAGCATCGGCATCACCGAAACCGGCTGCGAAATCTTCACCAAAAGCCCGGCGGGACTGGACTGCCCGCCCTATCTGGCCTGACGATAGAGGTCTGCTCAAAAAACAGGCATAGCGTTACCATATTGCCCGAAATCAGGGCAATATGGACAAAGATTGCGGCTTGGCCGAAAGCATGTCCTAGCGATTCGCCGCTTGGCACGGTAATTGATTGGTAACGATGGACGAGGCCGCCTCGGGGGGCATGATGATCGTCTGTTCGGAAGACAAGGGACGCGGGTTCCTCCCGCTCTCCCGGCGTGCGTCATGGGTTGGGATGTGAAGTGATGAAAAAGATCGAGGCGATCATCAAGCCGTTCAAGCTGGATGAGGTGAAGGAAGCGCTGCACGAAGTGGGCGTGTCCGGCATCACCGTGACTGAGGCCAAGGGTTTCGGCAGGCAGAAGGGCCATACCGAGCTTTACCGCGGCGCCGAATATGTGGTCGATTTCCTTCCCAAGGTGAAGCTGGAGGTCGTCGTGGACGACAATCTTGCCGAACGCGTGGTCGAAGCGATCAGCGCCGCCGCGCAGACCGGTCGCATCGGCGACGGCAAGATCTTCATCTCCAACATCGAGGGCGCGGTGCGCATCCGCACCGGCGAACGCGACAGCGACGCCATCTGACGTTCATATCCACCGCCGGTTTGCAGGGGATCGGCGGCCAGCAACTTCAACGACCCCTTCGGGGGGGTTCTTTACAGAGAAGGGCAACTGCACATGGCCAACACGCCAAAAGACATCCTGAAGATGATCGAGGAAAAGGAGATCGAGTGGGTCGATGTCCGTTTCACCGATCCCAAGGGCAAGTGGCAGCACCTGACCATGGTGTCGAGCGTGCTCGGCGAGGATGAGTTGACCCAGGGCCTGATGTTCGACGGTTCGTCGATCGAAGGCTGGAAGGCGATCAACGAGTCGGACATGATCCTGAAGCCCGACCTGGACGCCGTCTATGTGGATCCGTTCAGCGCGACGCCGATGCTGATCATCTTCTGCGACATCGTCGAGCCCGACACCGGCGAGCTTTACAGCCGCGATCCCCGCTCCACCGCAAAGCGCGCCGAAGCCTTCGTGAAGTCGGCCGGTTTTGGCGACACCGTCTATGTCGGTCCCGAAGCCGAATTCTTCATGTTCGACGATGTGCGTTTCGAAAACGACTATTCGCAGAGCTACTTCAAGATCGACGACATCGAACTGCCAACCAACACCGGCAAGGAATATGAAGGCGGCAACCTGGGCCACCGCCCCCGCGCCAAGGGCGGCTATTTCCCCGTCGCGCCGGTCGATCCCTGCACCGACATCCGCGCCGAAATGGTGTCGACGATGCTCGAAATGGGCCTGCCCTGCGACAAGCATCACCATGAAGTCGCCGCCGCGCAGCACGAACTGGGCCTGACCTTCGGTACGCTGGTCCAGACCGCCGACCGCATGCAGATCTACAAATATGTCGTGCAGATGGTCGCCCAGGCCTACGGCAAGACCGCGACCTTCATGCCCAAGCCGATCGCGCAGGATAACGGCTCGGGCATGCACACCCATATGTCGATCTGGGAAGGCGGCAAGCCGCTCTTCGCCGGCGACGGCTATGCCGGCCTCTCCGATACCTGCCTTTATTTCATCGGCGGCGTCATCAAGCATGCCAAGGCTCTCAACGCCTTCACCAACCCGACCACCAACAGCTACAAGCGGCTGGTGCCGGGCTTTGAAGCGCCGGTGCTGCTCGCCTACTCGGCGCGCAACCGTTCGGCCTCCTGCCGCATCCCCTATGGCGCGGGCGCCAAGGCGAAGCGCGTGGAATTCCGCTTCCCCGACGCGATGGCGAACCCCTATCTCTGCTACGCCGCGCTGCTGATGGCGGGCCTCGACGGCATCGAGAACAAGATCCATCCGGGCGCCGCGATGGACAAGAATCTCTACGACCTGCCGCCCGAAGAGCTGAGCCAGGTGCCGACCGTCTGCGGTTCGCTCCGTGAAGCGCTCAACAGCCTGGAAGCCGATCACGACTTCCTGCTGAAGGGCGACGTCTTCACCAAGGACCAGATCGAAGCCTATATCGAGCTGAAGTGGCCCGAAGTCTATCGCTGGGAAATGGCCCCCTCGCCGGTCGAATTCGACATGTACTACAGCGCCTGAACCCTTTCTCAGGCCAACGGGAAGGCCCGGTCGCAGCGATGCGGCCGGGCCTTTTCCTTTGAAACGAATGCACCCACATGGGGCATATGAACCCGCTCGACGCCCTTGGCCTTTCCATACCCATCATCCAGGCGCCTATGGCAGGCACGTCCACCCCGGACATGGCGGCGGCGGTCAGCAATGCCGGCGCGCTGGGGTCGATAGCAGTAGGCGCTGTGGATGCCGCAACCGCGCGCGCGATGATCCACGCCACACGGGCGCGGACCGACCGGCCCTTCAACGTCAACCTGTTCGTTCATCCGCCCGCGCAGGCCCGACCCGATGTCGAAAGCCGCTGGATCGATGCCCTGCGCCCGCTCTTCGCCCAATTTGATGCAGAGCCGCCGTCGTCTTTAAGCGAAATCTATCGCAGCTTCGCCGATGACGATGCCATGCTCGCGATGCTGGTAGAAGAGAGGCCGGCCGTGGTCAGTTTCCACTTCGGCCTGCCCGATGCGCGCCGGATCGCCGCGCTCAAGGTCGCGGGCTGCCTGCTGCTCGCCACCGCCACCAACTTGGAGGAGGCGCAGGCGGCCCGCGCCGCCGGCATCGACGCTATCGTGGCGCAGGGTTTCGAGGCAGGCGGCCATCGCGGCATGTTCGATCCCGACGGGCTGGACGCCTGTCTCGGCACCATGGCCCTCACCCGCCTGCTGGTGGAACGGAGCGGCCTCCCCGTCATCGCCGCTGGCGGCATCATGGACGGCCGGGCTGTTCGCGCCGCTCTCGACCTCGGCGCGGTCGCCGCCCAACTCGGCACCGCCTTCATCGCCTGCCCGGAAAGCAGCGCCGATGCTGCTTATCGCGCGGCGCTGTTCAGCGACGCCGCCAGCCACACGGTCATGACCCGGGCCATTTCCGGCCGTCCCGCCCGCTGCCTTCCCAACCGCTTCACCCAATGGGGCGCCGCCGCCGGTCCGCGACCGCCAGACTACCCCATTGCCTATGATGCCGGGAAAGCGCTCAATCAGGCGGCCAAGGCATCAGGCGAAGGCGGCTATGGCGCGCAATGGGCGGGTCAGGGCGCCCCGCTCGCCCGCGGGCTCCCCGCCGCGACGCTCATCGCAACCCTTGCCAAAGAGATGCGGCTCAGCCCCGATCGGGAATAGACGCGCCGAACAGCAGCACCGGCTCGCCCGGCGGAGACAGCGCGATGTCGCCCTTAGCGTCCGTCACCAGCTGGCGGATCATCCAGGCGGCCGCCGTGCGCGATGCCAGCCCGTCGATCGGCAGCGTGCCCGCCAGCGCCGCGCGCAGGTCCGGGTCCAGCACCACCTTCGGCCCTTCGGCGCGCACGACGATCTCGGTCACGCCCGGCCGCGTCTCCGCCCCGATGTCGAGCTGCCCGCCGCGCACCAGCGCATCTCCCGCGATCAGCGCCAGATTGAGCAGGATTTTCGCGGCCAGCTTGTCGAGCAGCTGCTCCTCGACCATCCAGCCGATCTTCACCCGGCCGGCGGTGGCGAACATCCCCTCGATGGCGACGCGCGCCTCGTGCGGGGGCACGGCATCACCGAACCCGCCCGCTGATCCGAACGCCAGGCGGAAGAATTTGAGCTTGTTGGCGGATGTCCGCGCGCTGTCCGACAGCAGTTCCAGGCAGCGTTCCCGCATCTGCGGGTCGGTTTCGTCCGCCATCAGTTCCAGTCCGTTGTTCAGCGCGCCGACCGGGCTGAGCAGGTCATGGCACAGGCGGGAGCAGAGCAGGCTGGCAAATTCGATGCTGTCGGTCGGGTGAGTCATGCGGTTTCGGGATCGCCATGTCTGGAAGTAAATATGCGCGTAATAAAGGCTAATGCGCCGCCCCGTCCTACGATGCAAGCCCGCCCTGCCGCCTTTCGCTCACTGGTGGTCGAGCGGAATTTCGGTGAAGCGCCCGTTAACGGCGCCGTCCCGCCCTGCGAGCCACAGACGCGCCTCCCCGCCCGCCACGATCAGCCAGAGGCTGCCATCCGGCGCTGCGCATTCCGCATCGGTCACAGACGGAACGGCCAATCCTGAAGGATGCGAATGATAATGGCCCACCACCGTCGGGCCGCCGGATCGCGCCGCTCGATGCGCGCGGATCAGCACGGCCGGGTCCAGTTCGAAATGGCGCGCGGGGTCAGGTGCCACATTGGCGGCCGGCACTATCGCGTCGATCCGGCCCCGCGTTCCCAGCAGCAAACCGCACACCTCGTTCCGGCTTTCAGCCGCCAGGGCCACGATTTGTTCCATCAATCCCCTTGATATCGCGACCTTCATTCCTACATCCCTACCTCATGGGTTCGGGGGTTTCCATCATCGAAGCGGCAATCGCGGAGGCGCAGCACGGCTTGCGGCTGGACCGCGCCCTGGCCGATCTGCTGCCCGACCTCTCGCGCGAGCGACTCAAGGCGCTGATCGGCGAAGGGCATGTCCGCAGCGAGCAACCGGGCCGCATCAGCGCCTCGATGAAAGTCGCGGCCGGCCAGTCCTTCACCATCGCCCTGCCCGATCCCACACCGCTTGACACCGTGGCGCAGGATATTCCGCTCGTCATCGTGCATGAGGATGCGGACCTGATCGTCGTCGACAAGCCCGCCGGCCTCGTCGTCCATCCCGCCGCCGGCAATCTGGACGGGACGCTGGTCAACGCCTTGCTGCACCATTGCGACGGTCAGCTTTCGGGCATCGGCGGCGTGGCGCGCCCCGGCATCGTCCACCGGATCGACAAGGACACATCAGGCCTGCTGGTCGTGGCCAAATCCGACCGCGCGCATGAGGGGCTTGCCCGCCAGTTCAAGGATCACAGCATCGATCGGCTCTACGCCGCCATCGTCTATGGCCACCCCGTGCCCCCTAGCGGCGTCGTCGATACGTGGATCGGCCGTTCCGACGCCGATCGAAAGAAGATGGCCGTTCATCGGGAAGGACGCGGCAAGCACGCCCGCTCACACTATCGTATGATTGAGCGGCTCAAGGGGGCGGCTATGGTGGAATGCAGGCTGGAAACGGGCCGCACCCATCAGGTCCGCGTCCATATGGCGCATATCGGACACCCCTTGATCGGCGATCCGCTTTACGGTAGAGAGAGGAAAGGTTTCAAATCGATACTGGAAACGCTGGGTTTCAAAAGGCAGGCATTGCACGCGAAAACACTGGGGTTCATACATCCCGTAACGGATAAGCCCCTGCTGTTCCAAAGTGCATTGCCCGTCGATATGCAGGAACTGTTAAGCGAGCTTCACGTATAGGTTTTGACAAGTTTGCGACGGCGCAGCGACGCCTCTTCTGGGTCCCGCCGCGCATGAAAGGGAAAGGTGACGACATGGCCAAGAGCAATGTCCCCGCGGTTCCGGCGCTGGGCGGTGAAGCCAGCCTCAACCGCTATCTGTCGGAAATCCGCAAGTTTCCGCTGCTCACCCCCGAGCAGGAATATATGCTGGCGAAACGGTATCAGGAACATCAGGATCCTGAGGCTGCGGCGCAACTCGTGACCTCGCACCTGCGCCTCGTGGCGAAGATCGCGATGGGCTATCGCGGCTACGGCCTGCCCGTCAGCGAACTCATCAGCGAAGGCAATATCGGCCTGATGCAGGGCGTGAAGAAGTTTGAGGCGGACCGCGGCTTCCGGCTGGCGACCTACGCCATGTGGTGGATCCGCGCCTCCATCCAGGAATTCATCCTCCGCTCCTGGTCGCTCGTGAAGATGGGCACCACCGCGGCGCAGAAGAAGCTGTTCTTCAACCTTCGCCGGATGAAGAACAATATCGAAGCGTTCGAGGATGGCGACCTGCGTCCCGAGGATGTCGCGAAGATCGCCAAGGATCTTGGCGTCAGCGAGGATGACGTGGTCTCCATGAACCGCCGCATGGCGATGGGCGGCGACACGTCGCTCAACGTCCCCATGCGCGAGGATGGCGAAGGCCAGTGGCAGGATTGGCTGGCCGACACCGATCCGCTGCAGGACGAGCGCGTCGCCGACGAGCAGGAAAAGGTTCTGCGGCACGACATGCTGGTCGAGGCGATGGACGACCTCAACGACCGCGAGAAGCACATTCTTGCAGAGCGTCGGCTTGCCGAGGAGCCCAAGACCTTGGAGGAACTGAGCCAGGTCTATGGCGTGTCGCGCGAACGCGTCCGCCAGATCGAGGTTCGCGCCTTTGAAAAGCTACAGAAGGCGATGATGCGCATTGCCGGCGACCGGATCGGTCGCATGGCAAAGCTCGCCGCCATCTGACCCAAGCCCCCATGGCGAAAAGGCCCCGGAGCGATCCGGGGCCTTTTTTGTGTCCGATCGCAAGCGAACTACCCTGCGGCGTCCCGCGCCGCCTGCAAAATCTCGTCGGACAGGTCCGCGTCGCCGACCGCGCGGGCCAGCACCAGCGCTCCCACCATCTGCGCCATGCGGGCCAGCGCCGCTGATCGATCCATCTCGCCGGCCTGTTCCAATATGCCTGCCAGTTCCTCGAACCCCTTCCGGAACGCCCCCGCCAGATCGCCGCCTTTCCGCGCGGCATCCGGCCCCAGCGCGATCAGCGCACAGCCCGTCTGGGGTGCGTCGCGATTTCGCGGGCTCAGATAGTCGTCGGCGATAGCGGCGGCGGCATCCTTCGCCTCTGCGGCAATCCCGCTCCACCGCGCAGCGCTCTTTGCCAGCGCCGCCGCGCAGGCTTCCGCCGCCAGCGCGTCCTTCGACTCGAACTGGTTATAGAACCCGCCATGGGTCAGGTCGCAGGCCCGCATCACCTCGCCGATGCCCACGCCGTCCACGCCGTGCGCGCGGAACAGCCGCGACGCGGTCTCAACCACCTTTTCCCGATTGCGGGATGCCTGCTCGCGGCTCACCTTCATATCCTGTCCTTCTCAACCGGCCCTTGACTTATATATGACGATCGTCATTTAACACCAGGCCTTTCGCCACGCAGGGGAATCCGATGCTCTCCAACGCCCTCGCCATCCGCTTGTCCGCGCGCAACGTCCATTATGGCTGGGCCGTGGTGGGCGCGACCTTCCTGACCATGCTGGTGGTGGCGGGCGCAGTCGGCGCGCCGGGCGTGTTCATCGTGCCGCTGCAGAAGGAGTTCGGCTGGAGCGCCGCCGACATCAGCGGCGCGCTCGCCATCCGCTTCCTCCTGTTCGGCGGCATCGGGCCGTTCGCCGCCGCCTTCATGAACCGCTTCGGCGTGCGGCGGATGATGCTCATCTCGCTGTCGATCGTGATCGGCGGGCTGCTGCTGTCGCTTGGCATGACCAGCCTGTGGCAGCTGATGCTGCTCTGGGGGGTGGTGATCGGCCTTGGTACGGGTCTTACCGCCATGGTGCTCGGCGCGACGGTGGCGACTCGCTGGTTCAGCGACCGGCGCGGTCTCGTCATGGGTCTCCTCTCGGCCAGCACGGCGACTGGGCAGCTCGCCTTCCTGCCGCTGCTCGCCAGCCTGACGGAAGATCATGGCTGGCGCGCGGCCTTGCTGCTGGTGTGCGGCGCGATTCTGCTGGCCGCGGCGGTCGTGCTGCTGCTGATGCGGGACCGCCCGTCCGACCTTGGCCTGCCGCCCTATGGCGACACGCAGGTTCAGCCCGCCCCGCCCCAGCCGCACAGCCTCGGCGCGCTGCTGCTGACGCCGCTCACGATCCTTCGGGAAGCGGCGTCAGTCCCCACATTCTGGATCCTCTTCTTCTCCTTCTACATCTGCGGGGCCAGCACCAATGGCCTCGTACAGACGCATTTCATATCGCTCTGCGGCGACTATGGGCTGGCGGCGGTCGGCGCCGCGTCGATGCTGGCGATGATGGGCCTGTTCGACTTCGCCGGCACGCTGGCATCTGGGTGGCTCAGCGACCGGTTCGACAATCGCTGGCTGCTCTTCTGGTATTATGGCCTGCGCGGCCTTTCGCTGCTCTACCTGCCCTTCAGCGACTTCTCGCTCTACAGCCTGTCCATCTTCGCGGTCTTCTATGGCCTCGACTGGGTGGCGACGGTCCCGCCGACGGTGAAGCTGACCGCGCAGCGCTTCGGCCCTGAAAAGGCTAACATCGTCTTCGGCTGGATCTTCGCCGGGCATCAGCTGGGCGCGGCCAGCGCGGCGCTGGGCGGCGGATTGTCGCGCACCGTCTGGCAAAGCTACATGCCCGCCTTCATCGCCGCCGGCCTGCTCTGCCTGGTCGGCGCGGGCCTGGTGCTGCTCATCAATCGCGGACGGCCACAGACGCTCGCCGCCGCCTGAACCGCCGCCGCTTGAACCCTGCCGCAGGCGCGCTAGGCTGGCGGCATGACCGCTCCTTCCGTCTCCGCCGCCCGCCGCCGCTCCCGCTGGATCGCCATCCCGTTCAAGATCCTGCTCGGCTTCATCGTCCTTTCGGTGGCGATGACCGTCCTCTACCGCTTCGTGCCCCCGCCCGTCACATGGACGATGCTGCTGGACTCCAATGGCATCACCAAGGACTGGACCAGCCTGGACGAGATCGACCCGAACATGGCACGCGCCGCGATCGCGGGGGAGGACGGGAAATTCTGCCTCCACCACGGCTTCGACGTAGACGCCATCGCGAAGGCGGCGATCCACAATGCCAGCGGCGGCCGCATCCGCGGCGGCTCCACCATCAGCCAGCAGACGGCGAAGAACGTGTTCCTGTGGCAGGGCGGCGGCTTCGTGCGCAAGGGGCTGGAGGCCTGGTTCACCGTCCTCATCGAAGCGATCTGGGGCAAGCGGCGGATCATGGAAGTCTATCTGAACGTCGCGGAAACCGGCATCGGCACCTATGGCGTGCAGGCCGGCGCGATCCGCTATTTCCATCATGGCGCGGGCAAGTTGACCCGCGCCGAAGCCGCCCGCATCGCGGCCGTCCTCCCCCTGCCCAAGCGCCGCGCCGCCGTCGCGCCCGGCGGCTTCACCCGCCGCTACGGCAACAGCATCGCCCGCCGCATCGGCATCGTCCAGCGCGACGGGCTGGACAGCTGCCTCAGATGAAATAGGAAATCCTGCGCTTAACTTCGCATATTTCCCGTATAATTCATCATAAAATTGCGCGGCGTTGATCCTATCGGAATGCAGGCTCGTTCCAGCAACGACCAACCTGCCGCACCGCCCTTCGATAGGACAGCAGCCGCTCCAACAAGAAAGGGCGGGGATCGCTCCCCGCCCTTTTCTTTTTTCACGCAACCACGCCTCTTAGAAGGTGAAGCGGGCACCCACGCGGATCGTGTAGAGCGACTGACGCGAATAGATCGTGTCGGTCGGCGTGTTGGTCGGCGCGGAGTAGCGATACTGCGCGCAAGCCTGGCCGGTGTTCGCCGTCTGCTGGGCAGCGGTCGGGTTGGTGCCAGTGGCGACCGGCGTGGTCAGACACTGCGCGCGAACCGCGATCACATTGTACGGGAAAGTGTACTCGCGGATCTGACCCCACTTCTTGTTCAGGAAGTTGGTGAAATTCTCGATATCCGCGAACAGCGTGATGCGCGAACTGCCAAGACCGGTCGGGATTTCCTGATCGACATGGAGGTCGATCTTCGTGAACCACTTGGAATTGAAGGCGTTGCGCGGCGCGATGCCACCCCGGAACTTGCCCAGCTTCGTGCTGGCGATCAGCCCGTCGAGATAGGACTGGGTTGCCGCGCTGTCATAGGAGACCAGCGGGTCGTTCGGACCGGTCGGCACGTAGAGCAGGTAACGCGAGTTCGATCCAGTCGTACCGAAGATGGCGCTGCGATTCTGCGAGGTGTCCTGCATCGTGTAGCTGTAGGGCCGGCCAATGCGGGTCTCGCCGAACAAGGCGAAGTTGGTCTTGTAGTCGCCGAAGAAGGCGTGACTGAAGTTCACACGATATTTGATATTGTGCTTCACTTCGTCGTTCGACGTGCCGACAGCCGCGCCATTGGCGTCGAGGAACGCGCCGTTGCCGTAGTTGGACGAGGCGGTCGAGGAGGTTGCCGGTGCCTGATCGGTAATGTCCTGCCAGGTGTAGCTGACACCCAGGTCCAGACCGAAGTCGAAGCTCTTATCGATGCGGGCCACCGCAACATAGCTGCGACCCTTGGTGGTGTTGGTCAGGAACAGGTCGTTGTTTGCGTCGCCGAACGTCGTGACCGAAGCGTAGCGTACGCGGCCGTCAGGCGTGCGCAGAGCGGTGGGAACTACACGCAGGTCGGTGAAGAACACTTGATTGCGGACCGACGAATAGAAGAAGTCGGCACCGAAGTTCCAGCCATTACCCAGGAACGTGTCGCGCGGAGCCCAGTCAGCCGACAAGGTTGCGCGCCACTGCGAAGGCACCTTGAACTTGTGATCCAGCGCATTGACCGGCGCGGTGGCCGAGGAGGCAGCGTTGGTTACGAGGGCATTGCCTGCGGCCGGGATCGTCGAGCCATTGACGTTCGTCAACACCGCATTTCCGCTGGCGACGTCAGTACCCGCTCCGGTGATGCTGCCATCATTGTTGCGACGCACATCGATCGAGTTCGACAGGAAGCCGGTGTTCGAGAAGCTGTTCGACACATACACGTCGGGCGAACCGCCGGCGAAGATGCCGCCGCCGCCGCGGATCGTCAGGTCGCTGGTCGGCTTGAAGTCCAGGCCGACACGCGGCTGGAAAATGCCGCGACCGTCGATATAGGCCGTGTTGGAGAAGCCATAGCGGTTGACGAAATTCTGGTTCGTCGCAGGTTTGCTGTCACCACCATAGAGGTCATAGCGCGCGCCATATGCCAGCGTCAGCATGTCGTTCAGCCGCCAGGTATCCTGGATGCCGAAGGTGAAGGTCTGATAACGGAAGCGCGCAGCGGCCTCATTCGGATCGAGCGACGGCACGGCGTTCTGGTAACGGAAACGCTGCGCATTGCCCGCCTGGAAGTCCGCGATCGAGTCGAAATAATAATCGCCGGCCGTGCGTTGCAAGAACAGGTTGAAGATCTTCGTGTCGGAGAACTCCCCGAAGATACGCAGGTCATGATCGCCGCGCGTCAGGCGACCCGCCAGCGTGCCGCCATAGGTGCGGCTGGTAAGCGAGTTGGACTGACGCGAAACGTCCGGACCGAAGCTCACCGTGCCGAAGCCGGGCTGGCAAGCGGTCGATGCGCCCGCGCCGGCCGAGCCGGGTGCGGTGCGGTCAGAGGTCGGCGCGGTGCAGACCTGGAACTGCGCGAAGCCGCGGCCCATCACCGGATCCTGCCCGCGCTTGTAATCCTTGTAGAAGGCGCGAACTTCGGTCGAGAACTCGTCGCTCCAGTCCGAGTTCAGCTGGAACACGCCGGTATGCAGGCGGTTCGACGAGATATAGCCGTTCGACGCAAGGCCGAGGCCGGGATTGCCGGTTGCGAAGGTGTTCTGGTTGAACTGGATCGAATCCTTGGTGTACATGTAGGTCAGCGACGCGCGCTGCGTGTCGGACAGGTTGGCGTCGAGACGGGCCACCAGGCGGTCGTCACGGTCGTTGCTGTTGTTGAGGACGCCGCCGGTGTCGTAGTTGTAGCGTGACTGGGCGATGTCCTGGATTTGGGCGACCTGAGCGTCCGTGATGTTCGGAATGACCGTACCGGCATTGTTGCCGGCGGTGCCTTCGGCGATCGGCGTGCCGGCACGAATGCGCTCGCCCGCGACCATGAAGAACAGCCGATCCTTGATGATCGGGCCGGACAGTTCGGCACCATAATTCTTGAATGTGAAGTTGGGCAGCGTCACGCGGCCGGTGGGGACACCCGGACCCGCCTTCGTCTCCTTGCCGGTCAGTTCGTCCGACGAATAGGCGTAGAAACCGGTGCCGTGGAATTCGTTGGTGCCCGACTTCAGAATGGCGTTGATCGCGCCGCCCTGGAAATTGCCTTCGCGCACGTCGAACGGAGCGACCATGGTCTGGAACTGCGCGATGGCGTCGAACGGAACCGGCGAGCGACGGGTCGGCAGGCCGTCCGGGTTCAGGCCGAAATTGTCGGTAACGGGGACACCGTCGATCGAGAAGCGGTTGAAGCGGGCATTCTGGCCCGCAAACGATACTGCGCGACCGCCGGTCGGGCTATCGTCAAGGCGCGCGAAGGGATCACGGCGCATGAGGTCGCGAACGTCGCGGTTCAGCGACGCGACCTGAGCGATGTCTGTGGCGGTCAGGACCGTGGTCGGACCCGAGGCCTTGAGACCGGCGCCCTTCACGCTGGAGGCGGTGACGATGATTGCATCACCTTCGCTGGCCAGTTCGACCGGCAGCTCGTAGGGCTGCGACACCACAGTAAAGATATCGGTGACGTCGGTGTTCTGATAGCCGGAAGCGGCAACGCGCACGGTGAAGGGGCCACCGACTCGCAGGCCGGTCGCGTTGAAAGCCCCGCTTGCGCCGGTCACCGCATTGACGGTCGTGCCCGAAGGAACATGCGTTACCGTGACGGTCGCACCAACGACCGGCGCGCCCTGGGCCGTCACCGTTCCGCGGATAGAGGAGGTGGTTTCCTGCGCATGCGCCGGGGCCACCATCGCGGCCGTCATGCTGACCGAGGCAGCGCCCGCAGCCAGCAAGATCTTCAAATGCTTCATATGACCCTTGTCCCTTTTCAAGAGTGGCGCGTGCGCCCCCGTTCATGCTTTATTTCAAGCCGCGGCCGCTTTTGGCGGCGCCTGACGACGCCCCTGTGATGCGTCGATTGCAATTTTGTTACAATGCGCCAGCGAGACTGTCACATTCGCACGCCGACCCCGCCACGCCCCCCGCAGGACGGCATAAGAACTTCATCAACCTATTGAAAATAATAGAATTTATGGCGATTCATACTGCTCGTTGAACAGTGGTGCAATTTTGCAACGCGGCAGGATTTTTTGTGCGGCGCAAGGAACCGTATGAGAAAAGGGTCGGCGATGCGATCGCCGACCCCTCAATCACGTCACCCCGGACTAACCGAGATCAGGCCGCGTCTTCGGCCCGCTTCTTCTTGTCGCTGAACACGCGAATCGGCTCCTTCGTGCCGGCGACGACATCCTTGTCCACCACCACTTCGCCCACGCCCTCCATCGACGGCAGGTCGAACATGGTGTCGAGCAGGATCGCTTCCAGGATCGACCGCAATCCGCGCGCGCCGGTCTTCCGCTCGATCGCCTTCTTCGCGATCGCGGTCAACGCGTCGTCCGTGAAGCTGAGTTCGACATTCTCCATATCGAACAGCTTGGCATATTGCTTCACCAGCGCGTTCTTGGGTTCGACCAGGATCTTGACCAGAGCGGTCACGTCCAGATCCTCCAGTGTCGCGATCACCGGCAGGCGACCGACGAATTCGGGGATCAGGCCGAACTTCAGCAGATCCTCGGGCTCGCTCTGACGCAGAAGCTCGCCGGTCTTGCGCTCCTCCGGCGCGGCGACATGCGCGCCGAAGCCGATCGACTTGGCTTCGAGCCGATCACCGATGATCTTTTCCAGCCCCGCGAACGCGCCACCACAGATGAACAGGATATTGGTCGTGTCGACCTGAAGGAATTCCTGCTGCGGATGCTTGCGCCCGCCCTGTGGCGGAACCGAGGCCGTGGTGCCTTCCATCAGCTTGAGCAGCGCCTGCTGCACGCCCTCGCCCGACACGTCGCGGGTGATCGAGGGGTTCTCGGCCTTGCGGCTGATCTTGTCGATCTCGTCGATATAAACGATGCCGCGCTGCGCCTTCTCGACATTATAGTCGGACGCCTGCAGCAGCTTGAGGATGATGTTCTCCACATCCTCGCCGACATAGCCCGCTTCGGTCAGAGTCGTCGCGTCCGCCATGGTGAAGGGCACGTCGAACGTCTTGGCGAGCGTCTGCGCCAACAGCGTCTTGCCGCAGCCGGTCGGGCCGACCAGCAGGATGTTGGACTTGGCCAGTTCCACCTCACCCGGCTTGGAGCCGTGGTTCAGGCGCTTATAGTGGTTGTGGACCGCGACCGACAGCACCCGCTTGGCGCGGTTCTGGCCGATCACATAATCGTCGAGCACATCGCAGATTTCCTGCGGGGTCGGCACGCCCCCATCCTTCCGGCCGACGAGACCGCCCTTGGTCTCCTCACGGATGATGTCGTTGCACAATTCCACGCATTCGTCGCAGATGAAGACGGTCGGCCCGGCAATCAGCTTACGCACCTCATGCTGCGACTTGCCGCAGAAGGAGCAGTAAAGTGTGCTTTTCGAGTCCGAACCGGTAAGCTTAGTCATTCGCTTTTTCTCTCTTCCCCCGCCCTGCCGGTCGCCTGACCGGGTTCGATCGGGGGATTTTCTGGTCCAAAGTCCATCCTAGACCGCGGCGCGCCCCTTCCACAAGGGGTCAAAATGGCGCACCGCGGTAAAGATAGCCTTTAGCCCTCTGTTGTTTCGGCCGAGACGGGCCGGCGGTCGAACACTTCGTCGACCAGACCGAACGCCTTGGCTTCGTCCGCTTCCAGGAAGGTGTCGCGGTCCATCGCCCGCTCGACTTCCTCCAGGCTCTTGCCCGTATATTTGACGTACAGGTCGTTGAGGCGACGGCGGATGCGCAGGATTTCCTTGGCCTGGATCTCGATGTCCGACGCCATGCCCTGCGCGCCGCCCGACGGCTGGTGCACCATGATGCGCGCGTTGGACAGCGCGATGCGCTTGCCCGGCTCGCCGGCTGCCAGCAGGAAGCTGCCCATGGATGCGGCCTGGCCGATGCACACGGTGCCGACCTGTGGCCGGATATATTTCATCGTGTCGTGGATCGCCATGCCCGCCGTCACAACGCCGCCCGGCGAGTTGATGTACATCCAGATGTCCTTCTTCGGATTTTCCGATTCCAGGAACAGCAGCTGGGCGACGATCAGGGAGGCCATATGATCCTCGACCTGGCCGGTGACGAAGATGATCCGTTCCCGCAACAGGCGCGAATAGATGTCGAAGCTGCGTTCGCCGCGGTTCGACTGTTCGATGACGATGGGGACCAGCGCGGCCATGGGATCGGACATGATATCGGTCATTGTTGCTCTTTTCCGGGTGATTGCTTTTGCCCACGCCCTACATCGGGACAAAAGCGGAATGGTTCAAGGGGGGACGCGCAGGACCGCGCGGGCCGTCAATCGCGCCGCGCGAAGTCGGATGGCGCGCGGAAGGCAAGATAGGAAAGCCGCCGTACTTCGCGCCGCCCGCGCACCACCGTGTCGAGGATGAGGCCGCACATCATGGATAATGTGGCCAGGATCATCAGTCCGGTGACGAGGATGGCGGTCGGGAAGCGTGGCACAAGGCCCGTCTCCATATAGGTAACGACCAGCGGCGCCGCCAGCCCCAGCGCCAGCGCGGCCAGGAAAGCGGCGATGATGCCGAAGAACAGCACCGGCCGTTCGACCCGGTACAGCGTGATGATGGTGCGCAGGATGCGCCATCCGTCCCGATAGGTGCTGAGCTTGCTCACCGATCCTTCGGGGCGCGCGCCATAGGCGGTCATGACCTCGGCCACCGGCATGGCCAGTTCCAGCGCATGGACGCTGATCTCGGTCTCGATCTCGAAACCGGCGGACAGGACGGGGAAGCTCTTCACGAAGCGGCGGGAAAAGACGCGATAGCCCGACAGGATGTCGGTGAAGCTGCGGCCGAACAGCTGCTTCAAAAGGCCGGTGAGCGCCCAGTTGCCGAAACGGTGGCCGCGCCGATAGGCCGCTTCCACCTCGTCGCGGCGCGCGCCCACGACCATGTCCAGATTGTCTTCCAGCATGGCGGCGACCATGCGCGGCGCGGCGGCGGCCTCATAGGTGGCGTCGCCATCGGCCATGACATAGATGTCGGCATCCACATCGGCGAACATGCGGCGCACCACATGGCCCTTCCCCTGCTGGCCCACGCGGCGGACGATCGCGCCCGCCTCCGCCGCCAGTTCGCGGCTGCCGTCGCTGCTGTTATTGTCGAACACATAGATGTCGGCGGTGGGCAGCGCGCGGCGGAAATCCGCCACCGTCTGCACGATCGCGCCGGCTTCGTTGTAGCAGGGCAGGATCACGGCGATGCGCGGCCCCGCCGCCGCTACAGCCCCCTCCGCGCCCCCGGTCGCGCTGTCGCCGGTGATCGGCGGATATTCCTTCATCGCTGCTGCCATTCCCTGTCCATGCCGCTGCCATGGACCATCATGTTTAACATTTCATCTGCCATGCCGCCGCCGAAATGAAAAGCGCCCGGCTTCTCGGGGGAAGCCGGGCGCTTGTTCCTGCGGCAGAAACGCCGGATTATTCGGCCTTGGCGGCGGCCTTCTTGGGAGCAGCCTTCTTCTTGGGCTTCTCCTCGGCGGCCGGGGCGTCCTCAGCGACGGCTTCTTCCTTCTTCGCGGCGGCCTTCTTGGGCGCGGCCTTCTTCGGCGCGTCCTGCGCCTTCACCTCTTCGGCGGCCGGGGCGGCGTCGGCTTCGGGCTCTTCGGCCTTCTTCTTGGCAGCAGCCTTCTTCGCCTTGGGCTTCTCGCCATGGTCATGATCATGGTCATGGCCGCAGCCCGGACCATGGACATGCGGCTTCAGGTCGCCGTCCTCGGCTTCGATCGCTGCTTCCAGTTCCTCGCGAGTCACCGTGCGGTCAGTGATCTCCGCCTTCTCGAACAGGAAGTCGACGACCTTGTCCTCATAGAGCGGCGCGCGCAGCTGGGCGGCAGCCATCGGATCCTGCCGCACATATTGCACGAAGCGCTCGCGGTCCTGCGGGCCATACTGCTGCGCGGCCTGCATGATCAGGCGGTTCATTTCCTGATCCGACACGGTGACGCCGTTCGCCTGGCCGATTTCCGACAGCAGCAAGCCCAGGCGGACGCGACGCACGGCAATGGCGCGATAATCGTCCTTCTCGGCTTCCATTTCCTTCAGCGCCGCTTCGGGATCTTCCTCATGGCTGGCTTCATGCTGAAGCTGCTGCCAGATCTGGTTGAACTCGGCCTCCACCATGCTCGGCGGCACGTCGAAATCATGCGCGGCGGCCAGCTGGTCCAGCAGCTTGCGCTTCATATAGGTGCGGGTGAGCCCGTTATGCTCCTGCTCGATCTGCCCCTTGAGCAGTTCCTTGAGCTTGTCGAGCCCTTCAAGTCCCAGCGACTTGGCGAAATCATCGTCCAGCTTGGGCTTGTCGCCGTCCAGGATCGCCTTGACCGTGATGTCGAAGGTCGCTTCCTTGCCGGCCAGGTGCTCCGCGCCATAATCTTCGGGGAAGGTGACGGTGATGGTCTTCTCGTCGCCCTTCTTCATGCCGGTCAGCTGTTCCTCGAAGCCCGGGATGAACTGGCCCGAACCGATCTTCAGCTTTACGTCCTGCGCGGTGCCGCCCTCGAACGCCTCGCCGTCGACCTTGCCGACGAAGTCGATGGAGAGCGTGTCGCCATCCTTGGCCTTGTGGCTGGCGGGATATTCCTCCAGCGCGCCCTGCTGGCTGGCGATGCGGCCGGCGGCTTCATCCACCTGCGCCTCGGGCACCTCGGCGGTCAGCCGCTCCAGCTTCAGGCCTTCGATGCTGGGCGCCGCGATTTCGGGGAGCACTTCCAGCTCGACCTTGACCTCAGCATCCTTGCCGAACTCGAAATTCTCGTCCAGCTCGACCGAAGGCTGCATCGCAGGGCGCAGCTTCTGGTCGGCGATCAGCTTCTGGATGCTGTCCTGGATCGAATTGTTGAGCGCGTCGCGTTGCAGCGATTCCCCGTGCATCTTCTTGACGAGGTTCGCCGGCACCTTGCCGGGGCGGAAGCCGGGCATCTTCACCTGCGGGGCGATCGCCTTCACTTCCTTATCGACGCGGGCGTCGATATCCTTCGACGTGATGGTCACGGTATAGGCGCGCTTCAGGCCCTCGTTCAACGTCTCGACAGTGTGCATCTCTTCTCTCAAACGCTTTCTTCAGCTGAATTTCGGTGGCTTGGCCGCAGGCGGCGCACTGGTGCGGGCGAAGGGACTCGAACCCCCACATCTTGCGATACCAGAACCTAAATCTGGCGCGTCTACCAGTTTCGCCACGCCCGCATCGGTCGCCGGTCGGCGCGGCATAGAGAAAAGCGCGATAAGAGGCAAGGGATAGTGGCGACGCACACGGAACCCCCCTGTCGCCCAAGCGTAGGCCCCTTGCATGACAGAGGAGAGACAGATGGCCACGCGTCCCGACACCGGCCCGGACGGCATTCCCGCGCCCGACATCATCGAGCCGCAATCGCCCGACGAAATGCCCCCGCCATCGAGCCCGGACGAGACTCCGATGCAGGAGCCGGACGAGATCGCGCCGGTCGGCCCGGACTATGACCAGCCCGACAGCGCCCCGGCCGAGCTTCCCCCGCCACCGGACTGATCCGTATCAAGGCCGGGGCGCACGAACTGTGCGCCCTGAGCCACATATCCACAATTTATTTTCACCATTTCGGAACTTTCAGCACGATCGTCAAAAAATGCTGACCCTACGGCTGGACAGCCCCCTGCAAGCATGATTGACTGTTACAAAATAAAGAAAGGCGGGAGAGGCGCGGCTGGCAAACAAGGGGGTCGACGTGCACAGGGTTCGCGCAAAACTGGACTGGTTCAAAACGGTCATCCTGCCTCAGGAAGCGGCGCTTCGGGGCCGTTTGCGCCGCATTCTCCCCTCCACCCATGAGCTTGAGGATATGGTCGCGGAGGTTCTGACCCGCGCCTATGCCACGGAAAATTGGGAGAATGTGACGACCGGCCGGGCCTATCTCTTCACCATCGCCCGCAACCTCGTCATCGACACCGCCCGCCGCAACAAGGTGGTCAGCTTCGAAACCATCGCCGACCTCGAACTGCTCGGCGGCGAAAACAGCATTGAGGCCCAGCTCCACGCCCGCGAAGCGCTCCGCCAGGTCGAGGCGATCGTCGAGTCGCTCCCCCCGCAATGCCGCCGCGTCTTCATCCTCCGCCGCATCCACGAAAAATCGATGCTGGAAATAGCGGACGAAATGTCCCTGTCCGTTTCTACCGTTGAAAAACATCTGGCCAAAGCAATCGCAATAGTTATGCGAGCCTGGGCGGAACGTGAGGAAACGGACTTCGAACGTGCGGGCGTCGGGACCAGAGTCGGATGGCGACAGCAGGAACGCGATAGAAGCGGAAGCCGCGCGCCTGCTGGCCAGGCTTAACGCCGACCCCACGCCGCAAGACGAAGCCCAAATCTGCGCCTGGATCGAATCCAGCCCCGCCCATGCCATAGCCTTCGCCCGCGCCGAAGCCGCCTGGGACGCCGCCGAGCGGCTGAAAAGCGCGGCTGCCGACATCAGCCTGCCCCCCATCGTCGATGAAGCGAACCAGCGCCGCCTGTCGCGCAACATCATGGTCGCCGCCGCCGTCGCGGTGATGCTCTTCATCGTCGCCGCCATCGTCACCGTCCGCACCTTCAGCGGCGTCGATCGTTACGAAACCGCCGTGGGCCAGATGCGCGACATCGCGCTGTCGGACGGGACCATCCTGCACCTCAACAGCGACAGCGAGGCGGAGGTGCGCTTTACCGAAAACGGCCGGCGCGCCCGCATCCTGAAGGGCGAAGCGTCCTTCGATATCGCCCATGACAAGACCCGCCCCTTCGACGTCGAGGCGCGATCCGCCGTCATCCGGGCGGTCGGCACCGCCTTCAACGTCCGCCTGCGCCCTTCGCTGGTGGAACTCACGGTCACGCAGGGCGCGGTCACCGTGCGCTCGGGCGGCAGCGCCGCGCAGAAGGTCGCCGCCGGCAACGGCGCGGTGATCCAGCCCCGCCGCATTTCCCTGACGCAGCTCGGCCCCAAGCTGATCGGCCAGCGCACCGCTTGGCGCGAACAGATGGTCGAGCTGGATGGCGAGACGATCGAGCAGGCAGCGGGCGAGTTCAACCGCTACCGCGCCGCCCCGATCCTGATCGGCGACCAGCGCGTCTCCTCGTTGCGCATCGGCGGCCGCTTCCGCACCACCGACAGCCGCGAATTCCTCTCCGCCCTGCAATACAGCCTGCCGATTCGCGCCGTCGATGGCGAAGACGGATCGGTCATGCTGCTCTACCGCGACGAGGACCAACCCGCCCTCAGCCAGGAAGCGAGCAGTCCCGCCGGGTGAGTCCGGTGATATTTGCTCTTGGCCTCAACGTCCCTAGAATGCCGCGATGAAGATCGCCGTCCTTTCCGACATCCATGGCAACATCGCCGCGCTCGACGCGGTGCTGGCCGACGCCGTCGAGCGGGGAGCCGACCGGATCGTCAATCTGGGCGACATCTGCTCGGGCGGGCTGTTCCCGATGGAGACAGCCGAGCGGCTGATGGCGCTCGATCTGCCGACAATCCGGGGCAATCACGAGCGCCAGCTGCTGGAACAGGCGCCCGAGCAGATGGGATTGTCGGACCGCCATGCCGCCCTCACCTTGCGACCCGAGCATTTCGCCTGGCTGGCGGCGCTGCCCGAGACATTATGGCTGACCGACGACATTTTGCTGGTCCATGGCACGCCTGACAGCGACCTCGCTTATTATCTGGAAACCGTGACGGAAGACGGCATCCGCGCAGCGACGCCGACAGAGGTGAAGGCCCGGACCGGCACCGTCCCCGCGCCCGTCATCCTGTGCGGCCATACTCATGTCCCGCGCGTGGTGGCGCTCGATAACGGTCCGCTGATCGTCAATCCGGGCAGCGTCGGCCTGCCCGCCTATGACGATGTCCGGCCCCACCCGCACAAGGTGGAGACCGGATCGCCCCATGCCCGCTACGCCATGCTGACGCAGAAGGAGGGCGCATGGCGGGCGGAGTTGCTCTGCGTCGACTATGACTGGGACCAGGCGGCCCGCGACGCGGAGGCGCATGGCCGTCCCGACTGGGCGAGGGCGCTGCGCACCGGGCGCGTTTAGCGGCCGGAAATATCGCTACATCGCGTTACCCGCCGCCTCCAATGCCTCGTCCATCGTCTCGGGCAGCGGCGGCTGCACCGGCCGGTCGCATCCCGCCTCGCGCATATGGGCGCGCAGCGCGTCCATACGGTCCAGCCGCCAGCGCGCCAGCGGGACGCCGAGCGGCCGGAACTCCGCCCGGTCGAAGAGCTCGACGACATAGGATTGGCAGAGGCGGTCCACCTGTTCCAGCGACAGCATTCCCAGGTTCATGACCATGGGCTTGCCCGGCACCCCATCCCGCCCGCGCACCAGATCGGTGACGTAGAGGCCGCCGCGCGGATCGATCAGCACCACGTCCGCCTGGCTCGAGTCGATCAGCCTGTGGCTGGCGGCATAGGGCGCGACGAATTCATGCGTCCGCCACACCAGGAAGGCGCTGCCTAGCGCGGTGATGGCAAGGCCGACGAACAACGGCCGCAGCGCCCCCGCCGGTCGAAAGCGCGCCCAGCCCAGCCCGCTCAGCAGGCAGAAGGGGCCGATGAAGCCATGGGCGTAGCGGAACCCCCAGCCATAGCCCTGCGCCAGCGCCAGCACGCATCCGGCGAGGCAGCCAAGCGCCAGCGGCAGCGCGATCTCCTGCCCCCGGATCATCGCCCGCCAGCGCATCGCCGCGATCCCCAGCACCGCCAGCGGCACCATCAGGATGTTGTTCCACGCCATATAGCGGCTGAGGTTCACCAGCGGCTGCCACCGGTCGCCCAGTCGCTGGAACAGGCTGCCCACCTTGTCCGCCACACCGGCCGAGGGGCGGACGTCGGTCGGCGCGCCCAGCGCGTGGAGCAGGAAGCCCGGCCACAGCTTCGCCCACACGATCACGATCGCGACCAGGGTCAGTGCATGGAACGCCGCCACGCCCCATCGCCGCGCCAACAGCATCCACAGGATGAAGGGGATGATGAAGATCGGCGGGAAATGCCACTGGTGCAGCCCCGCCGCCACCAGCGCGACGACGCCAGCCGCCAGATGCCCCATCACCCCGCCGCGCAGCACCAGCGCCAGCCACACCATGTTGAGCGCGAAATGGCCGGTCATGGCATAGGGGGTCATCGCCGTGACCCAGAGCTGGCTGGACGAGAAGCCGAGCAGGATCGTCACCCACACGGCGTCCGGCCGATCGGGCATCAGCCGTACCGCGATCCGCCACAGCGCGGCAAGGCCCGCCATCAACAGCACCGGCCCCGCCAGATTGGGGTCGCCCAATTGCCAGAAAAGCGCCTGGATCGCACTGTTCACCGGCAGATAGGCCGCCGTCCAATAATCCGCCGCGCCGAAGGGGGAAAAGAATTCTGGCATGATCGCCCGGCGATAGGGCTCCCATTCCACCGGAATCGGCCGCGCGAACAGCCCTTCGCGCATATAGGCGGCGGCGAAGCGCGCGACCTCCTCGTCGCGGCTGATCGCATAATCCTGGAACAGCGCATAATGGCCGGCCCATGCCGCCAGCCCCAGCAGCACGATCAGCGGAACGACGATGCGGGCGCTGGGCGGCGGCAGGGCAAAACCCCGTCCTTCGGCAAATGGCGCGGCCAGCGCCAGCAGCATCGCCATGCCGAAAAGCGCGGGAAAATCCTGATCCAGAAACAGGATGACGGGCAAGCTGATGCCCTGCCGATAGGTGACGTGCCACAGGAATGTCGCGCCAAGCCACAGGGCAAGGCCGATGGCGCCCGCCAGATACAGGCGGCGCGCATCGACGAAGGCGCTGCCCGGTCCCATTCTCAATCGCCCACCAGCGTCCGGTTGACGAAGATGCCGTCCATTTCGACCAGCAGCGGGAAATGGCCCTTATTGTTGGCGAAGAAGGCGGACGGCGCGAAGCCGCGCGCCTCCAGCCAGTCGATCATCTGCCGATAATTGGTCCCGCCGTCATAGATGGGCCGCACGCCCAGTTCCGTCTGCACGCCCGCCATCCGGCCCAGCGCCTCGCCCGCGCCCTCGCACACCGACAGGTCATGGCCCTGCGTATCCATCTTCAGGAACGGACGGCTGAACCCATGGCTCTGCATCAGTTCGGGCAGCAGCGTGTCGATGCGGCGGCATTGCATATCCACCGTCTTCGTCACCTTGTTGCGTTCGGCGAACACCGCATCCTGATCGCCCGCCGGATTTTTGAGCGAACTGAACTGGTCGGCGGCCATGATATTGAATTGCGCCGTCCCGTCGAAATCCGACAGCGCCATGTTGAACACCAGCCACTTGCCGTCCGAAGCCGCATTGCGCTGCAACTGCGCGAACACATCGGGATTGGGCTCGAACGACAGGATCAGCCCGCGATAGCCCGCATCCTTGCGCGCCATGGTCGCATATTGGCCCCGGTTCGCGCCGACATCGATCAGGCAGTCCACCGAAAAGGCGCTCAGAAACCGACGCAGCGCCTGTACCTCGGGATATTGATGCGCGCGTCCGGCCAGCGACAGTCGCACCGCCAGCCACCTGTCCCGCAGTTCGCGCCGATATCGGTTCATGCGCGACCGGCCAGCACGGTTTTGTAGATGCCGATCGTCGCCAAACCCATGTCCTTCCAGCTGCCCATCGTCTCGCCATAGGCGCGCGCCCGCGCGCCTGCTTCCCGCCTGATGGCGGCGCTTTCGATCAGCGGCAAGAGGGCTTCACCCAGCGCCGCCGCATTTCCCGCCTGCGCGCGCGCGGCTACACCCTCGGGCAACAGGCCGAACATGCCCGCGTCGGACGTGACCATCGCCTTGCCGTGATGCAGCGCGGACAGGAACGCGCCGCTCGAATCGATCTGCCGATAGGGGAAGGCGATGATGTCCGCCCGCGCCATATGCGCGTCCAGCCTCGGTTCGGTCAGGAAGCCGAAATCCGTGACCAGCCGGTCGGCAAAGCCCGCGCCTGCCACCCCCTCCACCATCGGCGCGACATCCATGAACGGCTTGCCCGCCAGCGCCAGCTCGAAATCCAGTCCCGTGCGCCATAAGGCGATGCAGGCTTCGATCAAAAGGTCCACGCCCTTGTACGGGCGGATCGTGCCGAAGAAGAGCAGGCGCGGACGGGCGGGCATGGGCACCGCCGCCAGTTCTTCAGCCGATGCAGCGGCCAGACGCATCGGTGGATGCGGCGTCACATGGATGCGTGCCTCATCGACCCCTTGCCCGACCAGCGCCGCCAACGTCGTGTCGCCATGGACGATCAGCGCGTCGAACATATCCAGCAGCGCGCGATAGCCCCTGCCCTGCACCCCGGCATCGTCATGATAGGCTTCGGCATTGTGCACGGTATGGACCAGCGCCACGCCGCGCCTTTTCAAACGGCGCAGCAGCATCGCATCGGCCGGCGCCAGCGGCATCCACTGGACATGCACAATGTCCGCCGACCGCATCGGCGCGATGTCGCCCACCGCACACGCCAGCCCATATTCCGCCGCCTTGATGAGACGAAAAGCGCGCCCCTCGCCGATCCCGCGACGCAATGCTTCGCTCGCCCGAAAGAAATGCGGTTCGTAGCGATAGCCCTGCGGCCGGATCGCATCGGTGTCCCGCATCGGCCGGCCGAGCAGCGTCACCTGCGCGCCCGCCTCGGCAATAGCCGCGCACAGGCTGTCGTCATAGCGCCCGGTGAAGAGCGACGGATCGAGCATGGCGACCTTCATCCCCGCGCCAGCCTGCGCAGAGAAGCCATGTGCAGCAGTGCGACGCCCGCCAGCGTCACCGCATAGAGTGCCAGAAAGGCGAGATCGAACCGCTCCGGCCACAGCAGCGCCGCCAGCGGCGCGCTCGCCAGCGATCCCGCCAGAAACGGCAGCGACCGGCGCAGCAGCAAGCCGAACCGCCCCAGCGCCCCCTGCACATAGACCGACACGCACAGCAAGGTGAGGCCAGCCAGGCCAAGGACGATCAGCCACAGGTCCGCCCGATCGATCGCCGCCCGCCCGTCGAACAGCAGCGCGAACAGCCGCTCCCCCGCCACCAGCAGCACCGCCGCCAGCATCGCGGCGAACAGCAGCGCCGCCGCCAACGCCCTTCCCAGCAACTGCCTCAGCCGCGCCGCATCGCCCGCATGATAGGCGCGGGTGATGCGCGGCAACGCCGCCTCCACCATCGCGCGCACCAGCATCGAGAGCGACCGCGACATCTTGAAGAAGAAATCGAACAGCAGCATCGGGCGCGGGTCCGCCGTCACCGCCGCGATGGTGAAATAGGGCGCATTATAGGCGACGATGTCCGACAGGGTGAAGGCCGCCGACGCGCCGATGTCGCGCAGATAATGCGCGCGCACATGGTCGCCACCCACGCGAAAGGCCAGCCAGTGCCGCCGCTCCATCCCCAGCCGCCGGTGCACATGGCCGATGGCGTATCCGATGACGGCGATGCTGACGGCCAGTTGCAGCGCCACCGACAGGCGCGGGTCCATCCCGCCCAGCATCGCGACCAGCAGGGAAATCGTCACCACCCGCCGCCCGCAATCCAGCATTTCCCACAGCATATTGCCGTCCACCGCCGCCAGCGCGCGCTTCGCCAGCAGCGCCGGCAGATTGAGGCAGGCCGACAGGAAGAAGAGGAGGAAAAGGAGCGGCATCCGCGTATCCAGCCATCCCATCGCCAGCGCGCCGCATAGGATCAGCAGCCCGGCCCCGACCAGCAGGCTGAGGAACAGGAACAGCACGCCCATCTCCTCCAGCCGGAACCCGCTTGGCACCTCCGCCTCCTCGCCCCCTAACCAGTGCCGCCGCAACCGGGCATAGATGATGCTGGTCAGCCCGAATTCCGCCGAGATGGTGAAGTTGCCGAAGGCGACCAGCAGCAGGAACGCCTGGAACTCCGCGATCGGCAGCACGCGCACGAACACGAAGGTCACGGCAAAGCCCCAGACCATGATGATGCCTACATTGGCCAGCTTCACCAGCGCAAGGATGCGGGCGGACCCTTCCAGCCGGCCCGGCCCCTCGCCCCCCCGGCGGCTCACTCGCGCGCGGCTCCCGCCGGCTTGCGCGCGCGGAACAGCCGGTCGTCCAGCGCGTGGAAATGGCGCACATCCGGGTCGATGGAGGCTGCGTCGATCTCCTCCAGATCAAAGCCCGCCGCGCGAATGCGGTCGGCGAAGTCGGGTCCATATTGGCGCACATGGTCCCATTGGCCAAAGCGCCGCTCACGCTCGCGCGGGGACATGGCGAAACTGCCGTCCTCGGTCGGCTTCTCCCACAGCGGCACGATCAGCCACGCCTCCCCGCCCGGCTTCAGCGCGCGGTGGATGTTGCGCAGCACGGCACCGTCATCGGGCACATGCTCCATCACATGGCTGGCGTAGAACAGGTCGTACCGGTCCTCGTCCGCCATCTCCATCAGGTCGATCCGCTGCATTCCGGGCACCGGATAGATCTCCGGATGCAGGTCGGCGGGCACATAGTCGGCCGCCACAGAAAAACGGCGCACGAGGCTCGCCTCATTGGGCGCGACATGCAGCACCGCGCCGTCCGCCGGCACGCTCAGCCGCCCCTCACCGATCAGCCAGTTCATCAGCCGTTCGCGCGGCGACGCGTTGCATTCGGGGCATCCCCACTCGCCATTGTCGCCATAGCGGAAGAAGCCGACCACGGTCGCGCCGCACGCCGGACAGCCGCGATTGCGGCGCGCACCCATCGCCTTGCGGAGCTTCAGCAGCCCCTTCGTCAAATGCTTGCCGGCGGCCTTCGCCACCCGCTGGACAGTAATCACCCGATGCTCCGCTGCGCCATGCTCATGGCCCGCGCTATACTATAAGCCGCGCATTTTGCGAGCGCTTATGCCAGCAGCTCCCGCACCAGTGCCGGCACCAGCAGGCTCGCGGGACCAAGCCGGCTTTCATGGAAATAGAAGCTCCCCGCAGACGGATCGAGGTTCAGTTCCAGCGTGCGCGCGCCATGATGCCGCGCCGTCTGCACGAAGCCGGCGGCGGGATAGACCGCGCCCGACGTGCCGATCGACACGAACAGGTCGGCTTGCCCCAGCGCATCGTCGATCTCGTCCATCCGATAGGGCATCTCGCCAAAGAACACGATGTCCGGCCGCAGCGCGGGCTTGCCGCACCCGTCGCACACGCTGCCCGGCGGCAGCGCCGCGTCCCACGGCACCGCTTTCCCGCACGCGGCGCACAGCGCCGATTTCAGTTCGCCATGCATGTGGATCAACCGCTTCGCCCCGGCCCGCTCGTGCAGGTCGTCGACATTCTGCGTCACGATCAGCAATTCGCCGTCCCACGCCCGGTCGAGCGCCGCCAGCGCCTCATGCGCGGCATTGGGTGCCACCTCGCCCAGCTTCGCTCGCCGCTCGTCATAGAAACGATGCACCAGCGCCCGGTCCCGCGCCAGCGCCTCGGGCGTGCACACATCCTCGACCCTGTGCCCCTCCCACAACCCGTCCGGCCCGCGAAAGGTCGCGAGGCCACTCTCCGCCGAAACCCCCGCGCCGGTCAGGATGACGATGTTGTGAATGTCCCGAGTCATGCCGCGAAGATAGCGATGTAAGAGGAGGGCGGGAATGGCCTGCCCCCGCCATCGCCACAATCGTCACCCTGAACTTGTTTCAGGGTCCATCCCGCCGGATCAATCGTCGGGTTTGAGGGGAGATGGATGCTGAAACAAGTTCAGCATGACGCAAGAGGCAAGGTTTCTCAGGAGTCATTTGTTCGCCCAAGTAGGCCGCCTCCACATCTAGCCGCTTGCTGCCGCTACCACGAACCAGAACGCTATCCCTGTCGCAAGCAGGACAAGTCCGCTGGTGACGCGGAACCATTCAGGTTGTCGTGAGCCTGCAAACGCGCACCAAAGCGCCAATCCGATGATGGCTAGCAGAGCGCCCATAAAAGCAACATCCACGGGCCGAATGTGGCCGGATGATCTTCCTTGAAATAGCAGGATGACGAAAAATGCTAAGCCCCAGATGATCGCAGCCAGAACGTTTAGGGTCTTGCCGGTGATAGCCATCGGCTCAGTCTGGCATTCCATGACCAACTCCGCAAATGATGAAATCATCGTCCGCACCTCAAGGCCTCGAACGCCTTCGCCCCCCTCACCCCCGCCATGCCGGGCTCGACCCGGCATCCCGCTTCCTCCCTCGAACCCACACCTTTCCTAATCGTGCAGCCTCTGATCCAAGGGATCTATGCCCCGTCACATCCTTCTGCCACAGCAACCCGCTTGCCCCCTGTCGCCTTCCTGTCGCGCCACCGAAGCGCAACCGTGGCGCGAGTGTCGCGTCTCCGTCACCTCCCAATCGCGTCACGCGCGCAAAGCAAGCGCCTCGCGAGCGCGTCCGACGCATTTTCAACGTCACGATGGTATGAACTTCACCTGTCGCATTTCAGCCAAAGCATTCGCCCCATGCTTATCGAAAACTTTACCGCCCATCGGCTAAGCCCGCGGCAAAGATCATAAGCGAACGGAATTTCATGCGCTTTCCCCATGCCCTGCTGCTGTTCCTTGCGGTGGCGAACCCGCAGCCCGCCGTCGCGCAGGTGGCGGCCGCGGACAGCGGCGACACCGGCTGGATGATCCTCTGTGCCCTGCTGCTGCTTTTCGCTGCGCTACCGGGACTGATGCTGCGCTTTGCGGGCCAGGTGAATGTGCGCAGCGCCCTGTCCGTCGCGGCGCAGGTCGCCGCCGTGGCGGGAACCGTCTCGCTCGCGTGGGCCGTCGCAGGCTACAGCCTTGCCTATGCGCCAGGCGATAGTTGGCTGGGCGGCGGCGCGAACCTGATGCTCGCCAATCTCGGGGCACTGCGCGACGGGCTGACCGTGCCGGAATCCGCCTTCGTCCTGTTTCAGCTCGCCCTTGCCCTGCTCGCCGCCGGGCTGATGGTGGGGGCAGTGGCGGAGCGGACCGCGATCGGCTGGTGGCTCGCCTTCGCCCCGCTCTGGCTGCTCATCGTCTATGCGCCGGTCGTCCATGCCGTCTGGGGAGGCGGCTGGCTGGCGGAGCTGGGCGTCATGGATTTCGCCGGTGGGCTGACCGACCATGCCACGGCCGGATTTTCCGCCCTCGCACTCGCGCTCATCGTCGGCAGTCGCCGCGAACGGACGCAGCCGGGCCACGCCCCGCTGCTTGCCCTCACCGGCGGCGCGCTGCTGTGGATCGGCCTGTCCGGCGCGGTCGGCGGCTGGGCGCTCGGCGCGACGGATGACGCCGCGACCGCCATTCTCAACCATCATTTCGCCGCCTGCGCCGGCGCGCTCCTGTGGGCTCTGCTCGACCGCGTGCTTGCCCGTCGCAGCAGCGCCACCGGCATCCTGTCCGGCGCGCTGGCCGGCATCGCCGCCATCTCCGCCTCCGCCGCTCTCATAGGGACTGGCGGCGCGATGCTGATCGGCGCCATCGCCGCGATCCTCTGCCGCCTCGCTGCCTTGGCCACCGGCAAATGGGTGGACGATGCCGCGCAAATCTTCGTCATCCACGGCGTGGGCGGCGCGGCCGGCGCTCTGCTCCTGCCGGTCTTCGCGCTGCCGATGCTGGGCGGCGTCGGCTTCGAACAGAATGTCAGCCTTTTGGGCGCGCTTGCCGCTCAAGGCATCGGCCTTGCCGTCATCGCGCTCTGGGCGCTGGTCGGCAGCGCCATCGCCGCGCTGATGGTGTCGCTCCTCATCCCCATGCGCGTCAGCCCGGAGGCCGAGGCGGAGGGCCTCGACGCCGCCCAGCACGGCCAGCAAAGCTGGGATTTCCGCTGATCCGATGACGGCCGAACCGCCCCTCGCTCTGGCCTCCGTAGCCGTCGCCATCTTCGCGCATCAGGAGGAACGCCGGATCGGCCGCTGCCTCGCCTCGCTGCCGCTCGACCGACCCGATACCGTCTTCCATGTGCTGGTGAACGGCACCACCGACGCGACCGCAGAGCGCGCGCGGGCTGCGGCTGGCGGGCGCGCCAATGTCATCGTCCACGACATCGCGCAGGGCGGTAAGTCGCGCACCTGGAACCACGCCGTCCACCACCTGCTGACCGGCGGGGAAAGCGCCGTCATCTTCATGGACGGCGACGCGGAGATCGTCGCCGGATCGATCGACGCGCTGGCGGCCGATCTTGCCGCGCATCCCGCCGCCAACGCCGCTGCCGGACTGCCGATGAACGGGCGGATGGCGGCCACCTACCAAGCCGGGCTGCGCGCCGAGGGCGGGCTATTCGGCGATCTTTACGCCCTGTCGGGACGTTTCGTCGCAGCGATCCGCGACCGGGGGCTGCGCCTGCCCGAAGACCTGATCGGCGACGACGGGCTGGTGGCCAGCCTCGCGCACACCGGTCTTCAGGCGGACAGCCATTGGGTGCATGACCGGGTGTTGGCCTGCGACGGCGCGGGCTTCCTGTGCGAACAGGTCAGCCTGCTCCGCCCTGCCAGCTGGGTCATGCAATATCGGCGGCTCATCAGCTATTCGGTGCGCTTCTTCCAGAACCGCATCCTGTCCGACATCATGACGCGCGAGGGGCCGGATGGGCTCCCCGCGCGCCTTTCAAGCCTCTATGGCGAATGGCTGCCCCGCTGGCGCCCCCGCCCAGGCCTCACCGGCTGGTTCGACCGGAAGGCACTGGCGCGGATGCGCAAAGCGGCCGGTTAACGGTCCCGGCCCGCCAGTTCCTTGTTGACGTACAGCGCGATCATCGTCGCCACCGCGCCCGACAGCAGGTAAACGCCCGACGCCGCCAGCCCGAACTTCACCGACAGCAGCAGCGCGACCAGCGGAGCGAAGCCCGCACCGACCAGCCAGGCAAGGTCGGACGTCAGCGCCGAACTGGTATAGCGCGCCTCCGTCGCGAAGTTGGACGCCACCACACCCGACGACTGGCCGAAGGCAAGGCCGAGCAGCATGAAGCCCAGGATCATGAACGCCACTTCGCCCAGGTCGCCGCCGTTCAGCAGCAGCGGCGCCATCACGCTGAACACCGCGATGCCGCCCGCCGACCAGCCGAGCAGCGAACGCCGGCCGATCTGGTCGGCGATGAAACCGGACACCACGATCGCCAGCAAACCCACGGACGCGCCGATCATCTCGATGATCAGGAACCGCTCGATCGGCTGGTTGGTATAGAGCGCGATCCAGCTCAGGGGGAACACCGTCACCATGTGGAACAGCGCGAAGCTCGCCAGCGGGGCGAACGCGCCGATGATGATGTTGCGCCCCTCCGCCTTCACGGTCGGCAGCACCGGCGAGGGCACCAGGTCACGCTGCTCGAACAGACGCGCAAACTCGTTCGTCACCACGATGCGCAGCCGCGCGAACAGCGCCACCACGTTGATCGCGAACGCCACGAAGAAGGGATAGCGCCAGCCCCAGCTGATGAAATCCTCCGGCGACAGGTTGAGCAGGAAGAAGGCGAACAGCCCGCTTGCCACCAGCAGCGCCAGCGGCGCGCCGAGCTGCGGCACCATCGCATACCAGCCGCGCTGGTGCTGCGGCGCGTTGAGCGACAGCAGCGACGCGAGCCCGTCCCATGTGCCGCCCAGCGCGATCCCCTGCGCGGCGCGCAGGATGACCAGCACTAATGCAGCATAATGGCCAATCGTCTCGTAACCCGGTAGGAAGGCGATCGCCACGGTCGAACTGCCCAGCAGGAACAACGCGCCGGTCAGCTTCGTGCCGCGGCCATAGCGGCGGTCGATCGCCATGAAGACCAGCGATCCGATCGGGCGGGCGATGAAGGCCACGGAGAAGATGGCGAAGGAATAGAGCGTACCGGTCAGGGCATCCACATAGGGGAAGACCAGGCTGGGGAACACGATCACCGACGCGATGGCATAGACGAAGAAATCGAAGAATTCGGAGGTGCGACCGATGATCACACCGATGGAAATATCACCCGGCGCAATCGCATGGTCACGCGCGTTGATCTTGCGCGCGTCATCCTCAAGTGGCGTGGAGGTGAAGGCAATGGCCCCAGAACTCATAGGCATCCGCTCCTTGGCTGGGCCGCCGACGCGGTTTACTCGTCTGCCAGCGGCCAGGAAAAGGCAACATAACAGAAAACCGCCAGAGTCTAAGCAGTATCCCACCCCCGTAATAATTTTTGCGTCCGCACAGAATGGGACAAATTGCCCACTGGCCGACTCCCGGAAGACAGGATAGGCGCGCGCCATGTCTCAGCCATTCTCTCCCAACCGGATCAGGCTTTTGCGCTGGTCGGCCCCGATTCTGGCGGCACCCCTCGCGGGGTGCAACTGGGTCGTGATGAACCCCTCCGGCGATATTGCGCTGCAACAACGCGACCTGATCCTGATCTCGACCGCGCTGATGCTGCTCATCGTGCTGCCGGTGATGGCGATGGTCGTCTGGTTCGCGATCCGCTATCGCGCCAGCAACCAGGCCACGGAAAAGGACTATGATCCGGACTGGGATCACAGCACGAAGCTGGAACTGCTGATCTGGTCGGCGCCGCTGCTCATCATCATCTGCCTGGGCGCGCTGACATGGGTCAGCACGCACAAGCTGGACCCCTACCGCCCGCTCGACCGCATCGACGCGAAGACCGCGATCGATCCCAAGGCGAAACCGCTGGTGGTGCAGGTGGTCGCGCTCGACTGGAAATGGCTGTTCATCTATCCCGAGCTGGGCATCGCCACCGTCAACGAACTGGCGGTGCCGACCAACGTGCCCGTACGCTTCGACATCACCGCATCGACCGTGATGAACAGCTTCTACGTGCCCGAACTGGCGGGGCAGATCTACGCCATGCCGGGCATGAAGACGCAGCTGAACGCCGTCGCCAACCGGCCCGCGTCCGGCAAGGGCCTGTCCGCCAACTATTCGGGCGCGGGCTTCACCCATATGCGTTTCAACTATCAGGCGATGGACCGGGCCGGCTTCGACAAGTGGGTCGCGCTGGTCCGGGCGAGCAAGGTGCCGCTCGACCGCACCCTCTATCTCTCGCTCGCCAAGCCCAGCGAGAAGGCCCCGGTCGCCTATTTCACCGCCGCCGACCCCAAGCTGTTCGACGCGGTCGTCAACCTCTGCCCCCGGCCCGGCCAGCGCTGCATGGGCGAGTTGATGCATGTCGACATGATGGGCGGCGCGGGCAAGGAATCCGCGCATGACACCCAGGGGCTGCAATATGACTTCCCGGAAAGCCATGTGATCGAACAGACCGACCAGAATAAGGGGCAGGAAACCGCCCCCGACGCGCCCGGCGCGAAGGCGCCCGCGATGGACCACAGCTCTCACGGCGGCGCTGACGCGCACGCCCAGCATCGGTAAAGAGACATGACGACAGCACAGATGATCTTCGGTCGCCTGACCTGGGACGCCTTCCCCTGGCACGAGCCCATCGTCGTCGCGACGTTCGGCGCGGTGGTGCTGGGCGGCGTGGCGCTGGTCGCGGCGCTCACCTATTTCAAGCTCTGGGGCTATCTCTGGAAGGAATGGTTCACCAGCGTCGATCACAAGAAGATCGGCATCATGTACATGGTGCTGGGCCTCGTCATGTTCCTGCGCGGCTTTGCCGACGCCATCATGATGCGCCTTCAGCAGGCGATCGCCTTCAACGGGTCGGAAGGGTATCTCAACGCCCACCATTATGACCAGGTGTTCACCGCCCACGGCGTCATCATGATCTTCTTCGTGGCGATGCCCTTCATCACCGGCCTCATGAACTATATCGTCCCGCTCCAGATCGGCGCGCGCGACGTCAGCTTCCCGTTCCTCAACAATTTCTCCTTCTGGATGACGACGGGCGGCGCGGTGCTGGTGATGGCTTCGCTGTTCCTGGGTGAATTCGCGCAGACCGGCTGGCTCGCTTATCCGCCGCTGTCGGGCATCGACTACAGCCCGGCGACGGGCGTCGACTATTATATCTGGGCGCTGCAGGTGGCGGGCGTCGGCACGACATTGTCGGGCATCAACCTGATCGCGACCATCATCAAGATGCGCGCGCCGGGCATGTCCCTCATGAAGATGCCGGTGTTCACCTGGACCTCGCTCTGCGCCAACGTCCTGATCGTCGCCTCCTTCCCGATCCTGACGGCGACGCTGGTCCTGCTCTCGCTGGATCGCTACGCCGGCACCAACTTCTTCACGAACGACTTCGGCGGCAACCCGATGATGTACGTGAACCTCATCTGGATCTGGGGCCACCCGGAAGTCTACATCCTCATCCTGCCGCTGTTCGGCGTCTTCTCCGAAGTCACCTCGACCTTCTCGAACAAGCGCCTCTTCGGCTACACCTCGATGGTCTACGCGACCTGCTGCATCATGGTGCTCTCCTACCTCGTGTGGCTGCACCACTTCTTCACCATGGGGTCGGGTGCCAGCGTCAACAGCTTCTTCGGCATCACGACGATGATCATCTCGATCCCGACGGGGGCGAAGCTCTTCAACTGGCTGTTCACCATGTATCGCGGCCGGGTGCGGTTCGAGCTGCCGATGATGTGGACGGTCGCCTTCATGCTGACCTTCACCATCGGCGGCATGACCGGCGTGCTGCTCGCGGTGCCGCCCGCCGACTTCGTGCTGCACAATTCGCTGTTCCTGATCGCGCACTTCCACAATGTGATCATCGGCGGCGTGCTGTTCGGCCTGTTCGCGGCGATCAACTATTGGTGGCCCAAGGCGTTCGGCTACAAGCTGAACCAGTTCTGGGGGCATGTCAGCTTCTGGTGCTGGAATGTTGGCTTCTGGCTCGCCTTCGGCCCGCTCTACGTCATGGGCCTGATGGGCGTGACCCGCCGGATGCGGGTGTTCGACGACCCCTCGCTCCAGATCTGGTTCGTCATCGCCGCCATCGGTGCCGTCACCATCGCGGCCGGCATCGGCGCGATGCTGATCCAGTTCGCCGTCTCCATCTGGAAGCGGAACGAGCTGCGTGACCTGTCGGGCGATCCCTGGAACGGCCGCACGCTGGAATGGGCGACCAGCTCGCCCCCGCCGGAATATAATTTCGCCTTCACGCCCGTCGTCTATGACGGCGACACCTGGGCGGACATGAAGCGGAACGGCTACCAGCGTCCGACGACCGGCTTCCAGCCGATCCATATGCCCAGCAGCACAGGCGCGGGCGTCATCCTCGCCGCCCTCGCCACGCTCTGCGGCTTCAGCCTGATCTGGTATATCTGGTGGCTCGCGGGCCTGAGCTTCATCGGCATGATCGCGGTCGCCATCGGCCACACCTTCAACTACAAGCGCGACTTCTACATCCCCGCGGATGTCGTGACGCGCACCGAGGAAGCGCGCACGCGCGCCCTCGCGGCGGGAGCCTGACTGATATGAGCAGCGTGACTGCATCCACGGACCCCCGGTCCTACCATCTGCCGGAAGAACCGCACCTCCACGAAGGCCACAGCACCATGCTGGGCTTCTGGATGTACCTGATGAGCGACTGCCTCATCTTCGCCATCCTCTTCGCCACCTATGCGGTGCTGGGCGGCAACTATGCCGGCGGGCCGGGGCCGAAGGATCTGTTCGACCTGCCGCTGGTGGCGGTGAACACCGCGATGCTGCTCTTCTCGTCCATCACCTATGGCTTCGCCATGCTGGCGATGGAGAAGAACCGGGCCAGCGCGACGCAGGGATGGCTGTTCGTCACCTTGCTCTTCGGCGGCGCATTCCTGTCGATCGAACTCTATGAATTCGCGCACCTGATCCATGAGGGCGCGGGGCCGCAGCGCAGCGCCTTCCTTTCCGCCTTCTTCACGCTGGTCGGCACGCACGGGCTGCACGTCACCTTCGGCTCGATCTGGCTCGTGACGCTGATGGTGCAGGTCGCGCGCAAGGGCCTCATCCCCGCCAACAAGCGCCGCCTCATGTGCCTCAGCATGTTCTGGCACTTCCTCGACGTCATCTGGATCGGCGTCTTCACCTTTGTCTATCTGATGGGAGTCCTGCGGTGAGCGACGCAGTCCACAGCCACGGCCACCATGAAGAACATCATGATGAAGGCGCGCATGGCAGCTTCGGCAGCTATATGATCGGTTTCGGCCTGTCGGTGATCCTGACGGCCATCCCCTTCTGGCTCGTCATGTCCGGCGTGCTGGGCGATCCGCGCCTCACCGGCTTCGTCATCATGGCCTTCGCCGCCGTGCAGGTCGTGGTCCACATGATCTACTTCCTGCACATGAACACGCGGGTCGAGGGCGGCTGGTCGTTCATGGCGATGATGCTGACCCTGGTGCTGGTCGTCATCACCCTGTCAGGCTCCATGTGGGTCATGTATCACCTCAACAGCAACATGATGCCCCACGCGCAGCAGGATATGGGCGACATGAACATGGACATGGGATCGACGCAGGAAATGCGCACCATGAGCAATATGAGCGAGATGCCGTG
This sequence comes from Sphingobium olei, assembly GCF_042678845.1. Lineage (NCBI taxonomy): Bacteria > Pseudomonadati > Pseudomonadota > Alphaproteobacteria > Sphingomonadales > Sphingobiaceae > Sphingobium > Sphingobium olei. The sequence goes on along the minus strand of NZ_JBHTLS010000126.1, from coordinate 17,873 downwards.
ACATCCGCAGGGTCCGGGGAGCGCCGCCGGCGTTCCCCGGCCTTCCTGATCGGCCTGACGTCGATCGCCCTTCTCCTCTTTTCCGGCTTTACGGCGCTCGGCGTCTGGCAGGTGCAGCGCCTCGGCTGGAAACGCGACCTGATCGCCCGGGTCGATGCCCGCATCCACGCCGCCCCCGTCCCTCCACCCGACAGCGCGACCAAGGCCGACGAATATCGCCGCGTCACCACCAGCGGCATCTTCCTCAACGACAAGGCCGCGCTGGTCCAGGCGTCCACCGTTCGAGGCCCCGGCTTCTGGCTGCTCGCGCCCATGCGCCGCCCCGACGGCAGCATCATCCTCGTCAATCGCGGCTTCGTTCCTAGCCGCCGCACGGCCTATGACCGGCCGGCGGGCAGCGTGCGCGTGACCGGCCTTTTGCGCCTGTCCGAACCGGGCGGCGGCTTCCTGCGCAGCAACGATCCCGCCGCCGACCGCTGGTATTCGCGCGACGTCGCCGCCATCGCCCGTAGCCGTGGCATGGACGCTGGCAACTATTTCATCGACGCGCAAGCCAGCCCGTCCTCCGGCTATCCGATAGGCGGCCTCACGGTCGTGCGCTTCCCGAACAATCACCTGCAATATGCGATCACCTGGTTCGCGATGGCGGCGATGACGCTCGCGGGCTATAGCCTGGTCCTGCGCCGGACCGCCAAGGACGCCGACAGGTGAAGACTGCCCGAAACCAGCCCCGGCCCCGCCCGCTGCGCTGGCTGCCGGCCCAGTGGCCGGCGGACGCCGCCGGTCGCCGCAACATGGCGCTGCTGGTGCAGTTGCGCTGGCTGGCGATCGCGGGTCAGGTCGCGACGATCCTGCTCACCCATTTCGCCATGGGCATAACGCTGCCATTGGGGTCCATGCTGGTCGTGCCCTGCATCGCCGCGCTGATGAATGTCGGCAGCCTGATGATCCTGCGCCGCCGCACCGACATCACCCATGCCGAATTGTTCCTGGCGCTGCTGTTCGATGTGCTGGCGCTGACGACGCAGCTTTACCTGTCGGGCGGCGCGACCAATCCCTTCCTCTCGCTCTATCTGGTGCAGGTGGCGCTGGGCGCGGTGCTGCTTCACCGCTGGAGCGTGTGGGGCATCGTCGCCGTCTCCACCGCCTGCGCAGCGATTCTGGCGTTCGTCCATCGCCCCCTCTATCTCAGCGGCGCGCTGGAGGGCCACCTTTTCGACCTCCACATCGTCGGCACATGGGTCTGCCTCACCATGGTCGCGGTGCTGCTGGTGCTGTTCATGACGCCGATCAACCGCAACATCCAGGAACGCGAATCCCACCTCGCGCGGCTGCGCCAGCAGGCGGCGGAGGAGGAGCATATCGTCCGCATGGGCCTGCTCGCATCGGGCGCGGCGCATGAACTGGGCACGCCGCTCGCGCAGCTCGCCGTGGTGCTGGGCGACTGGCGCCACATGCCTCAGATCGCGGGCAACCCCGCCCTGATCGAGGAGGTGGAGGAGATGGAAGCCGCCGTCCGCCGCTGCAAGTCGATCCTGACCGGCGTGCTCATGTCGGCGGGCGAGGCGCGCGGCGAAGCGCCCGAAGTCACCGATGTCCGCCACTTCATCGAACGGATCGCGCAGGACTGGCGCGCCGCCAATCCGGGGATGCCGCTGCGCTGCGATTTCGGTCCGCACGATTATCCGCGCATCATCGCGGACCCGGTGATCCGCCAGGCCGTCACCAACCTGCTGGACAATGCGCGCGAAGCGGGCGCAACCTATGTCAACATGATGGTGAGCCGGGACAGCCAGTGGCTCCATATCACGGTGCGCGACAATGGGCGGGGGTTCAGCCCGGACATGCTGGCCGATGTCGGCAAGCCCTACCGGTCCAGCAAGGGCCGGCAGGGCGGGGGTCTCGGCCTCTTCCTCGTCTTCAACGTCGCGCGCAAGCTCGGCGGGCGGGTGGATGCCAGCAACGGCGCGGACGGCGGCGCGATGGTGCAGCTTCGCCTGCCCTTCGCCACGCTCGCCCTGGAGGAGGACAAGGATGGCGCATGACAAGCGGCTGCTAATCGTCGAGGATGACGAGGCGTTCGCCCGCACGCTGAAACGATCCTTCGAGCGGCGCGGATATGAGGTCGCGCTGGCCGACAGCCTTGAAGGCGTGCAGGCGCTGCTCGCCGGCGGATCGTTCGGCCACGCCGTCGTAGACCTGAAACTCGGGCCGCAGTCCGGCCTTGCCTGCGTGCAGGCGCTGCACGCCCATGATCCTGCCATGCTGATCGTCGTCCTGACCGGCTTCGCCAGCATCGCGACGGCGGTGGAGGCGATCAAGCTCGGCGCGACCAACTATCTCGCCAAGCCGTCCAATACCGACGACATAGAGGCCGCCTTCGCGCGCGGCGCGGGTAATCCCGACACGCCGCTCGCGCCCCGTCCCACCTCCATCAAGACGCTGGAGTGGGAACATATCCACGAAGTGCTGAAGGACAGCGACTTCAACATATCCGAAGCCGCCCGCCGGCTGGGGATGCACCGCCGCACGCTGGCGCGAAAGCTCGCCAAGCGGCAGGTCGGATAGGCAGGCCTCAGCCGCCGCGCAGCAGCCCGACCGCCGCATCCTTCTCGAACAGGTACAGGCATGTCCGCGCCGCCTGCCCCCGCGCGCTGTCCAGCCCCCCGTCCCGCTCGATCAGCAGATGCGCATCGTCCCGCGCCGCATCCACCAGCGCCGCCACATGCTCGGGCGTGGCGAGCTTCAGCTGCGCATCGCCCGACTGGCGAGTCCCCAGCACTTCGCCGGCCCCGCGCAGTTCAAGATCGGCTTCCGCAATTCGGAACCCGTCGTTGGTATCGCGCATCAGCGCCAACCGAGTTCGCGAAGTTTCGCTCAACGCATTCCCCCGCAGCAATATGCATACGGACGGCTTGTCCCCCCGCCCCACCCGGCCGCGCAGTTGGTGCAATTGCGCCAGGCCAAATCGGTCCGCCCCCTCGATGATGATAAGGCTGCTGTTGGGCACATCGACGCCGACCTCGATCACGGTCGTCGCCACCAATATCTGCGTCCGATTGGCGGCGAAGGCCTCCATCGCAGCGTCCTTCTCCGGCCCTTTCATCCGCCCGTGGACCAGCCCCACCCGCTCCCCGAAACGCAGCTTCAAGGATTCCGCCCGCGCCTCCGCCGCAGCCTGATCGCTCGTCTCGCTTTCCTCGACCAGCGGGCACACCCAATAGGCCTGCCCCCCGCCCTCCACATGGCGGGCAAGCGCGTCCACCACCTCGTCCAGCCGGCTCGCCGACATGACCAGCGTCTGGATCGGCTGGCGGCCCGGCGGCATCTCGTCCAGCCGCGACACGTCCATCTCGCCATAATAGGTCAGCGTGAGCGTGCGGGGGATCGGCGTCGCCGTCATCACCAGCAGGTGCGGCGCGCGCTCCGCCTTGTTCGCCAGCATCATCCGCTGCGCCACGCCAAAACGGTGCTGCTCGTCGATCACGGCCAGGCCCAGCCGCTTATACTGCACCGCCTCCTGAAAGATGGCGTGGGTGCCGACGAGGATGTCGATGCTCCCGTCCGCCAGTCCCATCAAGGTCGCCTCGCGCACCTTGCCCTTCTCGCGCCCCGTCAGGATCGCAATCTCCACCGGCAGGCCGATCGCCATCTTGCGCAGCGTCTCGAAATGCTGCCGCGCCAATATTTCGGTGGGCGCCAGCATCGCCCCCTGCATCCCCGCCTCGACCGCGTTCAGCAGCGCCATCAGCGCCACCAGCGTCTTTCCCGATCCCACATCCCCCTGCAGCAGGCGCAGCATCGGCGTCGCCTGCGCCATGTCGCCCTCGATCTCGCCTATCGCCCGCCGCTGCGCGCCCGTCGGCGCAAAGGGCAGCTTCAGCATCGCACGCAACCGACCGTCTCCCTCGATCGGCACGCCGCGCCTGCGCCGCGACGATTGCCGCACCAGCATCAGCGCCAGTTGCCCTGCGAAAATCTCGTCATAGGCCAGCCGCTCGCGCGCCTTGGCATCCGACGGATCGGCATGGACCCGCCCCAGCGCCTCGCGCCAGTTCGGCCAGCCCTTCTGCCCGATCAGGCTCGGCTCGATCCATTCGGGTAGTTCGGGCGCACGGCCAAGCGCCTGTGCCGCCAGATCGCGCATCCGGTTGTTGGTCAGCCCCTCCGACAGGCCATAAACCGACTCGCGCGCCGGCACGGTTCCCACTTCCTCGGGCGGCAGCACATGGTCGGGATGCACGATCTGGAGATTCTCGCCATAGGCCTCCAGCTTGCCCGACACGAATTTGGGTTCATTGAGCGGCAGCAGCTTGCGCGGCCAGCCGCTGTTCTTCCCGAAATAGACGAGGGAAACGCCATTGCCCCGCCCGTCCACCGCCTGCACCCGGAACGGCGCGCGCGCGCTCCCGCTGGCGCGATAATCGACCGGCGTCAGCATGATGCCGATCACCCGCCCGGCGTCGGCCATGTCCAGTTCGTCGGTCAGCTTCCGATCCACCCAGCTCACCGGCAGATGGAACGCGACATCCACCGCCCGCGCGAGGCCCAGCCGCTCCAACGGCCGCGCAAGCGTCGGCCCCACCCCCTTGAACAGGGATATTTCGGCAAAGAGCGGATTGAGAATATCGGGTCGCATGTCTATCTGAGCCGCTCTAGAGCATTTTCGAAGCGGCCGGAACGGTCGCTGCCTCGGAAAATGCGACAACAGATGACGCCAGCCGGGACGGTCCTTCAAACACCCGATTGGCTGGGCTGCTCATGCCCGTTAAAGGAACAAATTGTGAACGACAATCCCGAGATTCGCCGCATGAAGTTCCGCGCCTGGCATCGCGGCACGCGGGAGGCAGACTATACCGTCGGCGGCTTCTTCGACCGCTATCATGCGACATGGAACGAAGAGGAGAGCGCCTGGTTCGAACGCTTCATGGAAGAGCAGGATGCAGACATCATGGGTTGGGCGCTGGGCACGATCCCGGTGCCTGAAGAATGGCAAGGCCCAATGATGGACCGCTTCCTCAAGCTCGATTTCGTGAAGATCGTGTAGTTCTGTCATCCCCGCGAAGGCGGGGATCCATCTCCGGCGCAAGCCCAATATTGCAAGGTATGGGAGATGGATTCCCGCCTTCGCGGGAATGACCAATCTCCGATGACCGACCTCCAGAAAATCCTCAAAGCCGCAAAGCCCCTCACCCTGTCGGGCGTCCCAGCCGGTTTCCAGCCCTGGCTGCTCGCAGACCTCGCCCGCGCCGCGACGACACGCGCGGTCTTCATCGCCGCCGACGAACAGCAGATGCGCGCGATCGCGGACACCGCGCCGACGTTCGCGCCGGACCTGGAGGTGATCGAGATCCCCGCCTGGGACTGCCTCCCCTATGACCGCGCCAGCCCCTCGCTGCGCGCCGCCTCCGCCCGTCTTGCCGGCCTCTATGCCTTGCAGGCCAAGGCCAAAGGCCCGCAACTCGTCGTCACCACGCTGGCGGCGATGACCCAGCGCACCCTCACCCCGTTCCGCGTCCGCCAGCTCGTCGCGAAGCTCGCGCCCAAGGAGCGGATCGCGATCCAGCGCCTTGCCGACATGCTTCAGGCGAACGGCTATGTTCGCACCGACACGGTGCATGACCGGGGCGAGTTCGCGATCCGCGGCGGCATCGTCGATCTCTTCCCCGGCGGCGAGGAACAGCCCTTGCGCCTCGACTTCTTCGGCGACGAGATCGAGACGGTCCGCCGCTTCGACCCCGCCGACCAGCGCACCACCGGCAGCGTCGAAGGCTTCACCCTCCTCCCCGCCTCCGAAGCGTTGCTGGACGAGGACACGATCAAGCGCTTCCGCCTGCGCTATCGCGAAACCTTCGGCGCGACCGCGACGGGCGACCCGCTCTATCAGGCGGTCAGCGACGGCCGCCGCCTCGCGGGCATGGAACATTGGCTGCCCCTGTTCGAGGAAAAGCTGGTTCCCCTCACCGATCATTTGGGCGACGCCGTCATCATCCGCGACCATGGCGTCGCGGGCGCGGCGGACAGCCGGTTCGAGGCGATCCGCGACTATCATGCCAACCGCGTCCAGGCGAAGTCCGCCGATCCCGGCTCCTACCGCCCGTTGAAGCCAGAAGCGTTGTATCTAAGCGCCGCCGAATGGGACGCCGCCGCAGCGAACCTGCCGATGCACGCGACCACGCCATTCCACGAGCCGGAAAGCGCCACTGTGCTCGACTTCGCGGTGGACGGCCCCCGCGACTTCACCCCCGAACGGGCGCAGAACGCCAACATCTACGAAGCGGCCGGCAAGCATATCGACGCCCTGCGCCGGCAAAAAAAGAAGGTCGTGATCGCCAGCTATTCCGGCGGCGCGCGCGAACGGCTTTCCGGCCTGCTCGCGGATCATGGCGTCGCCCGCCTCGCCGCCGCCGATGAGTGGCAGGAGGCGCTGGGCCTCGCTGCGGACGGCCGGGTCACGCTCATCGTGCTTGGCCTCGACCATGGCTTCACCGCCCCCGATGTCGCCATCCTCACCGAACAGGACATGCTGGGCGACCGCCTTGTCCGCCGCGCCAAGCGCAAGAAGAGCGCCGACGCCTTCCTTCAGGAACTCGCCACCCTCACCCCCGGCGACCTCGTCGTCCACCGCGATCATGGCATCGGCCGCTATGACGGGCTCACCCAAATCCCGGTGGCGAAGGCCCCGCATGATTGCGTCGCGCTGGAATATGCGGGCGGCGACAAGCTCTATGTCCCGGTCGAAAATCTCGAAGTCCTCTCCCGCTACGGGTCCGAGACGGACGGGGTAAGCCTCGACAAGCTGGGCGGCGAAGCGTGGCAGCGGCGCAAGGCCAAGATGAAGGAGCGCATCCGCGAAATCGCGGGCGAACTGCTCAAGACCGCCGCCGCCCGCGCGCTGCGCCCCGCCACTGTCGCGGAACCCGACCATGCCGGCTATCCCGCCTTCGTTGATCGCTTCCCCTATCAGGAAACCGACGATCAGGACCGCGCCATCAGCGATGTGATCGAGGATCTGGGCGCAGGCAAGCCGATGGACCGGCTCGTCTGCGGCGATGTCGGCTTCGGCAAGACCGAAGTCGCGCTGCGCGCCGCCTTCGTCGCGGCGATGGCGGGGATGCAGGTCGTGGTGATCTGCCCCACCACCCTGCTCGCGCGCCAGCATCACATGAATTTCGTGGACCGCTTCCGCGGCTTCCCGATCGAGATCGGCCGCCTCTCCCGCCTTGTCCCTGACAAGGAGGCGAAGGCAGTAAAGGCCGGCCTCGCGGACGGCAGCATCGACATCGTCGTCGGCACCCACGCCCTCCTCGCCAAGGGTATAGAGTTCAAGCGGCTCGGCCTCGTCATCGTGGACGAGGAACAAAGGTTCGGCGTCACCCACAAGGAGCGCCTCAAATCCCTCAAGACCGACGTCCATGTGCTGACGCTCACCGCCACGCCCATCCCCCGCACGCTTCAGATGGCGATGTCGGGCCTGCGCGAACTCTCCGTCATCCAGACTCCGCCGGTCGATCGCCTGGCGGTCCGCACCTATGTCATGCCCTGGGACGGCGTGGTCATCCGCGAGGCGCTGCTGCGCGAACATTATCGCGGCGGGCAGAGCTTCTTCGTCGTCCCCCGCATATCCGACCTGACCGAGATCGAGGAATTCCTCCGCACCGAAGTGCCGGAGGTCAAGCCCATCGTCGCCCACGGCCAGATGAGCGCCACCGAAGTCGAGGAGCGCATGTCCGCCTTCTACGACAAGCGCTACGATGTGTTGCTTTCCACCACCATCGTCGAATCCGGCCTCGACATCCCCAGCGCCAACACGCTCATCATCCACCGCGCCGACCGCTTCGGCCTGGCCCAGCTCTACCAGCTACGCGGCCGAGTGGGCCGGTCCAAGACTCGTGCCTATGCCTATATGACAACGCCCGCCAACCGGATCATCACCGACACGGCCGAAAAGCGATTGAAGGTGCTGTCCGATCTCGACACGCTGGGCGCGGGCTTTCAGCTTGCCAGCCACGATCTCGACATTCGCGGCGCCGGCAATCTCGTGGGCGACGAACAGTCGGGCCATATCAAGGAAGTCGGCTTCGAACTTTACCAGTCGATGCTGGAGGACGCGATCCTCGACGCCAAGGCGGGCGGCATCGCCGCCGAGCGGCGCAGCGAGGATTTCTCGCCGCAGATCACGGTGGACGCGCCGATCCTCATCCCCGACGATTATGTGCCCGACCTTGACCTGCGCATGGGCCTTTACCGCCGCATCAACGAGCTGGAGGACCGGCAGGGCCTCGAATCCTTCGCCGCCGAACTGATCGACCGGTTCGGCAAGCTGCCGCTTCCCACGCAAAACCTGCTCAAGATCATCGAGATCAAGCAGAATTGCGTCGCCGCCAACATCGCCAAGATCGATGTCGGGCCAAAGGGCGCGCTGGTCAGCTTCTTCGAGGACCGCTTCCCCCGTCCGGAGGGTCTGGTCGCCTATATCCAGCGCCTCGACGGGGTGGCGCGGCTGCGCCCGGACAGCAAGGTCGTCGTCAACCGCGCCTGGGGCGACCCGCAGGCCCGCCTCAACGGCGCGCTGCAACTGTCGAAGGGGCTGGCGAAGGCGGCGGGTTAAGCCCCCCTTCCCACTCTCGTCACCCCGGGCTCCACTTCCCAAGCGGCGATGTCTCCAATTCTCAACTTTCAGGCTCAACCCCTTCCAAAATAGGACTTTCTCTGATCTACCCACCGGCATGACGCACCCCGCGAACCTGCCGAACCATCGTCACGATCCAACAGGACGAGAAGCGTCCGAGCAGCGTCGCGATCGCGTTCGCGGCGCGTCGGGGAGGCCTCGCGAGCGCGTCGCAAGCGTTTTTGGCCGAAATGCGTGGCGTAACGGTGTGAACTTCGCTCCCGCGCTGATCTACGTTGGCGGCGAACGCCTTTCCTCATGGTCCGGAAACAGGCCAGCAACAGCCACGTCCTACATCCGCCATGCGACCGGACGGCAAAGCCGGCGCATAGCAGGAGAACAGACATGAGCATCGCTCTCATCGCCCTTGCGGTCGCCGCCGCAAGCCACAGCGTCACCATCGACCATCACGGCCAGCGACTTGGCGCCACCTACACCGCCCGCGCGGACGTTCAGGCCAAGACGGTCGGCGCGCGGGCCGGCACTCGGATGGACGGCCAGCGCTGCCACTGGACCGCGACCATCGTCGTCGATCGTGCGCTGGACCATGGCCCCGCCCATGCCCGCACGATCTCGACCGACAAGCGCTTTTCGGGCAGCGAACCCGGTGCCTGCCACCCCGGCCGCCAGCCCGGCGAGACGAAGATCGCGCAGCACCGCGACGCCATCCAGGCGCATCTCCTCGCCGTGGCGCAGGCCGACCGCGCGCCCTTGCTCGCGGAACTGGATTCGGCCCGCGCCCTTGCGTCCAACTGACCGCCTCGCCCCTGCGGCATGGCTGGGAGCGTTGCTGCTCGCCAGCCATGCCATGCCGGCCACTGCGCAATATGCCGGGCGGCCCAGCGTCACAGTGGAAGCCGCAACCGACGACCGGCGCCGAGGCCTTAGCTGGAGCGACGGCAATCCCGTCCTGCGCGGCGCGCTGTCGGTCCCGATAGCGGAAGGCCTCAGCCTCGACGGCGCGGCGACCACGCTCCGGGGCAGCGCTCGCCATGGCGGCGCGGACGCCGCGATCGATCTGGGCGCGACCGTCGTCCGGCAATTGGGCGGCTGGCGGCTGACCGGCGAAGCCCGCTACCATCTCTTCCCCGGCGCATCGCATCAGGGCTATGGCGAAATCGGTGCGATCGCCGGCTTCACCCTCGGCCCTGCCGGCGTCGATCTCTCCGCCCGATACGCCCCGCGCCAATCGTCGATCGGCGGCGACCTTCTCTATGTCTCGGCCGCTGCATCGGCCGTCCTTCCCGGCACGCCGCTGACGCTCTCGGGCCATGTCGGCCGCTCGACCGGCGACACCCGCGACCCCATCCGTGCCGCCCGCCTGCGTCCCGGCGGCAATTACTGGGATCATGGCGTGGCCCTCGACTGGTATCGCGGCCGCTGGTCCGCCGGGCTGAGCTACACCGATACGGACATCGCTGCGCCGGACGCCGCACATGCGGGCGCGACGCTCGTCGCCAGGCTGGGCCTGACGCTTTAAAGCCGAGAAACAGATGCCAGTGTCCTAGCGCCTGCGCCGCTGCTACAGAGGACGACAGGAGGGACGCACCATGCCTGTCGAACTCGCCATCCTTGCCTGGGGCATGATCCTGCTCCTCGTCCACATCTTCGCCGCCGCGCATGTGAAGACGAAACAATATGGCCCGAAATGGAATGTGGGCGCGCGCGACGAATCGCTGCCGCCTCTCAACGCCGTCGCAGGCCGCCTCTCGCGCGCCCAGGCCAATTATATGGAGACGCTGCCGATCGCCATCGTCGCGCTGATCGGCGTGGTGGTGGCGGGCCGGACCAGCGAATGGACCGCGCTTGGCGGCTGGATCTGGCTCGCCGCTCGGGTCGTCTACCTGCCGCTCTACGGTTTCGGCATTCCAGTCGTCCGGACGATCATCTTCCTGTCCAGCCTGGTCGGGCTGCTCATCACGCTCTGGCCCTTGCTGGGGGTTTAGGGCGCCAGCACGAGGTTGATGAGGTCGGCGGACGCCACGCCCGCCGACCGCAGGAAGCCCTGATAATAGTCGCAGCCTTCGCGCGCCAGCAGGCCCAGCTGCTCTTCGGTTTCGATGCCCTCGGCGATGACTTTCAGGCCCAGCGACTTCGCCATGTGGATGACGCCGCGCACGATGATCCGGTCCCGCGCCGTCCCCGCTATGTCCTGCGCCAGCCCGCTGTCGATCTTGAGGTAATCGAGCGGCAGGTTCTTGAGGTAGGCGAGGCTGGAATAGCCGGTCCCGAAATCGTCGATCGCGACGGCCAGCCCTTCCGCCCGGAGCGCTGTCAGCAGCGCGCCCGCCGCCGCTACATCGTCGATCAGGCCGCTTTCGGTAATCTCCACCGTCAACCGGCCGCGCGGAAAGCCGCTGGCATCCACCAGCCCCAGCAGCCCAGGCAGGAAGCCTGGCTGGGCGATGTCGGCGGCGGTCAGGTTGATCGACAGGCGCAGGTCAGAAAGCGCGCGCGGCCAGGCCGCCGCCTGCCGCAGCGCCTCGGCCTGGATATGCGCCGACAGCGGCAACACGTAATCGGACCGCTCCGCCGTCGCGAACAGGATGCCCGCGCCCAGCGGCCCGTAATGCGGATGGTTCCAGCGGGCGAGCGCCTCCACGCCGCTGATCCGATCGCTGTCCACGGGATATTGCGGCTGGAACACGATGCCGATCTCGCCCCGGTCCAGAGCGAGTCGCAGGTCGGTTTCCAGCCGGTCGGCGTCCACCTGCCGGCTTTGCCGCTCGGCCGACAGGATGCGGATGCCCTCCCCGCCGGCCTGCCGCGCGTCGGACAGCGCGGTTCCGGCCCGGCGCAGCAGCAAGGTCGCGTCATCCTCCGCCCGGGCCTGCGCGATGCCGCACCGCGTGGTCAGGCGGATGAGATGATCCCCGGCGCTGAACGGCCGGCCGATCACACCGATCAACTGCCGCGCGATGAAGGTCGCCCGGTCGGCGCCCGCCACCTCGCCCGTCAGTCCGACCAGGAATTCGGTGCCGGCGATCCTGGAAACCATCGCGCCGGGCGCGACATCGTCGATGATCCGCTCGATCCGCCGCGCAATCCTTCCCAGCAGCGCGTCGCCGACCACCTGCCCATAGGCGGCATTCATGCGATCAAACTGGCTGATCGACAGCAGCAGGATCGTGGTCGCCAGCCCCTTGCGGCGGTCCAGCCAGTCCAGCGCCGCCTGACGGGACCGCAGGCCTGTGAGCACGTCGCGACTGGCAGCGTCCTGATCCTGCCCATCGGACAGCCATTCAACATCGGCCGCGATCGCTCCGTCGCTGATTCGCAGATGATGCACCAGCCGCTGGTCCGGCCGGTCGGGCAGCGCGTGCGCCAACGCCGCCAGGTGGCCCGATTGCCGCATGGTCCGCAGCGCCGCCAGCACGCTGCGCCGCCCGGCGCGCGGCAGTCGGCGCAGCAGCGCCGCCGGCGCGATGCGCCGTCCTTCCACGCCCAGATGCCGGGCAAGGCTTTCGCTCAGCAGCAACTCGCCGCTGCCCCGCGGCAGGTCCCAATAGAGCGCGTCGCCCCGCCTTATGCGCTGCGCCCGCCGGTTATGCTGCGCCCCGCCGCCCAGCCGCTCGACCAGCCGGTGGGCCGAGGCCAGCGCCGCCTGCAGGCCAAGATCATCGACCGGAGCGACCAGATAATGCGTCGCCCCCGCGGCCAGCAGCGCGGGAAGATGCTTTTGCTCGTCGGGGTCGATCAGCACCAGCAGCGCGCCGCCGCCCGCTTCCATCGGCGGCACGAGAGGTGAGAGAAGATCGCCGGCACTTGCCCCGCCTCGCAGGTCTACGAGCGCGACCTGGGCCTCGCTGTGCAGATAGCGTTGCGGCGCATCCTTCGCGCGGCGTGCGCCGATAGCGCGCCACCCGACGCGCTGCGCCGCCTGGCACAACTCGTCCCGGTCGCCCGGCGACAGGATGAACAGGCTGCGCTGCCCGTCTCCGCTTTGATCCCCGCTCGCTTGCATGCCTTCCTTGTCGCCGATCGTTCGGCCCTATCAGCAAGGCGTTACTGACCTCTTGCGCTCGCCGCAACCGGGGCGCTTGCACGGCGCATGTGCATCGCCTAGCTAACGGACATGGCCTCGGCTGATCCTTCGCCTGCGTTGATGACCGACGGTCTTGGCCGCCGGATAAGCTATCTTCGCATCTCCGTGACGGATCGGTGCGATCTGCGGTGCCGCTATTGCATGGCGGAAAAGATGCAGTTCCTGCCAAAAAGCCAGGTGCTGACGCTGGAAGAGATCGCGCTGCTCGCCGACTTGTTCATCGCACGCGGCATCCGGCGCATTCGCCTGACCGGCGGCGAACCCCTTGTGCGGCGCGACATTGGCGACCTGGTTCGGCGGATCGGACGACGGCTGGGCGATGGCCTCGACGAATTGACGCTGACGACCAACGGCACGCGGCTTGCCGAGCATGCCACGATGCTGGCGGACGCTGGCGTCAGGCGGATCAACGTCAGCCTCGACACGCGCGACCCCGGACGGTTCGCGCATGTCACGCGCGGCGGGCGGCTCGATCAGGTGCTGGTAGGACTGGCCGCCGCGAAGGACGCCGGCCTCTCCATCAAGATCAACATGGTGGCCCTGACGGGGGTCAATGACGACGAAATCCTCCCTATGCTGCGCTGGTGCGACGATCAGGGGTTCGACCTGACGCTGATCGAAACCATGCCGCTCGGCGAAACCGGCGAGGATCGCACAAACCATTATCTGCCGCTCAATACCATCGCGAAGGAGATCGACGGCCATCATCCGATGACCTCGATCGATTACCGGACTGGCGGACCGGCGCGCTATTACCAAGTCGACGGCCTGGGCGTGAAGCTCGGCCTCATCACCCCGCTCACCCGCAATTTCTGCGCCGATTGCAATCGAATCCGCATGACGTGCGAAGGCAAGATCTTCATGTGCCTGGGCCATGAGGATCATGTGGATTTCAAGGCTGCGTTGCGCGACGGCGGTCTTGCTGCCGTGGAACCGCTGATCGACCGGGCGCTGCGGTTGAAGCCTGCCGCCCATGATTTCCGGATCGGGTCCGGGCTGCAGCCGGCGACCAGCCGCCACATGAGTGTCACCGGCGGATGAGCAGCGAGACCCGGCGGGCCTTGCTCGCGTCGCCCACCCAGGCCGCCCGCGCGGCAGAAGACAGGTTGCGCGCGACCTACGACTTCGTACCGCTCGAAGAGGCGGACATGGTCGTGGCGCTGGGCGGCGACGGCTTCATGCTGCAAACGCTTCATTCGATGCTGGAAGCGCGCCGTATCCTGCCCGTGTTCGGCATGAATCTGGGTACGGTCGGCTTCCTGATGAACGAATGGCGGCTGGAGCGGCTGGACCAGCGGCTGGAGCGGGCCAAGAGCTTCAAGGTCAATCCGCTGCGCATGACGGTTGACACGGTCGATGGCGAGCGTTTCTCCATCCCAGCCATCAACGAAGTATCCCTGCTGCGTGAAACGCGCCAGACGGCCAAGCTGGAAGTGCATGTGAACGATCGCGCGGTCCTGCCCGAACTGGTGTGCGATGGCGTGCTGGTCGCCACTCCGGCGGGATCGACTGCCTATAATCTGTCCGCCCACGGCCCCATCCTGCCGCTGGGGTCGGGCCTGGTTGCCCTGACGCCCATCAGCCCTTTCCGTCCCCGTCGCTGGCGCGGCGCCATCCTGCCCGAATCCACTGCCATCCGCTTCATCGTCCTTGATCCCGTCAAGCGCCCGGTCAGCGCCGTGGCCGACCAGCGCGAAGTGCGCGACGTTGCACAGGTGGATGTCGGCATCGATCGGGCGACCCCATTGACCCTTTTGTTCGACCCCGAACACACGCTGGATGATCGCATCGCGGCCGAACAATTCATCGCATAAATTTCCGACATTTGCCGCTTGCCATTCTCGGAAAAGCGCTGCTATAGGCGCGGCCTGCCCAGCGGAAGCCGGGCTGCTCCCCGATAGCTCAGCGGTAGAGCATTCGACTGTTAATCGAATGGCCGTAGGTTCGAATCCTACTCGGGGAGCCAATCCGTTCACAGCGGAGTTCGACGGTCACGGACGGGGTGGATTCCCGCCCCCTCCGGTCGGAAAATCCACAAGACATTCAAAGGGTTTCCGGAACTCAACCGATAGCTCCCCGCCCGCATAGGTGGCGTTCGATAATAGCAAATTCGGGGTCCGTTGTTTGATGGCCAAAGGCTGTCTGGGAAAGCCCCCTCGGGCATCCCGAGCGATATCCATCAGAGCAATCCCGTCATCGATCAGGTCGTCCTCGGCCATATTCAGGCTGTCCATGTCGCGAAGAACGCGGTTTCGCTCATCACGCCATTGGCGTAACACCCGGTTGTCGAACTCGTCTGTCACGCGCCTATCGAGCTTGTCGATATACAGCGTGTCGAGCCTCTGAAGGAGGCGGTCAGGCGCGGCACTGTTTGCACGTCCGCGGGTCAGCCGGTTCGACGGGCTCGTTCACCGGTCGAGGTCATGACCTTGCCCATGTTGGGATGCCTCCTTTCCTCTCTGGACGGTTTGCCGGTAGTCATTCGAGGATGGTCGCGCGGCGTTTGCTCGCGCACCCGCTCAAGAAAGTGATCCAGCATCTGGCCACAAATCGCGCGCCGGTCGCGAGACGCTGCGGGATCCCCGATGAGCTGCTCCGGCAAGAGGCGGGGAGTGATGTTGCCGCATGGCTGGTTGCTCCCCGATCGCAGCGGCACGGATCCGGTCTCTGCGCGCCAGTTGCATCGCGTCGTGCAGGAAACGGCGGAGCGTGCCGAGATCCGCAAGCGGGTTAGCCCTCACACATTGCGTCTTTCGTTCGCCACTCACCTGCTTGAGCAGGGCGCATATCTGCGTCATCCAGGTCCTGCTGGGACATGTGAACATCAACACGGCCGGCATCTATACTCAAGTGTCGAGCAAGACCATGCGGGCGGTGGCCAGTCCGCTCGACCAGATCGTTGCCGTGATGGAAGGCAGGGGCCCTCCCCGTTGAACCGGTGCGCACCGGCCACGAGGTCGCCGATATCTTTCGTAGCGCCGGGTCCGCCTATCGCGCAGCCCATGCCGGGCATCCCAGCCTCGGCCAGCTCAAGGTCATGACGGCCATCGAGAACTGCCGCACCGCCGCGCTGGGCGGTCACGTAGAGGCTTGCGACGACTGCGGGCCGGCGGATCGCCTACAACTCCTGCCGCAACCGGCATTGTCCCAAATGTCAGGGCGCCGCCGCGCGCACCTGGCTGGCCGCGCGCGAGGCTGATCTGTTGCCGGTCGGCTACTTCCACGTCGTGTTCACCGTGCCCGCCGAGATCGCTGACATCGCCTGGCAAAACAAGGCGGTGGTCTATGACCTGCTGTTCCGCGCAGCCGCCGACACGATGCTGATCATCGCCACCGATCCCAAGCACCTTGGCGCGCGGATCGGCATCACCGCCGTGCTGCACACGTGGGGATCAGCGCTGACCCACCACCCACATGTACACATGATCGTGCCCGGCGGTGGCATCGCACTGGACGGCACGCGTTGGATCTCGTCGCGCCCCGGCCTTCCTGCTGCCGGTGCGCATATTGGACGCCTTGTTCCGCCGGCTGTTCCTCACGCGCTTGCTGGCATTGTTCGATGCCGGCAAGCTGGCCTTTTCAACGCGTTGGCGGGCCCGATCTCGCGTAAGGTGTTCCTGCGGCATCTGTCGCCTATCGTAAGAAGCTCGGTCTATGCCAAGCCGCCCTTGGCTGGGCCGCAGGCGGTGCTGACCTATCTCTCGCGCTACACGCACCGCGTTGCCATCTCGAACCGGCGGCTAATCAGCTTCGACCAGGCTAGCGTGACGTTCCGCTACAAGGACTGCCGCCGCGCTGCTGCTGAACGCCAACAGGTCATGACAGTGCGACGCATGAGTTCATCCGGCGCTTCCTGATCCATGTCCCGCCGCGCGGCTTCCACCGTATCCGGCATTGCGGCCTGCTCCCCAGTTCAGCCAACAAGGACGCCATGGCGTTGGCTCGCAGGCTGCTGGTGTCGCTGCAAGGGTCGAGGAGCCTGAATCCGACGAGCCGCTCGATCATCGCCCCCCCTGTCCATGTTGCGGCGGGCACATGACCATCATCAAGGCCTTTGCCCGCTGGTGCCAGCCCCGCGCGCCGCCGCAGTCAGCATCGTCCAACCGGGGGAACCCGCCATGATCCGGCATTTCTTACTTTGCACGACGGTCACGCTCATGGCGCATTGGCCGATGACCCAACGCGTGCCTGGCCCGGGATTGAACACGGCGCAGCGCATATTGGGCCGCAAGGCCAACGCCGCTCGCGGTCTGACGCCGAGCAAAATCACGCTGACCCAACCAAGAATGGCAACTCCGGCGCGGCAACGCTCACCAGCCAGGACCATCCCAAAGCCTATTTACCCATAGATCAGTGCGTGCGGCCCGCGGGTTCCTGCACTGGAGGCTTTCGTACGCAAGCGCCCTAAACCCTTCGCACGATCGGTCATCCATATGGCCTTTGGCATACGTTGGGTTTAGTAGATAGCTGACGATAAAATTGCTCAATGCAGCAGTTCAGGCGATCGCCAGAAGGCTGCCTTCGCTTCAGGTTCCTGATGGTTCCTGGCGTCACTGCCAGATAAAAACTAGAGTGAGGGCACAGCATGAGTAGACTCTTCCCCTCAGCGCGAATGGCACGGGCGCATGGCAGAGCCTGTGAAATTGGAAATTCTGCTACTTTTAACCGCTCGATATGGTCTAGGGCTCACTTTCGGGGTGTGCATCTTCATAGGACAAACGGGCTTATCCCAGCAATTCACGTAGACCGGCGTCCAGTAGCGACGGACGGTGGGCTTGTCAGTGCTTCATCCGCCATGCAATTGCACGCCATCATCCCGCACCGCCTTTACCGCAGGACGAGCGTCAATGATAAACTGCGAGTTACTGGACTTAAGGGCCTTGGTCGCCGTGGCTGAAGGCCGCAGTTTCCATCGTGCCGCACAACAACTCAATCTGTCTCAACCGGCGCTGAGCCGGCGTATCCAGAAGTTGGAGAGTTCGGTCGGGGCTATATTGATCGAACGTACTACCCGCCATGTTCGGCTGACCCCTGTTGATTTCCACTGAGAAGTGACCCGGGTAGGGCGTAAATTTCCACTGAGAATTGACCCATGTTGAACTCGTCCCTGGCTTTGACAAGCGAGGGTATATGGAGTGTTGGACATGGCGTTATTGA
>NZ_JBHTLS010000125.1:0-102410 GCF_042678845.1 Sphingobium olei | reverse complement strand
CTTGACCAACAACGAACAGGAATGACATCTTCACCCAACGATCAGATGATCCACCTGCGCGCGATCAGATCGGAACGCTGCGCGGCATCAGATCGGAATAGATGCGCGCGATCGTCGGAATCCGCACGGTGGTTTCTCAGGTGGGAGCATGGAGCGCCCTGCCCTCGTCCGGCTGCTGGCTGATGTGCAGGCGGGGAAGATCGATATCGTCATTGTTTACAAGGTCGATCGCCTGACCCGCAGCCTCAACGACTTCGCCCGTATCGTCGACGTGTTCGACGCTGCGGGCGTTTCGTTCGTGTCCGTGACCCAGCAGTTCAACACCACCACCAGCATGGGTCGGCTGACCCTTAATGTCCTGCTGAGCTTTGCCCAGTTCGAGCGTGAGGTGATCGCCGAGCGCGTGCGCGACAAGATCGCCCAGTCCAAGGCCAAAGGCATGTGGATGGGTGGGCCCGTGCCGCTGGGCTATGATGTGATCGATCGCAAGCTGGTACCCAATGCCGCTGAGGGAGCGACCGTGGTTCACATCTTCCAGAGCTATCTTGCGCTCCCCTCCGTAATGGCGCTGATGGAGCAGCTGAAGGCAGACGGCGTCGTTACCAAGAAGCAGGTGATGCGGGACGGTTCCATCCGCGGCGGCCTGCCGTTCGTACGGGGGCCGCTCTACCATCTTCTCTCCAACCCCATCTATATCGGGCAGATCCGACATCGCGATCGGATCCATGAGGGGCAGCATACCGCCATCATCGATCGCGATCTATGGGAGGCAGTCCAGGCCAAGCGTCGCAGCGCCATCGGGTCCCGGCGCGACCGGGGTAACGGTGGGCACGCCAGTCTGCTCACCGGCATGATCCGCGATCATGCCGACCGTCCGATGTCGCCCAGCCATGCGGTAAAGAGCGGCCGTCGGTATCGCTACTATGTCTCCAGCACGACAGGTCCTGCGATAGAGCAATCCCCCTGTCTGCGCCTCCCCGCTCCCCAGCTTGAAGAGAGCGTGATCAACGCCATCGCAGGGCACCTTGCCAACGCGCACACCATCGCTGGGTTGGCGCAGGTCGATGCACGGATGATCCAGCAGCGCATCCATGCTGCTGATGCGCTCCGGTCGATACTGTCTGCTGGGCGAAAGAAAGATGTCCGAGAGGCATTGCAGGCCATGAACCTGCTGCTGGAGGTTCGCATTGATGGCATCGCCGCCTCAATCAGTCGAAGGCGGCTTGTTGCAATGCTTGACGGCGTAGCTCCTGATAACATGGACGATGGCGTTCGTATCTCCATCGATATTCCGACCGTTCCGGATCAGCGCGGACATAATCTGAAGCTCGTGCTTGCCTCCGAAGGCGCGGGGCAGCGCAAGGTCGATCGGGACCTTGTTGCCCTGCTCCGCAAGGCGGAAGCTGCTCGCCAGCAGCTCTTCACTCAAGCACATGCAGCGCATGATCGCTCTACTGAACGCATCGCCCGGCTCGCCTTCCTTGCGCCGGACATTGTCACTGCCATTCTGGATGGCCGTCAACCATCGGAACTGACGTGCCGCAAGCTCATGAAGATGGCCGCCATCCCGATGGACTGGAAAGCGCAGCGCGAGGCTCTCGGCTTCGACTGATCCAACAGAAACCCGGTGCCACCTGAAGGGGCCGCCTGAGACGGGCGGCCCTTTTTCCGTTTCTGGACCGCTGAAGCCTGTCTCTGTGGCCACTACTTTGTCAGCTCAACCGACAAATGGCGCGGAACTGCGCCGGTTCTGCGGCCAGGCCAGAGCGGGCCTTAGAATCATCGGCATTGTGAGAATGGGTGGTGCGCCCAACAGGATTCGAACCTGTGGCCTTCGGATTAGGAATCCGACGCTCTATCCTGCTGAGCTATGGGCGCACGCAGGGAAGCGCTCTATTGCGCCGGGGCCGGGCGGTCAATTCTTCGCATGCGGCGGGATGACGGGAAAGAGCAGCGGCGCGACCTCGACGCCCTCGCTGACCAGGGCCTGCGCCTCCGCGGGGGCGACCTCGCCATGGATGCTCGCGCGATCCTGTTCGCCATAATGCATGGCGCGCGCCTGCGAGGCAAAATCGCGCCCGACCCAGGTGGACTCCTCCAGCGCCTTCTTCTGCGCCTGCGCAAGCGCCTCGATCATCGCGCGCATCTTCGCCGGATCCTGCGCCATCGCCACGGGCGCGCCGCCGGAAGCAGCGGTAGTCTCCGGCCGCATATTGCCCTTCGCCGCGACGGCGGGCGCCATGACCGCCTTCCCTACATCGGCGTCGCCGCAGACCGGACAGGCGATCAACCCGCGCGCCTGCTGATCCTCATAGTCGGCGGACGATCCGAACCAGGCCTCGAACACATGGCCGTTGCCAGCGCACTTCAGGTCGAACACGATCACGAAACGGTCACATCCTGCGGTATCGGGCGGCGGTTGGCGAGCGCGGGCACGCGCCCACGCACATCCCCTATGCGCGACAGGTCGATGTCCGCAAGCCCCAGGCCCGCCTCTTCGCCCATGTCGAGCAGAACCTCGCCCCAAGGATCGATGACGACGCTGTGTCCGTAAGTGGTGCGGCCATCCTGATGATGCCCCGTCTGCGCCGTCGCGATGACGAAGCAGCCTGCTTCGATGGCGCGGGCGCGCAGCAGGACATGCCAATGCGCCTGCCCCGTCGGCACCGTGAAGGCGGCGGGGGCCAGCAGGATCGTCGCGCCCGCATTGGTCATTGCGCGATAGAGGTCGGGAAAGCGCATATCGTAGCAGATGGAAAAGCCCATCCGCCCCCATGGCGTATCGGCCACCACCACCTGTTCGCCCGGCCCATAGACGGAGGACTCGCGCCAGCTTTCGCCCGTGGCGAGATCGACGTCAAACAGGTGGATCTTGTCATAACGCGCCCTGATCGTGCCGCTGTCGTCGATCAGGAAGCTCCGGTTGGCCCAGCGCCCGTCCGCGCGCTCCTCCTTGAGCGGCAGCGAACCGATATGCACCCACAGCCCCTCCCGCGCCGCCGCGTCGCGCACTGCCGCCAGCACCACGTCGTCGGCTTCCGACCGGAGCGTCTGCGCGGCGCGCGCCCGGTCCCGGTCCAGGCACCCCGCCATTTCCGGGGTGAACAGAATGTCCGCGCCCTCGCCCTTCGCGCGCTTTGCCATCCCGACGATGGCAGCAGCATTGGCGGCGGGATCGACCCCGCTGGTCATCTGGTACAGGGCGGCGCGCATCTGCGTCACAGGCCCAGCATGGCGTCCAGCCTGCCCTCCCGGTTCAGCGCGGCCAGCGCGTCGCTGCCCCCGACATGCTGCCCGTCGATGAAGATCTGCGGCACGGTTGTCCCGCCGTTGGACCGGCTCAGCATTTCCTCGCGCTTGGGACCGCCCATTGTGATGTCATATTCCTCGAATGCCACGCCCTTGTCCTGCAGCAGCGCCTTCGCCCGCGCGCAATAACCGCACCAGCCTTTCGTATAGATTTCGACATGCGCCATTAAAAAATGCTCCTTTTCCGGCAAATTGGGTGAACGCGCCGCTTTGTCAATCGGGCTCCATCCCTTCTGGCGGCACCCGCGCCCAGCACAGCAGGCGAATCTCCGCAGCCCCATCGCGCTTCAGTACGCGGGCGCAGGCCGCCGCCGTGGCCCCGCTGGTGTGGACGTCGTCGATCAGCAATATGCGCTGCCCCTCGAAACGATGGCCCGGCTCAATCGCAAAGGCGCCCCGCACCGTCCGCGCCCGCTGCTTGGGGTTCATGCCTCGCAACGGCGCCGTCCGCTTCACGCGCCGCAGCGCCATCTTCTCGACTCGCCAGCCAGTGAGCCTACCGAGATGGTCAGCGATCAGTGCAGACTGGTTGAAGCCCCGCTGCCAAAGCCGCCATCGGTGCAACGGCACCGGCACGATCAGCGCCGGCTCGCTTCCGGCATGGCGCAACATCTGCCGCGCGATCAGCCGAGCAAGACCGATCCGCCGCCCATATTTCAGGCGCAGCGCCACCGTGCGCGCGACATCCCCATAGGCCAGCACCGCGCGGGCGCTGTCCCAGGGCGGCGGATCGGCAAGGCATGCGCCGCATTCTGCGCCTTCGCCCATATCATGATCGAACGGCGCGCCGCATCGCGCGCAACAGGGCTCGCCCAGAAATTCCATCCCGGTCCAGCAGGGAAGGCAAAAGGCGAAATCCTCCTGCACGATCGCGCCGCAGCCCGGGCAGCGCGGCGGCAGCGCATAATCAAGCGCGGGGCGAAAGGCAGCCCTGAGAAAGGAAAGCTTGAGAAGCGGGGCAACAGCCATCATCTGCCTTGTCCCCGCTTCCCCACCCATGCACAAGGCCCGCCATGGAATCCCGCCCCGATATTTTCGACCGATCCCGCCGCGCGCGTCAGCGTGACCGGATGGTGCCGGGCTTTGCGGATCATGATTTCCTCTATCGCGCGATGCTGGACGAATTGCTCGATCGGCTGCGCGACGTGCAGCGCGACCTGCCCGAGGCGCTGGTCATCGGCTGTCCCGACGATAGCGCGAAGGCGGCGCTGGAGGCCATGGGCAAGCGGGTGGCCTGCGTCGATGCCGGGTTCCTGGCGGCACAGGCGGCGCGGGGCGTGCAGGCGGATGAGGACGCACTGCCCTTCGCCGACGACAGCTTCAACCTTATCCTTGCCTGCGGCACGCTGGACAGCGTCAACGACCTGCCGGGCGCGCTGATCCTGATGCGGCGTATCCTGCGCCCGGATGGGCTGTTGCTGGCGGCGTTCAGCGGCGCGGGTAGCCTGCCCCGGCTCAAGAGCGCCCTGCTGGCGGCCGAAGACGACCGGCCGGCGCAGCATGTCCATCCACAGGTCGATGTCCGCTCGGCAGGCGATCTGCTCAGCCGCGCCGGCTTCGCCATGCCGGTGGCGGACGGAGAGACGTTGACGATACGCTATGGCGATATCGTGCGCCTGATGCACGACCTGCGCGGCATGGGTGCGGGCAACATACTAACTACAGGTGCGCCCGCGCTCACCCGAGACATTCTCATGCGCGCGGCGGCGCATTTCGCGCAGGCGGCCGATGCGGACGGCCGCACCGGCGAACAGATGGCGATCCTTTATCTGTCGGGCTGGAAGCCCGATCCTAGCCAGGCAAAGCCCGCCCGTCGTGGCAGTGCGACCGTATCGCTGGCCGACGCGCTCAAGGGGAAGGGCTGACGCCCCTCCCCCTCATATGCCTTCATGATGGAAGGCTCGCCGTCACGCGATGCTCAGGCCAACGTCCACATTGTTACGGGTCGCGTTGGAATAGGGGCAGATCTGGTGCGCCGCTTCCACCAGCTTTTCGGCGTCGGCGCGATCCAGGCCCGGCAGGCTGATCGAAAGGTCCGCCGTGATGCCGAAGCCGCCTTCCGACCTGGGGCCGATGCCGACCGTTGCGGTGACGCTGGTTTCGGCGGGCACGCGGATCTTCAACTGGCCGCCGGCGACCTTCAGCGCACCGATGAAACAGGCCGAATAGCCGGCAGCGAACAGCTGCTCGGGGTTGGTGCCTTCGCCGCCCGCGCCGCCCAGTTCCTTCGGCGTCGACAGCTTGGCAGTGAAGCGGCCGTCTTCGGTACGGGATTCTCCATCACGGCCGCCAGTGGAGGTGGCGCGGGTGGTGTAAATGACGTTCACGGTCATGGTCGATTTCCTTTCTTGGGTAACTGTTATCGCGATATATAACTCCGTTTTGGCCTTGTCCAGAGATTATTTATCCCGATATATAATTTTGCGAGAAACACCGACTAGGAGCATATCGTGGCCGCCGCCCTCCCCTTGGAAGACCAGCTCTGCTATTCCCTCTATGCGGCCAGCATGGCCATCACCCGCGCCTATAAGCCGACGCTGGACATGCTGGGCATCACTTATCCGCAATATCTGGTTCTCCATACGCTGTGGGAGGAGGACGGAAGGACGATCGGGGCGATCGCCGAGCGGCTGGCGCTGGAATCGAGCACGGTGACGCCATTGGTGAAGCGGCTGGAGGGAGCAGGCCATGTGGAGCGCCGCCGCAATCCGGCGGACGAGCGCCAGGTCAATGTCTTCCTGACCGATCAGGGCGCGGCAATGCGCGAACGGTGCGGCTGTCTGGGCGAAGCCCTGATGGAACGGGTGGGACTGCCCATGGACCAGCTGCTGCGGCTGAAGAAGGATGCCGATATGCTGCGCCACAATCTGGGCGACTGACTCTGTCCTACGAGCGTTCCGACCCGCCATATTGGAGGGGTTGATATTGGCAACCGGCTTCGCGGCCAGCTTTACGCAAATTTCCTACCGGCGACATTCCATGTCTCTTTTTACGGGAAATATGCGAAGTTAAGCCGAAGAAATCCTATAGGGCACTGCGGCGCAAGCGGCCCGGCTCTACGTCGCCCGGCACCGCTTCCGCCACCACCTCCCGCGCGGTCCATGCCTCGTCCTCGCGGCGATATTCGACATGGCTCGCCCTGCGGAACGCCGCGCCGTCCCAGACGATGACCTGCAGTTCCATCTCGTTGTTGCGGCGGACATGCAGCCAGTTGAAGCTCTGCGGTTCGTCGTTGCGCAACCGCGTGGAGGTCGCGGTGCCTGCCTGGATCACCAGCGCCCCGCCGCTATGCTCCGCCATCTTCTGCGCCGCCTCGGCATAGGTACGGTGGAAATGGCCCGCCAGCGTCAGATGGACTCCCGCCTCGCACACCGCCTTGACCGCATCGTCATGCCGCCCCACCGCCTCGCTCAACTCGGTGCCCTTACCGATCGGCATGGCGAAGAGCGGATGGTGGGTGACGAGGATGCGGGTCTTGTCGGGCGGCACGGCGGCGAACTTCTCACGCAGCAAATCCATTTGCGCATGGTTGATCCGTCCGTCCTTGATCGTCAGCGATCGCGCGGTGTTAAGACCCAAGATCGCGACCTCCCGATCCTCATACCAGGGGCAGAGCACATTGCTGATGTAGCGCTTGTAGCGGTCGAGCGGCGCGGCAAAGCGGCGCACCACGTCGTACAGAGGGATGTCGTGATTGCCCGGCACGACCAGCGTCTTCAGCCCCGCCGCCTGCAACCGGTTGAGCCAGGCCGACGCCGCCTTGAATTGCTCTACCCGCGCCCGCTGCGTGAAATCGCCGCTGATGATCGTCAGGTCCGGGCGACGCTCCTCAAGCCAGGCGGTGGCGGCATCGACGATCTTCTGATCGTTCGCGCCGAAGTGGATGTCGGAAAGATGGGCGATGCGGGCCATGGCAGGCTAACGAATATAGGCCGCTCCTGTTTCCTGCGGACCCAAATGCGTCGCCGGGAATTGGTTGCAGCATGGAAACGAAGCCGCTCCCCAAAGAAGCCATCCTCGTGGTCAACGCGCACAGCCGCAAAGGCCAGAATCTGTTCGCGCAGGCCCGGCAGAAGCTGGAGGCGGCGGGCATCCGCCTGATCGCCGCGCATGGCGTGGAGGAGCCGGAACAGCTCGCGCTTACGGTGCGGCAAGCGGTGGAGAACGGAGCGCCCATGGTGATTGTGGGTGGCGGCGACGGTTCGATGTCCGGCACGGTGGACGAACTGGTGGGCCGGGAATGCGTCTTCGGCGTGCTGCCGCTCGGCACGGCCAACAGCTTCGCCCGGACATTGGGCCTGCCGCTCGACCTCGACGGCGCGGTGCAGGCGATCGCCACCGGGCGCAGGCGTCGCGTCGACCTCGGCATGATAGACCGGGATTATTTCGTGAATGCCGCGTCGATGGGCCTGTCGCCGATGATCGGCCAAACCGTCCCGCACAAACTCAAGCGCTATCTCGGCCGCATCGGCTATCTGATCTGGGCGGTCAAATGTTCGGTCGGCTTCCGCCCTTTCCGCCTGACCATCGACGATGGCGTCAAGGAGCACCGCCTCTGGTCGACGGAGGTGCGCATCCTCAATGGTCCTTATCATGGCGGCGTGGAACTGTCCGACAACGCCGATGTCGATACCGGAGAGATCGTGATCCAGGCCGTTGTCGGCCGTTCGAAACCCCACCTTGCCTGGGACTGGTATGCCAAATTCGTCAAGCTGCGGGACCGCGACGCGCTGACGCAGGAATTCCACGGCGCGTCCTTCCGCATCGACACGCGACCGCGGCAGCGCATCTCGATCGACGGGGAGGTGCTGGCCAGGACGCCGGCAACGGTGAAGATCGCCCCCGGCGCGATCGACGTCGCCGTGCCGCGCGAAAGCTGAGGCCGACCGGACATGAAAAAAGGGGCCGGAAAACCGGCCCCTTTCCTATCCTTGCAGACGCGATTAGCGCTTCGAGAACTGGAAGCTGCGGCGGGCCTTCGCCTTGCCGTACTTCTTGCGCTCGACGACGCGGGGATCGCGGGTCAGGAAGCCTTCGGCCTTGACCGCGCTGCGCAGCGCCGGCTCATATTTGCTGAGCGCCTGCGCGATGCCATGCTTGACCGCGCCGGCCTGGCCCGAAAGGCCGCCGCCCTTGACGGTGCAGACGACGTCATACTGGCCGACACGATCGGTCACGCCGAACGGCTGGTTGATGACAAGGCGCAGGGTCGGACGGGCGAAGTAGATTTCCTGATCGCGGCCGTTGACCGTGATCTTGCCGGTGCCGGGCTTCACCCACACGCGGGCCACGGCGTCCTTGCGCCGGCCGGTGGCATAGGCGCGGCCGAGGCCGTCGATTTCCTGCGCGCGCAGCGGAGCGGAGGGCTGGACCGGAGCGGCAGGCGCCTCGCCGCCTTCGACTGCGGCCGGAGCGGCAGGGGCATTGGCGGTCAGCGACGCGAGGTCGGACAGGGACTGACGGTTATCGGACATTATGCACCCACCTTGTTCTTGCGGTTGCGCGACGCGAAGTCGAGCACTTCGGGGTTCTGGGCTTCATGAGCATGCTCGGCACCGGCGAAGATGCGCAGGTTGCGCATCTGCTGGCGGCCCAGCGGGCCACGGGGGATCATGCGCTCCACGGCCTTTTCCAGGACGCGCTCGGGGAAACGGCCTTCCAGGATCTTGGCGGGCGTGGTTTCCTTGATGCCGCCGGCATAGCCGGTGTGCTTGTAGTAAACCTTGTCGGTCAGCTTACGGCCGGTGAACTTCACCTTCGCCGCGTTGATGATGATGACATTGTCACCACAATCGACATGGGGGGTGAAGCTCGGCTTGTGCTTGCCGCGCAGGATATTCGCCACGGTCGAAGCGAGGCGGCCGACGACGAGACCTTCCGCGTCGATCAGGATCCACTTCTTTTCGACCGTCGCCGGCGTCGCCGGCTTGGTGGTCTTCATCAGCGCCTTCATGGTGCTTATGCTCCGAATGAAAAAAGGAACCGGGCGCCGTCGCCGACACCCGGAAGTGCGCCGCTAATGACGATTGCGGGTGGCGAAGTCAAGAGATTCGGCGGCTTTGCTGACGGGTAAAATAATACCGCGGCCTATTTGGCCAGCATAAGGCTCCTGCTTTCCGTCATCGACAGCGCACCCATGGTAAGGCTGCGCTCCTGATCTTCGACCATGCCAGTCTGGCGAGACAGGCCATAACGAACCGCCACCTGAACGCCTTCTCCCGCCAGCTTCTCCTCTAGGTCAAGCCTGGCCGCCGCCTGCGCTATGATCTTCAGCGTTCCTTCCACCTGGACCGGCTTGCCAAGCGGAGAGCCGGCCATGGTGCGAAGCCCTCGACCCGGACCGTCGGCGACATCGCTGCCGGAAAAGAGGAACAAGGGCTGCAATTCCCCGGCCAGCAACGCCAGCTTGCCCTCGGCCGAAAGCCCGGCGAACAGCGCTTGCACGCGCGCAGCGGCCTTGTACCGGCTGCTGTCGGGCGGAAAGGCGGCCATCATCGCGGCCAGCCCCTTCTGTACGCTGCTCCAGACGGCGTCCATGTCGTCCAGCGCCACGATGCGACCAGCGCCGTCCAGCCGGAAGTGCATTTCGACGCCCAACAGCGGTCCGAGCGCGGCCCTGTAGGGCTCGGCTCCGGAAGCGGGCGCGTCCGTGTCGATCGACTGCAAGGTGGCGAAGAGCGTATATCCGCTGCCCGCCCGCTCGAACCGCAACAGGCGCACCGCGCGGAAGAAGCTGGATAGCCCGGCGACGGGACGCTGCTGGTCGATCCGGTAGGTCAGCGCTGTCCCCGTCGGCGGCGCGAAGGGAATGGCGACGGTTTCGGCCGCCGCAGGTTGAACGATCGCAGTCACCGCCACCAGGAACGACGCGGTCCTCACCGCCTGTCTGCGCCGACCGCGTGCGCCCCCCAGGCGGCAGCAGCGACCACCAGAGCGCCAACCGCCTGATGCAGCACGGCCAGCGGCAGCGCGATGCCGCTGATGACGGTTGCGATGCCCAGCACGATCTGCGTGCCCACCGCCGCATGGATGGCGACGGCCGCGGGGCGACGGCCCGCCTGCTTCGCCCGAGCCGCCAGCACGAACAAGGCCGCAGCCGCGATCCAGGCCCACCAGCGATGGAGGAAATGGACGAGATAGGGATCGCTGGAGATGGTCGCCCAGAGCGATCCCATCCAACTGATCCCTTCCGGCACCAGATGATCGTTCATCAGCGGCCATGTGCTGGAAACATAGCCCGCGTCGAGCCCCGCCGTGAACGCGCCCAGCATCAGCTGCACGGCAAGAAGCAGTAGCACCACGAGCGCGAAGGGACGCAACGTCGCCGGGCGGGACCGTGGCTCGCGCGCCAACGCCTGCAGATCGAGCGCCGTCCAGATGAGGCCGCCCATGATGAAGAGCGCCGTGAGCAGATGCACCGCCAAACGATAGTGGCTGACATCGGTACGAACGGACAGGCCTGACTTCACCATCCACCATCCGATCGCGCCCTGAAGCCCGCCCAGTGCCAGCAACGCCATCAGGCGCAGCCCATAGCCGCGCGGAATGGCCCGCTTAAACGCAAACCAGGCAAGCGGCAGGACGAAGGCAAGGCCGATCAGCCGCCCAAGCAGCCGGTGCAGCCATTCCCAGAAGAAGATGAACTGGAAATCAGACAGGCTCATCCCCCGGTTGATCTGCCGATATTCCGGGATCTGCTGGTAGAGGCGAAAGGCCTCCATCCACTGGTCGTGGGTCAGCGGCGGAATGGCTCCGGCGATCGGCTTCCATTGCGTGATCGACAAGCCGGATTCGGTCAGGCGGGTAATGCCTCCCACCACCACCATGCAAAAGACCAGGCAGGCGACCATGAGGAGCCAGCGGGCCAATGCCGCGGGCCGAGCGGTGCCGTCAGAGCGATGTACAGTCATGGCCGGTGCATGCGCCCAGGCGCTGGGCTTTTCAAGCGGCGTAATGTCTCACCCGGGACCAGCCTGTCCGCGTCACCCGCGCGCTCTTTGCCAAGCCGTCACCAGCGTGCGGCCACGCTCGGCGACGATGGCAGCTCCATCACCAGGGCGATAGAGCGCACCGCCCACGCCCACCCCCTCGCAGCCGGCCGCAAGCCATTCTCCGATCGTATCGGCATCGGTGCCGCCAACGGCCCACACGCCCACGTCGCGCGGCAGCACGTCCTTCACCGCCTTCACATAGGCCGGCCCCAACCGTCCGGCGGGAAACAGCTTGATCCGCCTGGCCCCGGCATCGATCGCCGTGAAGGCTTCGCTCGGCGTCATGAAACCGGGTAGCAGTTCCAATCCCAGTTCCGCGCCCCTGGCGATCACTTGCGGATTGGTGTTCGGGGTCACCATGATGCGGCCGCCTGCCCGATGCAGATCCTCCACGGCCGCGACGCTCAGCACCGTCCCCCCGCCGATCAACGCATCGGACCCGAACGCATCCTGCATGGCGGCGATGCTACGTAGCGGCTCCGGCGAGTTGAACGGCACCTCCAGGATACGGATACCCGCGTCGATCAACGCCGCTCCGGTGGCGACAGCTTCATCGGGCCGCACGCCGCGCAGGATGGCGCATATGGGAGGCGCGCCGTCGGCCAGCAGTTCATCGACCGTCATACCACCCGTCCTTCCGCCATCATGAGTCCCGCAAGCACGCATGCCTCCCCGTCCATCGTCCGGCTTTGCAGCCCCTGCCGGGCAAGTCCCTGCGCATAGCGCGCGCTGAGCTGTGGGTCGCCTATCAGGACTATGTCCTGCCCATCCCCCAGGCTCGCCCGCACTTCGCCGATCTCGCAGCCGATCAGCAGGCCGGACAGGTAACCCATGGTCCAACTGACCGAACGGCCGGAACGCAAGCGCATCGTCCGCGCCGCGAAAAGCGACGTCAGCAACTGGCCTCCGCCGGCCTGTTCCAGCCCTTCGGCAAAGCCCGCAGCCTCCTCCGACGAGTCTGCGACACCGCCTTCGCCTCCCAAGGTGGACCGGCCTTTCAACAGTGCGAATAGTTCGCCGGTGGGGACGGTGCGGAATGCGATGACCCGCCCCTCTTCAATCAAAGCCCATTTATTGTGCGTACCCGGCAACACGATCAGATGCCGCCCTTGAGTCAGGGCGGGATTGAGCTCGCATGCACCGAAAATCTGCGTCTCCTCTCCTCGCATCACGTCCGGCATGTCGTCGTCATGTCGACACGCCAGCCCGGCAAGGATCGCAACAGGAGTCGTTTTCCAGTCGAAGCGGCGCGCTACCCCGCGCCAAGCCTGCGCATCGGCAGGGCATCCGGCATAGGGCGCTTCCATCCATCCGTCGCGCGCGCCCGCCATGCCGCACAGCGTGACCGACTGCGGCAAGCCGTCCACCAGCCAATTGCCGATGGTCGCGGCGAACGCTGCCTCCGCGCCATCGCCGATACCGCCGATCCCCGGCCCGTAGGCATGCGCGACGACCGCTTCGCCCTCCAACCTGAACAGCCGAAGGCGGGTCGTGCCCCAGTCACCAACTATGCGATAGGTCAACGGGCCGCCCTCATGACCGGAAACGCGACAGCGATCACAACAATCCTCTTCGCCTGCTTGAAATAGAATATGTATGAGTATATCAGCATCGCAAGCGCGTCAATGCGCGCCGCCTCTCCCTTGCGTCAGGATGCCCTATGAGCGATTCGTCCAATTCCACCCCGAAGCTGCGCAGCCGCGCCTGGTTCGATAATCCCGAAAATATCGACATGACCGCGCTCTATCTGGAGCGCTATCTGAACTTCGGCCTCAGCCTGGACGAATTGCGCAGCGGCAAGCCCATCATCGGCATCGCCCAGACCGGCAGCGACCTGTCGCCCTGCAACCGCCACCATCTGGTGCTGGCCGAACGGATGCGCGACGGCATCCGCGAAATGGGCGGCATTGCGCTCGAATTTCCGGTGCATCCGATCCAGGAAACCGGGAAGCGCCCCACCGCTGGCCTTGATCGCAACCTCGCCTATCTCGGCCTTGTCGAAGCGATGTACGGTTATCCGCTCGACGGCGTGATCCTGACCACCGGCTGCGACAAGACCACGCCGGCACTGCTGATGGCCGCCGCCACCGTCAACATCCCCGCCATCGCCCTGTCGGTCGGCCCCATGCTGAACGGCTGGTTCAAAGGTGAGCGCACCGGCTCCGGCACCATCGTCTGGCATGCGCGCCAGTTGCTCGCCGCCGGCAAGATCGACGATGAAGGTTTCATCAAGCTCGTCGCCTCCTCCGCGCCCTCGACCGGCTATTGCAACACCATGGGCACGGCCAGCACCATGAACAGCCTCGCCGAAGCGCTCGGCATGATGCTGCCCGGCTCCGCCGCCATCCCCGCGCCGTACCGCGACCGGCAGGAAGCGGCTTACCTGACCGGCAAGCGCATCGTGGAAATGGTCCATGAGGATTTGAAGCCTTCCGACATCATGACGGTGGACGCCTTCCACAACGCCATCGCGGTCAACAGCGCCATCGGCGGATCGACCAACGCCCCGATCCACCTGACCGCCATCGCCCGCCACATGGGCGTCGACGTGCCGCTCAAGGACTGGGAGACTGTGGGTCACAAGATTCCGCTGCTCGTCAACCTGCAGCCGGCGGGCGAATATCTGGCGGAGGACTATTACCGCGCCGGCGGCGTGCCGGCGGTGGTCGGCCAGCTGATCGAGCAGGGCCTGATCCGTGAAGGCGCGATGACCGTCAACGGCAAGACCATGGGCGAAAATTGCCGCGGCGTCGAAATCGAGGACGAGAAGGTCATCCGCCCGTTCGTCCAGCCGCTGAAGGAGGAAGCCGGCTTCCTGGTTCTGTCGGGCAACCTGTTCGATGCGGCGGTAATGAAGACCAGCGTCATCAGCGAGGAATTCCGCGACCGTTATCTGTCAAACCCCAACGATCCGGACGCGTTCGAAGGCCCCGCGATCGTGTTCGACGGACCGGAGGATTATCATCACCGCATCGACGATCCGGCGACCGGCATCACGCCCGACACGCTGCTCTTCATGCGCGGCGCTGGCCCTGTCGGCTATCCCGGCGCGGCCGAGGTCGTGAACATGCGTCCGCCCGCCTATCTCATCACCGAAGGCGTCCACGCCCTCCCCTGCATCGGCGACGGCCGGCAGTCGGGCACGTCGGGCAGCCCCTCCATCCTCAATGCGTCGCCAGAAGCGGCAGCGATGGGCGGCCTTGCGCTGCTGAAGGATGGCGATCGGGTGCGCATGGACCTGAAGGCCGGAACGGTGAACGTCATGATTTCCGACGAGGAACTGGCAGCACGCCGGGCCGCGCTGGTCGCGGAGGGCGGGTTCAAATATCCCGCTTCCCAGACCCCGTGGCAGGAAATCCAGCGCTCGGTCGTGGGCCAGCTCAACACCGGCGCGATCCTGGAAGGCGCGGAGAAATATCAACGCATAGCGCAGACCAAGGGCCTACCCCGCGACAATCATTGATAGCGTTCCCATTTTAGCATTGAAAGCGACGGGGCAACGGACCATCTGACGATCGCCCCGTCCTTCCACCCTTTCAAATCCCGTCGGCCGCCCAGCGCCCGTCGGCACATGACAAGCCCTCTGTCCCCCCAAGGAGATAGCCATGTTCAACGGAGCCATGCTGATCGGCGCGAGCGAGCGCACCGGCGGCGAACCATTTTACGCCATCAATCCGGCCACCGGAGAGAAGGGCACCGTCGCCTTCTCGAGCGCCATGGAGGCCGAAGTCAATGAAGCCGCAGCGCTGGCCGAAGCCGCGTTCGAGAGCTTCTCGACCCTGTCGCCCGACGCGCGCGCGACGTTCATGGAAACCGTCGCCGACAACATCATGGGCATCGGCGACCTGCTGATCGAAACGGCGATGGCGGAAACCGGCCTCCCCCGCGCCCGCCTGGAAGGCGAGCGGGGCCGCACCGTCGGTCAGCTGCGCCTGTTCGCCTCCTACGTGCGACTGGGCGACTGGCTCGACGCGACCATCGATCATGCGATGCCCGATCGGGCGCCCCTGCCGCGCGCAGACCTGCGCCGCGTCAACCATTCGGTCGGGCCGGTCGCCGTGTTCGGCGCATCCAACTTCCCGCTGGCCTTCTCGGTGGCGGGCGGCGATACCGCCGCCGCCTTCGCTGCCGGTTCGCCGGTGATCGTGAAGGGTCATGGCGCGCACCCCGGGACGGGCGAACTGGTCGCCCGCGCCATCCAGGCGGCGGTGAAGAGCAAGGGCCTGCATGAAGGTGTCTTCTCCTACCTGCCGGGCGCGAACCGCGCGCTGGGCGGCGCGCTGGTCGCCGACCCGCGCGTCAAGGCGGTCGGCTTCACCGGGTCGCGCGGCGGCGGCACGGCGCTGATGAAGATCGCCGCATCGCGCCCCGAGCCGATCCCCGTCTATGCCGAAATGTCGTCCATCAACCCTGTCGTCCTGCTGCCGGGTGCGCTGGCCGATCGCGCCGAGGCGCTGGGCACCGCTTTCGTCGGGTCACTGACGATGGGTTCGGGCCAGTTCTGCACCAACCCGGGCCTCGTCATCGCGCTGGACAGCCCGGATCTCGACACGTTCGTCGCCGCAGCGGCGCAGGCGCTTTCGGGCGCGGCGCCGCAGGTCATGCTGACGCCGGGCATCCACGAAGCCTATGAGAAGGGCGTCGCGGCTCTGGTAGGCGCGGACGGCGTCACCACCGTGGCGCGCGGAACGGAGCCGGAAGGCGTCAACCGCGGCCAGGCCGCCTTCTTCGCGACCGACAGCGCGACCTTCCAGTCGAACCCGGTGCTGGCGGAGGAAGTGTTCGGGTCTTCGTCCGTCCTGATCCGCTGTTCCAGCATCGAAGAAGTGATCGCGACCATCGCGGGCCTGGAGGGCCAGCTGACGGCCACACTCCAACTCGGCACCGGTGATGAGGAGAATGCCGCCAAGCTGCTGCCCACCCTGTCGCGCAAGGTCGGGCGCATCCTGACCAACGGCTGGCCGACCGGGGTCGAGGTGACGCACGCCATGGTGCATGGCGGACCCTTCCCCTCCACCGCCGATGGCCGCTCGACCTCGGTCGGCACGCTGGCGATGATGCGCTTCCTGCGCCCCGTCTGCTATCAGGACGTGCCCGACGCGTTGCTGCCTCCGGCGCTGCAGGAATCCAATCCGTGGGGTCTGACGCGCCGGATCGAAGGCAAGCTGAGCATCGCGGCATGACGATCCGGGCAGGTCTCCTCGGCCTCGGCAAGATCGCGCGCGACCAACACCTGCCCGCGATCGAAAAGACTGCCGGCATCGAACTGGTCGCCGTCGCCAGCCGCAACGCGCAGGGCGAAGGGGTGAACAACTATCCCGACCTCGACGCGATGCTCGCTGGCGAAGGCGATCTCGACGCGGTGATCCTCTGCCAGCCGCCGCAGGTGCGCTATGCGGCGGCCCGGCAGGCGTTGCTCGCGGGCAAGCATGTCTTCCTGGAAAAGCCGCCCGGCGCGACCGTGTCGGAAGTGGATGCACTGGTGACGCTGGCAAAGGCGCAGGGCGTCACGCTCTACGCCAGCTGGCACAGCCGTTATGCGGCAGCCGTCGCTCAGGCAAAGGCCTGGATTGCTGAGCGCGCGGTTCGTAGCATCGACATCCAGTGGCGCGAGGATGTGCGCCACTGGCACCCCGGCCAGCCCTGGATCTGGGAACCGGGCGGTTTCGGCGTGTTCGATCCGGGCATCAACGCCCTGTCGATCCTGACCGAGATCGTGCCAGAACCCGTGACCCTGCTCTCCGCCGAGCTGGACGTGCCGGAAAACAAGCAGGCGCCGATCGGCGCTGCGCTTCGCATGGCGACCGCTTCCGGCGCGGCCATTGACGCCGTGTTCGACTGGCGGCAGACCGGACCGCAGACTTGGGACATCGCGGTGGAGACGGAACAGGGCAGCCTGCTCCTGTCGGAAGGCGGCAATATGCTGCGCCTGGACGGCGAAGTGCAGATGAAGGCACCGGACGAGGAATATCCCGCCATGTACCGCCGTTTCGTTGATCTGGTGGCCGGCGGGGCGATCGATGTCGACCTGGCGCCGCTGCGTCTGGTGGCGGACGCCTTTCTTTGCGGCCGCCATTGTCCTACCGCTACATTCGAGGACTGATCCGGAGGGGAAGATCCATGGGGAGCGCGCGCAGGGACGGACCGTTCGGATCGGACGAAAGCGCGCTCCGCATCCACCAGGCGATCGCGCGCGATCTGGGCACCGCCATCCTGACCGGGCGGCACAAGCCGGGCGATCTTTTCGAAGGTGAAATCGAAGCGTCGGAGCGGCTTCGCGTGTCCCGCACCGCCTATCGCGAAGCGGTCCGCATCCTGATCGCCAAGGGCATGCTGGAAAGCCGCCCCAAGGCCGGAACGAGGGTGCTGCCGCGCCATCGTTGGAACGTGCTGGACCCCGAGATGCTGGCATGGATGTTCGCCGGCGAACCCGACGCAGCCTTCATTCGCGATCTGTTCGAGCTGCGCGGCGTGATCGAACCGGCGGCCGCGGAGTTTGCGGCGCGGCGGCGCACCGACGATCAGGTGGCGATCATGGAGGCTGCCCTGGGCGAGATGGCGCGCCATGGCCTTTCCACCCCGGAAGGCCGCGCGGCGGACCAGCGGTTTCACCACGCCATATTGGCGGCAACCCGGAATGACGCGCTTGCCGCACTGGCAAGCTCGGTGGGCGCGGCGGTGAGTTGGACCACGACCTTCAAGCATCGCAAGCAGATGATGCCGCGCGACCCTCTGCCGGATCATCGCGCCGTGTTTCAAGCGATCGCTGCGCGGGACACGGCAGCGGCACGCAACGCCATGGTGGAGCTGCTGCGGCTGGCGCTGGGGGATATGGACCCAGCGATCACCGAGCCGGGATAATCCCGCTCCTTGATGCACCGGCGCTCCAATGAGGGCGCATGGCCTTATCCCAAGATGAAATCGACGCCCGCCTTGGCGTGAATGTGCGTGCAATCATAGATCGGCAGGACGTTCGCCTTCACATCCACGATCAGCTCCAGTTCGGTGCAGGCGAGGACCGCGGCCTGAACATCCTGCTTCGCGATGTCGGTGAGTTCCGACTTCATGAAGCGCTCCGATTCCTTGCTGACCTTCCCCACCGTGAGCTCGTCATAAACGATCCGGTCGATGCGCTCAGCGAGGTCCATGTCGGCGGGAAGGAGCGAGACGCCGTGGGCGACGAGGCGCTGGCGGTAGAATTTCTCGGTCATGACGTTGCGCGTGCCGATGAGGGCCGCGCGCTCGATGCCATCCGCCTGCATCCTGGCGCCTACGACTTCGGCGATGTGGATGATGGGCACGCCGACCTGCGCCTGCACCTGATCATAGACGCGGTGCATGGAATTGGCGCAGATCAGCAGGCTTTGCGCGCCCGCCTGCTCCAGCCGCTTGGCCGACGCGATCAACTGGCCCGCCGCGCAATCCCAATCCTGTTCCGTGGCGCAGCGCGCGACATCCGCGAAGTCCAGACTTTCGATCAGCAGCGGGGCGCTGTGCTGCCCGCCCTTCGCGCGGTGCACGGCCTGGTTGATGATGTGATAATAGCGCGCGGTCGAGGTCCAGCTAAGGCCGCCGATCAGGCCGAGTTTGCGCATGATGTTCCCAAGTCCCCGATATGAAAAGGGACGGCGGAGCCTGCCGCTCCCGCCGTCCCGTTCATGGTTAGGGGAAGGCCCGGTTAGTGGGCAAGCCCCTTGACGATTTCCTCGACCATCTTCTTGGCGTCGGCCAGCAGCATCATGGTGTTGTCCATGTAGAAGACTTCGTTATCGACGCCGGCATAGCCAGCACCGCCCATGGAGCGCTTCACGAACAGCACCGACTTGGCATTGGCGACATCCAAGATCGGCATGCCGTAGATGGGCGATGTCTTGTCGGTCTTGGCCGCCGGATTGGTCACGTCGTTCGCGCCGATGACGAAGGCGACGTCGGCCTGGCCGAACTCGCCGTTGATGTCCTCCAGCTCGAACACCTCGTCATAGGGAACGTTGGCTTCAGCCAGCAGCACGTTCATGTGGCCGGGCATACGGCCCGCCACCGGGTGGATGGCATATTTGACGGAAACGCCTTCCTTCTTGAGCAGGTCGCCCATCTCGCGCAGCGCGTGCTGCGCCTGGGAAACCGCCATGCCATAGCCAGGCACGATGATGACGCTGTCCGCCTGCTTCATCAGGAACGCCGCATCCTCCGCGCTGCCGCGCTTGTAGGGACGATCAACCGCCGCCGCGCCGCCCGACGCGCCACCGGCCTCCGCGCCGAAGCCGCCGGCGATGACGCTGATGAAGCTGCGGTTCATCGCCTTGCACATGATGTAGGAGAGGATCGCGCCGGAGGAGCCGACCAGCGCACCGGTGATGATCATCGCGCTGTTGCCGAGCGTGAAGCCCATCGCCGCGGCGGCCCAGCCCGAATAGCTGTTCAGCATGGACACCACGACCGGCATGTCCGCGCCGCCGATCGGGATGATGAGCAGGAATCCGATGACGAAGCTCAGGGCCGTCACCGTCCAGAATATCCACGGGCTCTGGTCGGTCACGAAATAGGCGATCAAGCCCAGGATCGCCGCCAGCGTGCCGAGGTTGATGAGGTGGCGGCCCGGAAGCATGATCGGCTTGCCCGACATGTTGCCGTTCAATTTGAGGAAGGCGATGACCGATCCGGAGAAGGTGATCGCGCCGATCGCGACGCCCAGCCCCATTTCGATCCGGCTGGCGTTTTGGATCTCGTCCGTCAGCGGATCGAGGATGCCGAACGCGCCCGGATTGAGATAGGCCGCCGCACCCACCAGCACGGCGGCAAGGCCGACGAGGCTGTGGAAGGCCGCGACGAGTTGCGGCATGGCGGTCATGGCGATGCGGCGGGCGATGACGAAGCCGATGCCGCCGCCGACGACGATCGCTCCGACGATTTCGGGCAGGCTCACCACATCATGGGTGTAGAGCGTGGTGGCGACGGCAATGGCCATCCCGACCATGCCCATGCGGTTGCCGCGCCGGCTGGTCGCCGGGCTGGAGAGGCCACGCAGGGCGAGGATGAAGAGGATGCCCGCGACCAGATAGGCGAGCGCGACGAAGGGCGAGACGGGCGCGAGTTCGTGCATCACTTGCGCTCCTTCTTCTTGTACATGGCGAGCATGCGCTCGGTAACGGCGAAGCCGCCGAAGATGTTGACCGACGCCAGCACCACCGCCAGCAGCCCCAACACCTTCGCCGCGATGCTCCCGGCCTCCGCCGACGCGACAAGCGCGCCGACGATGATGACCGACGAAATGGCGTTGGTGACCGCCATCAGCGGCGTGTGGAGCGCCGGCGTCACCGACCACACCACATAATAGCCGACGAAGCACGCCAGCACGAAAATCGACAGGATGGAGATGAAGTCCATCGTTCCTACTCCCCGTTCGTTCCGGCGCAGCGGCGCGGAACCTGTGTCGCGCGCCCCCACCCCTTTGGCGGGCACGCGCCGTGTCAAGCGGACGTCAGCCCAGCAGTCGTTCGTTGACGACCTTGCCGCCCTGCGTCAGGCGGATGGCGTTGCCGATTTCCTCGTCCAGCACCGGCGCATTCTTTTCCTTGTCCCAGAAGGCGGACAGGAAATTGTAGAGGTTGCGCGAGAACAGGGCCGAGGCGTCGGCGGCGAGCCGCGAGGGCACGTTGCGATGGCCCACGATCTTGACGCCGTGGCGCTCGACCACTTCGCCCGCCACCGCGCCTTCGACATTACCCCCCTGCTCGACCGCGAGGTCGACGATCACGCTGCCCGGCTTCATCGTCGCGATCTGTGCGTCGGTGATGAGGCGCGGGGCAGGACGGCCAGGAATGAGCGCTGTCGTGATGACGATGTCCTGCTTGGCAATATGGGCCGAGACGAGTTCCGCCTGCGCGGCCTTATATTCGTCGGACGTCTCGGTTGCGTAGCCGCCTGACCCTTCGCCTTCAATCCCCGCGACCTTCTCGACGAAGATCGCCTTGGCGCCGAGCGATTCGATCTGTTCCTTGGTCGCCGAGCGCACATCGGTCGCGCTGACCTGCGCGCCCAGGCGACGTGCGGTGGCGATCGCCTGGAGGCCGGCGACACCCACGCCCATGATGAAAGCCTTGGCCGCGGAAACCGTGCCGGCCGCCGTCATCATCATCGGAAAGGCGCGGCCATATTCGGCGGCGGCGTCCAGCACCGCCTTGTAGCCCGACAGGTTCGACTGCGAGGACAAGATGTCCATCGACTGCGCGCGGGTGATGCGCGGCATGAATTCCATCGCCAGCGCTTCATAGCCGGCCACCGCATAGGCATCGACGCGCGCGCGGTCACCAAAGGGATTGAGCCCCGCCACGATCCAGGCACCCGGCTTCGCGCCGGCAAGGCTGTCGGGCGAAGGCCCCTGCACCCCCAGAACGACGTCGGCCCCGGCCAGCACCGCCGCGCGATCCGCCACCGCCGCACCCGCCGCCGCATAATCGGCATCGGCGATCGACGCCGTCAGCCCGGCCCCGGCCTCCACGGCCATTTCAGCGCCCAGCGCCTTGAACTTCTTCACCGTCTCCGGCGTGGCAGCGACACGCTTTTCGCCTGCCGCCTGTTCCTTAACCACCGCTATTTTCATTATCTTTTTATCCCCTCCCCGTTTTGCCAGCGGATCAGCTGGAGATCAGCAACACCACGATGGCGGCCACGATGACGCTGGCGATCGTGCCCCACTTCACCAATCCGACAAATCCGGCGTAGGTATCGTTCGCGCTCTTCATGTCGTTAGATGCCATATCCAGTCCCCAGAGGTTGTTCTTGTCTTCACCCTTATATTCAAGCGACACGCCTCTCAACCCGCCGCGGCACAAGAAAATCTTTCGCAGTTAAGCCGGCTTTTACCTGCTAGCGCTAACGTCGGCCGCCTGGTGTCTTGAAGGGGTGGCGATGACGCGCGACGGCGTACCGATGCTGATGCTGATCGACGACGAACCGGCGCAGCGCAGACTGGTGTCGGCGCTGGCCTCGCGCGCCGGCTGGCGCACTGTCTTTGCAGGCGACGGCGAAAGCGCGATCGCGACGCTCGGCACCCAGGACGGGATGCAGTTGGATGCGGTCCTGCTGGACCAGTATAGCCCCGATTATGAGCCGGCTGGGTTGATCCGCGAAATCCGGATGCGGCGGCCGGCGCTGCCCATCCTGGTGCTGACCGCGCACAATAATGTCGCCGTGGCGGTAGAGGCCATGCGCGCGGGCGCGACCGATTATCTGTCGAAGCCGATCGCCCCGGAACGGCTGCTCGCCGCGCTCAACGCGACGCGGGCTGAGGGCGCGCACGCCGGAGAATTGCGCCCGCTGACCGAAAAGATCACCGCCCCCCTCTCCTTCGAGGATGTGGTCGGCTCCGCGCCGCAATTCCGCGCAGCGCTCGCCATCGCGGCGAAGGCGGCACGGGCGCGGGTGCCGGTGCTGATCGAGGGCGAGAGCGGCGTCGGCAAGGATGTGATCGCGCGGGCCATCCACGCGGCATCGCCCCGCCACCGTCATGCGATGGTGACGGTCAATTGCGGCGCGATTCCTTCCAACCTGGTGGAATCGGAACTGTTCGGCCATGAGCGCGGCGCCTTCACCGGCGCGTTCGACCGACATGTTGGCAAGTTCGCCAGCGCGGACCTGGGCACCATCTTCCTGGACGAAGTGAGCGAGATGCCGCTCGACGCGCAGGTCAAGCTGCTGCGCGTTCTGCAGGACGGGGAAGTGCAGCCCATCGGCGCGCGACGGCCGATCCATGTCGATGTGCGCGTGATCGCGGCGACCAACAAGCGGCTGAGCGACGAGATCGAGGCGGGACGGTTCCGCGAGGACCTCTATTACCGGCTGAACGTGGTGCAGCTGACCGTGCCGCCCTTACGCGAGCGGATGGGCGACATACCCGCGCTTTGCCGCCACCTGCTCGCCCGCATCGCCGCCCAGCCGGGGATGCGCGGCCTGGGCCTGACCGACGATGCGCTCGCACTGCTGATGCAGCATGGCTGGCCCGGCAACGTCCGCCAGTTGCAGAACGCCCTCTTCCGCGCCGCGGTGCTGTGTGAGGGCGATGCGCTGACGCCGCAGGATTTTCCTCAGATCGCCCAGCAGATCCGAATACAATCGTCGGGCGACGTCCATATGCTGCGCCCGCGCACTGCGCCGCAGCCGCATCGCGACGGCGCGGGCATCACCCTGTTCGAAGGGGACGGCCACGTCCGGCAGCTGGCCGATATCGAGGCCGACGTCATTCGCCTGGCCATCGGCCATTATCGTGGCCGCATGACGGAGGTCGCCCGGCGGCTGGGGATCGGCCGCTCGACGCTCTACCGCAAGCTGGCCGAACTCGGGATCGACAGCGCCGCGTGAACCGGTGGCCGCACGATCCGTCCCGCCGCTCCGCCGGGGCGTTGTATTCACGCGCCGGCTATGCTTTGGAACGATCATGAAGACCGCCGCCTCCGCCGCCGCCTGCCTTTCCATCCTGCTGCTCGCCGCCTGCGGCCGCACCGAACCGGTGGGCGACGCGCCCAGCCAGGAGCAACTGGCGGCCGCAGCCAACGCCGCAGCCGCCAAGGCGCTGGAAAGCCAGCAGGCGGTAAGCGAGGCAGAGAGCCGCAATTATGTGAATGTCGAACGCGGATTTTCGATCACCTTCCCCGAAGGCTGGACGATCGACAAGGGCGCGAGCACGCCCGATGGCGTGGTCTATGAAGATCCAGGCGCGGGCGCGGACGTCCGCGTCTTCTGGGACAGGAACGACAAGGATCAGACGCTGCAGCAGATCGTCGAGGCGATCAGCAACGGGGCGGAAGGCGTGGATGGCGACTTCGTTGGAGAGAATGAATATCGCGGCACCGCCAACGACGGCGAAGGCAACAATGTCGCCGTCCGCCTTGTCCGCCAGCCCGATGGATCGGTGGTCAGCGCGACCTTCGTCTATCCCGAGATGCTGAGCGAGCAATATCAGGGCATGGCGGAAACGGTGCTGTCGAGCCTGCGCGTCTTCGCTCCGAAAGGCGAGGCGGAGGCGGGGACAACGCCCGCCCAATCCGCCAATGCAGCAGCGCCGGCGCCAGCGGCGAAATAGGATTCTGTCCGCTTAACTTCGCATATTTCCCGTAGAAATTGACATAAAGTTGCGAGCGCTTGTTCCTATTCGAAGGACAGGCCCATTGTACGGGCCGCCGTTCGGGTAGGACAGGAAAGCCGCCCCAGACGCAAGAAAGGCGGACCTTCACGGCCCGCCGTCCCTGTTTTTGGCACTGCCCGCGCGTCTTAGTAAACGCGCGCCTTGGGCTTGATATATTCCGCCTCGTCCGTGAGCGTATAATCATGGACGGGACGGTAATCGAGGCTGACCTTGCCACCCTGACCGCCCCAGCCGTCGAACCAGCTCACGGTGTGCTTCATCCAGTTTTCGTCGTCGCGGTTGGGGAAATCCTCGTGCGCGTGGGCGCCGCGGCTTTCCTTGCGGTTTTCCGCGCTCACCATCGTGCAGACCGCCTGGGACATGAGGTTGTCCAGCTCCAGCGTCTCGATAAGGTCCGTGTTCCAGATCAGCGAGCGATCGGTGACGGCGACATCCTCCAGCCGCTTGTTGACCTGCTCCATCTTGGTGACGCCCTCGGCCAGCAGCGCGCTGTCGCGGAACACGGCGGCATGTTTCTGCATCGTGTGCTGCATTTCGAGGCGGATCGCGGCGGTGGGAGATCCGCCCTTGGCATTGCGATATTTGTCGAGGCGGCTGAGCGCCAGATCGGCCGAATCTTGCGGCAGCGGCTTGTGGCTGCCGTTGGGCTTCAGCGTTTCCTTGAGGTGCAGGCCGGTCGCGCGGCCGAACACGACGAGGTCGATCAGGCTGTTGGAGCCCAAGCGGTTTGCGCCATGGACCGACACGCAGGCCGCTTCGCCCACGGCGTAGAGGCCGGGCACCACGACTTCGGGATCGTTACCGACCTTCGTCACCACCTGACCGTGATAGTTACAGGGGATGCCGCCCATATTGTAATGGACGGTGGGCGTTACGGGGAGCGGCTGGCGGGTCAGATCGACGCCCGCGAAGATCTTGCCGCTTTCGGTGATGCCGGGCAGGCGTTCGGCCAGCACCTTGGGATCGATATGGTCGAGGTGCAGGAAGATATGGTCCTTGTTGGGACCGACGCCCCGCCCTTCGCGCATTTCCATCGCCATCGAACGCGAGACGACGTCGCGCGAGGCCAAGTCCTTCGCGGACGGTGCGTAGCGCTCCATGAAGCGCTCGCCTTCGGAGTTGGTAAGATAGCCGCCCTCGCCGCGCGCGCCTTCGGTGATGAGCACGCCCGCGCCGTAGATGCCGGTCGGGTGGAACTGCACGAACTCCAAATCCTGGAGCGGCAGGCCCGCGCGCAGCACCATGCCGCCGCCATCGCCGGTGCAGCTGTGCGCCGATGTGGCGGAGAAATAAGCGCGGCCATAGCCGCCCGTCGCCAGTACGACCGCGTGGGCACGGAAGCGGTGGATGGAGCCGTCCTCCATGCAGATGGCGATGACGCCCCGGCACTCGCCATTTTCCATGATGAGGTCGATGGCGAAATATTCGATGTAGAAATCGGCGTCATATTTCAGCGACTGCTGATAGAGCGCGTGCAGCATGGCGTGGCCGGTGCGGTCG
This sequence comes from Sphingobium olei, assembly GCF_042678845.1. Lineage (NCBI taxonomy): Bacteria > Pseudomonadati > Pseudomonadota > Alphaproteobacteria > Sphingomonadales > Sphingobiaceae > Sphingobium > Sphingobium olei. Next base: position 76,469 of record NZ_JBHTLS010000125.1, on the reverse strand, counting down.
GCGGCGGCGCAGGTGCGCTGCACCGGCGGGCCGGCACCCATATTCTGCATGTGGCCGCCGAAGGGCCGCTGATAGATCGTCCCATTGTCGTTGCGGCTGAACGGCACGCCGGCATGTTCCAGCTCGATGACGGCGGCGGGCGCCTCGCGCACCATATATTCGATCGCGTCCTGATCGCCCAGCCAATCCGATCCCTTGACGGTGTCGTACATGTGCCAGGTCCAGTGGTCAGGCGAATTGTTGCCGAGCGACGCGGCAATGCCGCCCTGCGCCGCGACGGTGTGCGACCGGGTCGGGAACAGCTTGGTGATGCAGGCGGTCTTGAGGCCCGCCTCGGCGCTGCCCATGGTCGCGCGCAGACCCGAGCCGCCCGCGCCGACCACCACGGTGTCATAGGTGTGGTCGATGATCTTGTAGGCGTCGCTCATTACTTGACGATCCCCGTGAAGGCGATCTTGGCGATCGCGAAGATGCCGGCGGCCGCGCCGCCAATGGCGTAGAAATTCAGCAGCAGGATGCAGAAGAAGTTGAGGCCCTTGTCATGGACATAGTCCTCCAGCATCACCTGCATGCCCAGGCGCAGATGGTAGAAGATGCTGACCAGCATCAGCATCAGCGGCACAGCGACCAGCGGGTTGGCGATCCAGGTGACGACGCTCTCATAATCCAGGCCCGGCAGGGTCGCCAGGCTGATTAGCAGCCACAGAACCAGCAGCAGATTGCCGACGGCGGTATAGCGCTGCGCCAGCCAGTGATGCGCGCCATGCCTGGCGGAGCCGAGACCGCGGACGCGGCCGATACCAGTACCCGTGCCCATCAGAGCGCCTTTCCGAAGATGAAGAGCCAGAAGAGGATGGTGATGAGCGCCGAGAGGATGAAGGTCGCGAGCGCCCAAGTCTTGTTGGTGCGCAGTTCATAGCCCGCGCCCATATCCAGCACGAAGTGGCGCAGCCCCGAAACCATGTGCTGAAAGAAGAACCAGCTGAGGCCGATCATCACCAGATAGCCGATCGGCGAAGTCGCGCATTTGACGAAGGTGGCATAGGCCTCCGGACCGATCGCGGCGGCCATCAGCCACCACACCAGCCCGAGCGCGCCAACGGTCGCCAGCCCGTTGCCGGTCACGCGGTGCATGATGGACACCGCCATGTGCGGCCCCCATTTCCAGATGGTCAAATGCGGCGAGAGCGGCCGGCTGGTGGAACGCGCCATGTCTACCCTTGTCCCTGATGCTTTTCCTCGAGTCCCGTCCCCTTAGGCACGAAGAAGGCCAAGAGCAAGCCAACGCCGCATTGCATGAGCCATCGGGCACGCAGGCACGTTCGTTCGCGATAATCAGTGGTTAACCAAAATGCGCTAACCGTGGCACAGTTGGGATTGCGCATAGCCAAGGAAGAACAGGATGACCTCCCCCGCCCCGAAGGATTGGATCATAACGGTCGACAATCTGGCCGAACTGGACCGGACCCATGCCATGGGCCAGCATATGAGCGAAATCTACGGCCTGATCGGAGACAGGATCCAGGAAGCGGGGGATGTCTTTTTCGACACCTACATCGATATGACGGGCCTGCGCACCGGGTTGGGACCGGACGCGCAACGCAAGATTCGGCAGGACGCCGCCCTCTATGTCGAGGAAAAGCTGCGCAATTACGTCAAGGGCCGATGGATAGACAAGTCGACCGCCTGCGTACGCCAGGCCGCAAAGCGCGGCGTGAGCGTTCGCGCGGTACTATCCGCCGTTTCCCGGTCGAATGAAAAAATCTCCAGCCTGCTGTGCGACGCCTGCTGGGACGATCGGCCCACTTGCGAACGATTGCTGCGCACGCTCAATCGCGCCAGCATGGTCGATGCGTCGGTCATCGGCAACCTGCTTGCCCACGACGATGCCGAGGCGCAGCGCAGCGAGCGCCAGCGATATGGCGCCGTTTTCGAGCAGCGGATCGTGAGCGAGATCGATGGCGCGTCGAAGCTGGGCGAATCGCTGCGCGAACAGGCGAAGGATGCCTCGGCCGCGACGCGCGGCATGCTGGGCAAGGCGTCGGAAGTCGCCGCCGCCGCCGAACAGTCCGCCATCGCCATGCGGGAAGCAGCACGCACCTCTGCCGGCCTGATCCGCGCGATCGAGGATGCGCGCGGCGAAGTGGAAAGCGCCGCGGAAGTGGCGCAGCGCGCCTCGACCCAGTCGGGCGAGGCGGTGACGATGTCGGCTACCCTGTCGGAACATGCCAAGTCGATCGAATCGATCCTGGGCCTGATCCGCGACATTGCCGGGCAGACCAATTTGCTGGCGCTTAACGCCACCATCGAGGCGGCGCGCGCGGGCGATGCCGGCCGCGGCTTCGCCGTCGTCGCGCAGGAGGTGAAGAGCCTCGCCAACCAGACTGCGCGGGCGACGGACGAGATCGCCGGCAAGATCGCAGACATCCAGGCGTCGACCCGGCTGTCGGTCGAGAATAACGAGCGGATCCGCGACACGGTGGGCGAGGTGAAGGCCAGCGCCGAGCGCATCCGCCACGCCATGGACGCGCAGGCGCAGACAGTGACCATGATTACCGCCGCAGTGGACGAAACCGCCTTGGCGGCCGATTCCATGTCGACCACCATCTCCGCGATTAGGCAGGACACGGAGGTCGTGGCGTCCGAGATCGACCAGCTCGAACGCGGTTTCGTCAGCGTCGAGGGCAAGCTGGCCAGCCTGCGCAACGCGTCGTCGGACTTTGGCCGGCAGGTCGCCTAAGCCGGCGGCATAGAGCCGTCGCCCGCTTCCCCTTGCCGTCCTGCTGCTCTAAAGGCGGCGGGATGACGGACGCCGCCGCGCCAGCCGCCCAGAGCTGGAAAGTCACCCTGCCCTGCACCCGCGCCGAAGCCGAGGCGATCGACGGGGACATCGCCGCGTTCGCGGTGATGGACAGCCCACCCGTGCTGATGACCAGCGAGGCGGACGAGGAACAGGGACTCTGGCGGCTGGACGCCTATTTCGAGGGACGGCCCAGCCCGGCCGCGATCAAGCTGCTCAAAACGCTGGTTCCGAGCGCCGCCGGGGTCAAGCCGCTGGTCGAGGCTTTGCCCGACGAGGATTGGGTCACGATGAGCCAGCAGGGGCTGGAGCCCGTGACCGCAGGCCGCTTCCACGTCCGCAACATCGCCGCCGATCCCGAACTGCCGGGTCATGTGAACCTGCTGATCGAGGCGGGACGCGCCTTCGGCACCGGGCAGCATGAGACGACGGCGGGGTGCCTCGCCATGCTGGACCGGATGCGGCGCGTGGGCATGCATTTCCGCAACGTCGCGGACATCGGCACAGGCACCGGGCTTCTGGCCTTCGCCGCGCTCAACCTGTGGTCCCGCGCCCGCGCCATCGCGTCTGACATCGATCCGGTGGCGGTAGAGATCAGTGCCGACAATGCGCGCGCTAATGGCATCGGGCTGGGTGACGGGCCAGGGCGGCTGGCGCTCGTCACGGCGGCGGGCGGCAATCATCCCGCGCTCGCCGGGCGCGCACCCTACGACCTGCTGATCGCCAACATCCTGGCCGGGCCGCTGATCGAACTGGCGCCCTCGCTCTGCGCGCTGGTGGAGGATGGCGGCACGATCGTGCTGGCAGGACTGCTCGATACGCAGGCGGATGCGGTGATCGCCGCCTATCGCGCGCAGGGCATGCGGCTGGCCGAGCGCGCAGACCGGGGCGACTGGCCGACGCTGCGCCTGCGCAAGCGGCCGAGCATCGGGTGGAAGCGGCCGCGTCGCATCAATCCAGCCGCGCGCGGCGAAGCGCCCGGATTCGGCAGCATATAGAGACAGCGAAGGAGACAGGTGATGGCCATCGTCAGGCAGGTGATCGTCCATGTTCAGGACGGCGCGCCGTATGAGAGCATGATCGTCGCGGACGAAGCCGGCGGCGAACGGCCCGGCATCCTGCTCTTCCCCAATGTGCTGGGCACCAAGGAAGCGGATTTCGCCTGTGCGGAGCGGGTCGCCGCGCTCGGCTACGCCGTGCTGGTCGCGGATGTCTTTGGACAGGGGAAGCGCACCAGCCGGAGCGATCCCGACATGGGCCGCTATATGGGCGAACTCAACGCCGACCGGGCAATGATGCGGGACAGGGTAAACGCCGCGCATGCGACGCTCAAAGACCTGCCGCAGGTCGATGCACGCCGGACGGCGGCGATCGGCTTCTGCTTCGGCGGCAAATGCGTGCTGGACCTGGCGCGCAGCGGCGCGGACATTGCGGGCGGCGTCAGCTTTCACGGGGTCTACGACGCGCCGCCTTTCCCCAATGCCCGGATCGGGGCGAAGCTGCTGATCTGTCACGGCTGGGACGACCCGATTGCGCCGCCCGACGCCACGGTCGCGCTGGCGAGGGAACTGACGGAAGCGGGATGCGACTGGCAGATCCACGCCTATGGCCGTGCCGGCCATGCTTTTACCGACCATGCCGTGAACATGCCGGAAAAGGGGCTGGCCTACAATGCCGACGCGGACCGGCGCAGCTTCCTGGCGATGACGGATTTCCTGGGCGAATTGTTCGGCTGAGCCGAACCATCCGTTCGATTCAAGCGAACGGTGGTGGCGTTCTATCGCGTGGGAATACGCCGCGCGCTCGCCAGATGGTGGGCGTGGGTGATGGCGACCGCGAGCGCGTCCGCAGCGTCCGGCCCGGCGATCTTCGCGCCCGGCAGCAGCCGCTGAACCATGGCGTGGACCTGCTCCTTCGAGGCATTGCCGACGCCCACCACCGATTTCTTGACGAGCCGGGCGGCATATTCGCCCACCTCCATGCCCGAGCGCGACGCGGCGAGCAGCACCACGCCGCGCGCCTGCCCCAGCTTCAGCGTGGATTGCGGATTGACGTTGACGAACACCTCCTCGACCGCAGCGCCATCGGGGCGATATTCGAGGATGAGGTCGGTGAGCGCCAGGTCGATCGCCAGCAGCCGCGTCGCCAGCGCCATGTCCGCATCGGTCTTGATCTGACCATTTCCGATATGGGTGAGCCGATTGCCGTCCGCGGCGATGATGCCCCAGCCGGTGGTGCCAAGGCCGGGATCGAGACCGAGGAGGATCATGCCGCTGATCCTCGCCCCCGGGGGGAGAGGATAGCAAGGCTTGCCGGCTTGTCGGCTAGACGCGCTTGGAAAGGGGAGCTGCGACCGGGGGCGTCGGACCAACCCCTCTCCCAGCTGCGCCTAGGCGACACAGCCGCCAAGGCTGCGCAACCCTCTCCCCCAAGGGGAGAGGGAAAGATCGTCAACCCAATTTCTCCATTACGGCGTCGGAGACTTCATAATTGCCCCAGACGGTCTGGACGTCGTCATCATCCTCCAGCACGTCCACCAGCTTGAGCAGCGTGGCGGCGTTGCTTTCGTCGACTTCGACGGTGGTGGTGGGCTTCCAGGCGAGCTTGGCGCTCTCCGCCGCGCCGAGCTTGCCTTCCAGCGCCTTGGCGATTTCGTGGAGCGCGTCCATCGCGGTCCAGATTTCATGCTCGTCTTCGTTCGAGGATACGTCGTCCGCGCCCGCTTCCAGCGCCGCCTCGAACACCGCGTCCGCATCGCCCGCGCTTGCCGGATAGGTGATGAGGCCCAGCCGCTCGAAACCATGGCTGACTGCGCCCGACGCACCCAGGTTGCCGCCATTCTTGGAGAAGGCGGTGCGAACATTGGTGGCGGTGCGGTTGCGGTTGTCGGTCAGCGCCTCCACGATGATGGCGACGCCGCCGGGGCCATAGCCCTCATAGCGCACCTCTTCATAATTCTCCATGTCGCCGCCCGACGCCTTGTCGATCGCGCGCTGGATATTATCCTTGGGCATCGACTGGGCCTTGGCCGCGTTGACCGCGAGGCGCAGGCGCGGGTTCATGTCCGGATCGGGCATCCCCATCTTGGCCGCGACAGTGATTTCGCGGCTGAGCTTGGAGAACATCGAGGAGCGCTTCTTGTCCTGCGCGCCCTTGCGATGCATGATGTTCTTGAATTTGGAATGGCCTGCCATGGTCCTGAAATCTTGTCTGCCGGTTGATGGGGATGGGCGCCCTTACACCAGCGGCCACCCCAAGGGCAACCGCCAGAACGCGCGCTTACAGCAGCCGCTGCCACCAGCCCACGTCGCGCCAGGCGCCCAGCTTCCACCCCACTTCGCGATAGATGCCGACCGGCGCGAAGCCCATTGCTTCGTGCAGCGCGACACTGGCGGCATTGGGCAGGGCAATCCCGGCGAAGGCGGCGTGACAGCCCCGATCCTTCAACATCGGCAGCAGTTCGGCGTAGAGCGCCCTGCCAACGCCGCGTCGGGCGAAGGCGGGATCGACATAGACGGCGACGTCGGCCGAGGTAGCATAGGCTGCACGGGTGCGGTGCGGGCTGCCATAGGCGTAGCCCGCGATGACGCCGTCTGGGCCGTGCGCCACCCGCCAGCCATGTGATGCGCCATAGTCGGCGATCCGGCGCGCCATTTCGGCCGGGTCGGGTGGGTCGGTTTCGAAACTGACCCAGCTATCCGTGACGAAGGGCGCGTAGATCGCCGCGCAGGCCGCTGCGTCGCTTGCCTCCGCAGGGCGCACGGCCAGCGTCAATAGAGGATCGCCGTGCCCGACGCCGACACCATCAGCATCGAACCGTTGGACCCGATCACCTCATAGTCGAGATCGACGCCGACCACGGCATTCGCTCCCATGGTGGCGGCGCGCATGCGCATTTCGCCGATTGCCTGTTCGCGGGCGCGCTGTAGCACATCCTCATAAGCGCCCGAGCGGCCGCCCACTATGTCCCGCACGCTGGCGAACAGGTCGCGGAAAAGGTTGGCGCCCACGATCACCTCTCCGGTGACGATGCCGAGATATTCCTTCGCAGGCCGCCCTTCCAGGCGGCTGGTGGTGCTCACGATGATCTCGGACATGGGCGCTGTGCTCCTTTGCTGGGTTGCTCTTACTGCTTATACAGTGGCGAAAGGAAAGGGGGAAAAGATGGAAGAGAATGACGCGGCATTCCTGAAGTTGCTCGCCGATGACGTAGATTGGGCACTTGGCCATATCGAGAAATCAGACACGCAAGCAGCGCGACGCAACCTCCTTCGCAACCTTGTGTCTGCTGCGGAGGGCGTGTCATGGATCTACAGAATGCATGTCATGTCGATAGCGCGGCATTTCGATGCTGCTACTCCATTGGCAGAAATGGCCTTCGCCGAGACTTCCTACTCGGTAACGGAGCAAGGAGTGATAGTCGAACAGGCGCGCCATATCTCCATGACGGCCATGATCCGGCTCACCACCAAAGTGGCTCAGAGCTTTTGCAATGACGCTGAGGTGGATTTTGGCGGAACGGGCTGGGCGAACTTCAAGCGAGCAATTGCGGCGCGCAATCGGATAACGCACCCGAAAAGACCCGATGATCTTCTGCTGACCGACGAAGAAATCGACGCAGCGAAAACGGGCTTCTTCTGGTTCTCTGATATGGCAGTAGGAGTAATGGAAGCGACGCTGAAAGAACTGGCAAGCGATGCCCAGGCGGCCCGTAAACTGCTAGAGATGTATAAGTCAGGCGACCCTGAAACGCTCGCTCTTTTCGAACGAGCGCATCATGAGGCCGAGGATTGAATCACGCCATGCCGAGCGCCGCCAGATAAGTCTGAAGGATCGCCTCCATCTCCTGCCGGTCATGCGGCTGCATCTTCCGCAAACGGACGATCTGGCGCATGATTTTGGGGTCATACCCGGTCGCCTTGGCCTCCAGATAAACATCCTTGATGTCGTCGCCGATGCCCTTCTTTTCTTCCTCCAGCCGCTCGATGCGCTCGATATACAACAATAGCTGGTCGGCGGCGACGTTGCCCTCGCTCATGCAGAAATCTCCATTTGTGAATCGGGTTGGCGCCCGCCCTTAATGGCTGTCGGCGTTCTTCGCCACACTCTCCTTCATGCGGGCGATCTGTTCGGGCGTCGCTTCGCCCTGATGCCGCGCCTTCCAGTCGGCGAAGGGCATGCCGTGGACGATTTCGCGCGCCTCGTCCCGCGTCAGATGGCCGTCCGCCTCCGCGATCCAGTCCGCAAGGCAGTTGCGGCAGAAGCCCGCCGTGCCCATCAGATCGATATTCTGGACGTCCGTCCGGTGCTGCAAATGCGCAACCAGACGGCGGAAGGCGGTTGCAGCGACCGCGTCTGTGAGTATGGTGTCGGCCATCGGCGATCCTTTTCGCTGATCTACATCATCCTGTCGTGCAGCACGGATAACCCATAACGACGCACTGGCAAGGCCATTGGGGCAAGCCAGGGACGATCAAGACGGTCAGGAGAAACCATGACGAAGTTACCGCCCCGCTCGCGCAAGGTCCGCATCCTTGCGACCCTTGGCCCTGCGAGCGACAGCGCGGAGATGATCCGGGCTCTGTTCGTGGCCGGCGCCGATGCCTTCCGCATCAACATGAGCCACGGCGCGCATGAGGATCATGCCAAGCGCATCGCCACCATCCGCGCGCTGGAAAAGGAATTCGCGCGGCCGACCACCATATTGGGCGACCTGCAAGGCCCCAAGCTGCGCGTAGGCACGTTCGAGAAGGGCCTGGCGATCCTGGAGACCGGCGCGCCCTTCGTGCTGGACCGGGACGAGACGCCCGGCGACGCGCGGCGCGTGAACCTGCCCCATCCCGAAATCTACGCCGCGCTGGTGCCCGAGACTCGGCTGCTGCTGGATGACGGCAAGCTGGTGCTGCGGGTGAAGGCGGTCGCCAATGACCGGATCGACACGATCGTCGAGGTGGGCGGCACATTGTCCAATCGCAAGGGCGTCAACGTGCCTGACGTGGTGGTCCCTGTCCCGGCGCTCACCGATAAGGACCGGCGGGACTTGAGCTTCGCGATCAGCCAAGGCTGCGACTGGATCGCCTTGAGCTTCGTGCAGCGGCCCGAGGATCTGGCCGAGGCGCGCAAGCTGATGGGCGGATATGGCGCGCTGATGGCGAAGATCGAAAAACCTTCGGCCGTGCAGCGGCTGGAGGAGATTGTCGAGCTGGCCGACGGCGTGATGGTGGCGCGCGGCGACCTGGGCGTGGAGTTGCCGCCGCAGGCGGTGCCGCCGCTGCAGAAGCAGATCGTCGCGACCGCGCGCAAGCTGGGCCGGCCGGTGGTGGTCGCGACCCAGATGCTCGAATCGATGATCAAGTCCCCCTCTCCCACTCGGGCCGAGGTGTCGGACGTGGCGACGGCGGTCTATGATGGTGCCGACGCGATCATGCTGTCCGCCGAGACGGCGGCGGGCGACTGGCCGGTGGAGGCGGTTGCGATGATGGACAGCATCGCGCACAGCGTGGAGCGCGACCCGGGTTATTTCGGCCGGCTTCATTATACCGAGACGCTGCCCGACCCGACCACGGCAGACGCGCTGGCCGAAGCGGCGGGCAGCATCGTGTCGGTCGTGGGAGCGAGCGCCATCACCTGCTTCACCTCGTCGGGCAGCACGGTGCGGCGCGTGGCGCGCGAGCGGCCGTCCGCGCCCATCCTCGCGCTGACGCCGCGCGCCGACACCGCTCGGAAGCTGGGCCTTACCTGGGGCGTCCATGCCGTACAGACCAAGGATATCGGCAATTTCGAGGAGATGATCGGCAAGGCCCGGCGCATGGCGTTGCGTCACCATATGTCCAAAAAGGGCGGCAAGATCGTCGTGCTGGCGGGCGTGCCGTTCGGGACGCCGGGTTCGACCAACGTGCTGCACGTGGCGGCGATACGCGGCGACGAGTTGAAGGGGCGGGACGAGAAGCCGACTTTTTAACACCAGGCTGACGGGCGGCCGAGACGCCGCCCGTCCGGTACGGCACCCAACATCCACGCGCCGGCCAACGCGAAAAGCGCCCGATCACAAGACCGGGCGCTTTTCGCTTGCAGACCAGGCCACCGTCCGGGGACGGCAGCGGCGCTTGTCAGCCCTGGCGGGCCTTGAAGCGACGGTTGGTCTTGTTGATGACGTAGGTGCGGCCGCGGCGACGGATCACGCGGTTGTCCCGGTGGCGGCCCTTGAGCGACTTGAGCGAGTTGCGGATCTTCATGGCTATCGGCCTTCGATGATTCTGATGTGACTGAAAACTGGAAGCGCTGCCCCTATGGGCGCGACCGGCCAAAGTCAAGGGCGACCGCCGGTCTTTTCCCGCCGTTCATCGCGCGTGCAGCAAGTTCGTGGCTTCACGCGTTGGATGGAATATCACGTGCCGCGCCGTGTAAGCGGTACATGCCCGTTGGAGTTGTCGCCATGACCAAGCCTGTCCTGCTCGCCGCCCTCATTGCCCTGCCGCTCGCCGCCTGCACGACGACCGCCCCCGTCGAGGTCACGCGCTTCCATGTCGCCGATCCGGCGCGCACCGGCACGGTCGCTATCGAGGAAATGCCGGGCAATCCGGACGTCAGTCTGGAGTTCCGCACCTATGCCGGGATCGTGTCGCAGGAGTTGCAGCGAGTGGGCTTCACCCCCGCCCCTTCGGACGCGCAGAGCGACTATGTGGCGCTGGTCAGCCTGGACCGGAGTTTCCGCCCAAGCGGCATCGACAATGGCAGCGACCGACCGGTGAGCGTCGGCGTGGGCGGCGGCTTCGGCAGCGGCGGGGGACGGCGCGGCGGCAGCTTCGGCGGCCTTGGCGTGGGCGTCGGCATCAACCTGTCGGGTAAGCCCAAGGACATCGTGACCACCCAACTGCATGTGCAGTTGCGCCGCCGCGCCGATTCGGCGGCAGTGTGGGAAGGCCGCGCATCGACAGAGGCGAAGCAGGGCAGCCCGGCAGCCCAGCCCGTCGTCGCCGCGCAGAAACTCGCCGCCGCTCTCATCGGGGGCTATCCGGGCGAATCGGGGCGCACTATAACGGTCAAATGACCATCAGCATTTCCAGCGGCTTCGACAGCGGCAATATTCGCGTCCTTTCCATCGACGATAACGCAGGCGGCGTTCGCGCCCATCTGGAGATCGTGACCGATCACCGGAGCGACTTCTATCAATGGTTCCATTTCCGGCTGGCCAATGCGGCCGGCCGCGAAGTGGAACTACGCATCCTCAATTGCGGCGGATCGGCCTATCCGGACGGATGGAAGGGCTATGCGGCGCGGGTCAGCGAGGATCGGGAAAACTGGTTCCTTGCCGACACCGACTATGCCGACGGCGCGCTGACCATCCGCCTGACGCCGGACAGCAACGCGGCGTGGATCGCCTATTTCGCGCCCTATTCGATGGAGCGGCATCATGACCTGATCGCCTGGGCGGCGAGCCAGCCGGGCGTCGAGCATCGCGAACTCGGCCTGACGCTGGACGGCCAGCCGCTCGACCTGCTGACCTTGGGCGACGGGCCGAAGAAGGTCTGGCTTTACGCCCGGCAGCATCCGGGAGAGACGATGGCGGAATGGTGGATAGAAGGCGCGCTGGAGCGGCTATGCGACGAAGAGGACGCCGTCGCCCGCCTGCTACGCCGGGAAGCGACATTTCATATCGTGCCCAACATGAACCCGGACGGCAGCCGGCGCGGCCACTTACGCACCAACGCTGCGGGCGTGAACCTGAACCGCGAATGGCATGAGCCGACGATGGAGCGCAGCCCGGAAGTGAAGCTGGTGCGCGATGCGATGGACGCGAGCGGCGTCGATTTCGCCATGGACGTGCATGGCGACGAAGCGATACCCGCCGTGTTCCTGGCTGGGTTCGAGGGCATCCCGTCGCTGGCGGAAAAGCAGACGCGGCTATACGCGCAGTATCGCGACACGCTGGCGAAGCGCACGCCGGACTTCCAGACACGGCTGGGCTATGCCGTGGCGGGCGTGGGCAAGGCGAACCTGTCCATGTCGACCAACCAGGTGGCGGAACGTTTCGGCGCGGTCGCGATGACGCTGGAAATGCCGTTCAAGGACAATGACGAATTGCCCGACGCAGATTATGGCTGGTCGCCTGCCCGCTCCATCCAGCTCGCGAAGGATTGCCTGGCGGTGCTGGCGGAGATGATCGACGAGATTTAGGCCTGCCCGCGCAGGTCTATCTCCAGTCGAAGGGTAGCGGCGCTTCCTTGAAGGCGAAGCGGTCGAGATGGTCGGCCACAACTTGCTTGAAGCGGTCCACATCCGCGTCGGCGTTCGGCTCCAGCGTCACGACCAGCATGTCCGGCTGCGCCTCCATGCGGAGCGCACCCATCGGGAAGGCGATGTCGCTTTTCTGCGCGTCGAACGTGACCTCGAACTTGTGGCTCCAATGCTTCGAAAGCTGCTGGAGGTAACGGCTGGCGTTGGTCGTGGGCACGGTTGCTGTGACGGTCATGTTCAGAGCCTTTCGATCTTGTGGGCAGCTTCGTCGATCAGGGCGGCGACATCGAGCAGGGTCTGCTCGTCCGCGCCTTCCTTCTCCAGCCGGTTCTGCAGGGCGAAGCGCAGATTGTGCATCGCGCGGCGGACGGGGCCGCCATCCAGGCGATGCGCCTTCTGCGCGAGATGGGACAGCCGGGTCAGCGCGATGTCGAGCGCAGCCCTGCGCTCCTCCATCTGCGCACGGCCCGCTTCGGTGATGGCGAAGCGCTTGCGGCTGCCCGAGCCGGAGTCCGGTGGCGTCTGCTCGGCGATCAGGTCCATCTCCGCCAGCAGGGTGAGGGTGGGATAGACCACGCCGGGACTGGGGGCATAGGCCTCGCCCGACAGCGCCTCGATAGCGCGGATCAGTTCATAGCCGTGGCGCGGCTCGTCGGCGATCAGCTTGAGCAGGATCAGGCGCAGCATGTCGTTGTCGAACAGACGTCGACGGCCGCCGCTGCGCCCTCCCCGGCCACCGCCGCGCAGGCTGTCATCGTCCAGCGGATCGCCGCCGAAGGGGCCGCGGCCAAAACCGCCGGCCTGGGCATGGTGATGGTGAGGGTGGAAGCCGTGGCGAGCGCCGCCGAACCGGCCATGGGGGAAATGGGGAAATCGCATGGTCGCATCTTTCATATCAGTCATGATGCTATGCGATATATCTTAAAAGTCGCAGCCGTCAAGAATTAAGATGTATCTTAATTGCATTTTGAATGATCTACAGCGCTGCGAAGTCGATCGGGGCGTGGCGGTCCAGCGTTCGGCTCTGGTCCTCCAGCGGATATTTGAGGCCGCTGGCGCAGTTGAACAGTAGCGCGCGTTCGTCGCGTCCGATCAGCCCCTCTTCCAGCGCACGCTGGTAGGCGGCGAGCGTCGCGCCGCCCTCCGGGCAGAGCAGCAGCCCATCGTCGCGCGCGACATCGCGCACCGCCGCCGCGATCGCGTCGTCGGAGACGGCAAGCGCCGCGCCGCCACTTTCCCGGACAGCGCGCAGGATCAGGAAATCGCCCACCGCACGAGGCACGCGGATGCCGGACGCGATGGTATGCGCATTCTCCCAACGCGGCGCAAATTCCTCGCCCGCCTCGAACGCGCGGACCATCGGGGCGCAGCCTTCGGCCTGCACGGCGAACATCTTGGGACGCCTGGAGCCGATGAAGCCGATCTTCTCCAACTCATCGAACGCCTTCCACATGCCGATGAGGCCTGTGCCGCCGCCGGTCGGGTAGAAGATCGCATCGGGCAATTCCCAGCCGAGCTGTTCGGCCAGTTCGAGGCCCATCGTCTTCTTGCCCTCGATCCGATACGGTTCCTTGAGCGTTGAAAAGTCGAACCAGCCGCGCTCCTTGGCGCCCTGCCCGACGATGGCGCCGCAGTCGTCGATCAAGCCGTTGACGCGATAGACGCGGGCGCCCTGCGCCGCGATTTCCCGCACATTCACTCCGGGCGTGTCGGCCGGGCAAAAGATGACCGCTTCCATACCCGCGACGGCAGCATAGGCGGCGAGCGCTGCGCCGGCATTGCCGTTGGTGGGCATGGCGACCTGGGTCACGCCAAGCTCCTTCGCCATCGACACGGCCATGACCAGCCCGCGCGCCTTGAACGAGGCGGTCGGCAAACGGCCTTCGTCCTTGGCGAGCAGATGCGCTCCGCCAAGGCGCGCGGCGGTGCGCGGCAGCGGGAGCAGCGGCGTCGCATGTTCGCCGAGGCTGACGATGTTGGCGGTCTGCCGCACGGGAAGCAATTCGCGCCAGCGCCACAGGTCCATCGGCCGGGCGGCCAGCGCTTCCTTCGTCAGCGTGGCGCGCACGCCGTTCAGATCATAGCGCACCAGCAGCGGCTTGCCCGCCGCCGACAGCCCATGCAGCCGATCAGCCTCATAACGCTCCCCCGTCAGCGAACATTCGAGATGGGTGACGAAGGTCGGGCGATCCGCGGTGAGGTTGAGGTCGTGCAACGATAATCTCCGTTCGGGCTGAGCTTGTCGAAGCCCCGCCCTTCTTTTCTAGAAAGTGGGGGCCTTCGACAGACTCAGGGCGAACGGGACAAACAAGCCGGTTTGTTTATTCCGGCTTCTTCGCAACGCTGACCATGGCGGGGCGGAGCAGCCGGTCCTTGATCATGTAGCCGGCCTGCATTTCCAGCAGGATCGTGCCGGGCTCCGCCTCGTCGGAGGGGACTTCCATCATCGCCTGATGCTTGTTCGGGTCGAGCGGCTGGCCGACCGACTCCAGCTTCGTGATGCCGTTGCGGCCGAACACGCTCTCCAGTTCGCGGCCGGTGGCTTCCAGGCCGACAACCAGGCCCTTGAACTTCTCGTCCTCGCGCAGCTCGGCCGGAATGGCGGCAAGCGCGCGGCTGAGATTATCCGCGACCGACAGCATGTCGCGGGCAAAGGCGGTGGCGGCATAGGCGCGCGCGTCGGCCAGTTCCTTTTCCAGCCGGCGGCGCACATTCTGCGTGTCGGCATGGGCGTAGAGGATGTCCTGCTTAGCGGCGGCAAGTTCCGCCTCCAGCGCGGCGAGGCGATCCGTGCCAGCGTCTCCGGCGGGCGCAGCGTCTTCGGGCAGGACGTCCACGATTTCGGTATTTTCCAGATTCTTGTCTTCGGTCATCTCATCAATCTCGACAGCGTCTGTGCAGTGAAGTCCACCATGGGGATCACCCGCGCATAGTTCAAGCGCGTGGGGCCGATCACGCCGACCACGCCGACGACCCGGCCGTCCGCGCCACGGTAGGGCGCGGCTATGACCGAAGAACCCGACAGGGAAAAGAGCTTGTTTTCCGATCCGATGAAGATTTTGGTCGCACTGCCCGCAAGCGCGCCGCGCAGCAGGTCGAGGATGTCCTGCTTGCCTTCGAGCGCTTCGAGCAATTGCCGGGCACGTTCGAGGTCGGCGGCGGCGGAATCGTCCAGCAGATGGGATTGTCCCCGCACGATGAGGACCGGACGGTCGTCCGCATCGTGCGACCAGACGGCAAGGCCGCGCTCCACCAGATCGCGCGCCGTGTGGTCGAGCGCGCTGCGCTCCGCCTCCATTTCGCGCGCGAGCACCTCCCCCGCCTGACGCAGGGTCAGGCCACCGAAGCGGGCGGACATGAAATTGGCGGCTTCGTTAAGAGCAACCGCGCTGACGCCTTCCGGCAGGTCGAGCACGCGGTTTTCGACCGACCCGTCCTGCCCCACCAGCACGGCGAGCGCCTGGCGCGCGTTCAGGGGGACAAAGCCGAATTGGCGCAGCACCGGCTCGCGCTTGGGCACCATCACGATGCCGGCGCAGGCGGACAGGCCAGACAGGGTTGCCGTGGCGGCGGAAAGCGCCTCCTCGATCGGGCCGCTTTCAGCGATCCCCGCCTCGATCGCGCGCCGTTCCTCGGCCGAAGGCTCCGCCGCCTGCATCATGCCGTCGACGAACAGGCGCAGGCCCGTTTCGGTGGGCATCCGTCCTGCCGACGTATGGGGCGCGGCGAGCAGGCCCAGTTCCTCCAGATCCTGCATCACGTTGCGGATGGAGGCTGGCGACAGGCTGAGCGAGGCGATCTTGCTGATCGTGCGCGATCCCACGGGCAAACCCGTGCCAAGATAGCTTTCCACCACCAGGCGAAAGACATCGCGCGCACGATCGTTGAGTTCGGAGATCGGGGTGACCGACATGCCTTCCTATCTAGGGGAAGGACGCGCGCCCCTCAAGATGGCGCTTAGGGAGTCACCGCCTTGGGGTTGAGCATCGTTTCGATGTCCAGGATCTTCGGCACGGAGGCAATAGCGACGCGCAGCCTGCCGTGGCGCGCATCCATGCAGCCCGATTGATATTCCAGCTTCGTCGCCGGCCGGTCGGGCCGCGACCATTCCACCACATAGCTTGGCATGTCGGTGGCGAAGCGGTCACAATCCTGCCCCTGCGCGATGCGCTTCGTCGTGCCCGCTGCCGGACGATAGGGCGCAAGCGTCGCGACCAGCCGGCGATATTGCGCGGTCGTGACGGTGAAGCGGGTGGGACCGGGAACGGAAGTGAAGCGCTGCGGCTCCAGCAGGCCGGCCCCGTCGGGCGATACCTGAAGCGTGTAGGCGGGACAGGCGCCGAAGCAGCGGCCCGCGGTAAAGCGGATCACGTCGCCCGGCGCCTTGGGCGGTTCAAGCCTCTCCGTCTCCGCAGCGCAGCCCGCGAGCACAAGCGTGGCGACCGCAACCATGATTTTCTTCCTCATACGTCCTCTTATCGTCCGCAGACGCGTCTGCCCACTGGCAACTGACGCCATCGGACGCTAAGCGCCGTCTCCTGATCGTTTCGGAGTAACAGATATGCGTCCTTCCGGCCGCGCGCCCGACCAGATGCGCGACATCACCATGGAGCCCGGCTTCACCATCCATGCCGAAGGAAGCTGCCTCGTCAGTTTCGGCGATACCCGCGTGCTGTGCACCGCGTCGGTCGAGGAGAAGGTGCCGCCCTTCCTGCGCGGCAAGGGATCGGGCTGGGTCACGGCGGAATATGGGATGCTGCCCCGCGCCACCCACACGCGCGGCAGCCGCGAAGCGGCAAAGGGCAAGCAGTCGGGCCGCACGCAGGAAATCCAGCGCCTGATCGGCCGGTCGCTGCGCACCATCGTGGATCTCAAGAAGCTCGGCGAGCGTCAGATCGTGATCGATTGCGACGTGATCCAGGCCGATGGCGGCACGCGCACGGCGGCGATCAGCGGCAGTTGGGTCGCGCTGCGCATCGCGGTGGACAAGCTGCTCGCCAGCGGCGCGCTCAGCGAAGACCCGATCATCCAGAAGGTCGCGGCGATCAGCTGCGGCATCTATCAGGGGACGCCAGTGCTGGACCTCGACTATGCCGAGGACAGCAATGCCGAAACCGACGCCAACCTGATCCTGACCGGCGACGGCAAGTTCGCGGAGGTGCAGGCCACGGCGGAAGGCGCGGCCTATGACGAGGAAGAACTGCTTCGGCTGCTGCGCCTCGCCCGCATCGGCTGCGCGAAGATCTTCGCGGCGCAGGACAAGGCGACGGGGCGGTAATTCATAATATCCGTCACCCCGGGCTTGACCCGGGGTCTCGCTTCCCTTGACAGCTAGTGACGGACGAAAAGCGGGATCCCGGCTCAGGGCCGGGATGACGAGAAGGAAAGAATGATGTCGGACGATTTCGGACAGGAACAGGCGATCCGCAAGCTGGCGCCGGGCAAGCTGGTGATCGCCAGCCACAATCCGGGCAAGGTGCGCGAGATTGCGGCGCTGCTCGGCCCCTATGGGGTCGAGCCGATTTCCGCCGCGTCGCTCGACCTGCCCGAACCGGAGGAAACCGGCACCACCTTCATCGCCAATGCGGAGCTGAAGGCGATGCAGGCGGCCGACCTCTCGGGCCTACCCGCGCTGGCCGACGACAGCGGCCTGTGCGTGGAGGCGCTGGGCGGCGATCCGGGGCTGTTTTCGGCGCGCTGGGCAGGTCCGAACAAGGATTTCGGCCTTGCCATGCAGAAGGTGTGGGACGGGGTGGAAGCGAAGGGACCGGATGCCGGCCATGACGCGCATTTCATCTGCGCGCTCGCGCTCGCCTGGCCCGACGGTCATGTCGAAGCGTTCGAGGGGCGGGTCGACGGCATGCTCGTCTGGCCGCCGCGCGGGGACAAGGGTTTCGGCTATGATGCGATGTTCCAGCCGTTGGGGCATGGCATCAGCTTCGGCGAGATGGACCCCGACGCCAAACATGCGATGAGCCACCGCGCCGACGCCTTTGCAAAGCTGGTGGCAGCAGTCTTCTAGCGCGACCCCTCGCCGGTCGTAGCCATGGCGAGCGTGGCTTCGTCGGCGTCGAACGGACCCTTGCCATAGGCGTTGCCCGCCGGGAAATAGCGGCAGACGAGATATTCATAGTCTCGCCCGTCGCCCAGCGCGCAGCCGACCTTCTGCGTGCCGCGCCAGATCATCTGGGTATAGTGCGCGACCTCCTGCCAATGGCCGGTGGCGCTGAAATCCGGTAGCTTTGCCGTGGATATGAAGTTGCGCTTTTCGTCGAGGAAGGCCTGCGCCATCACCTGATAGCTGTAGAGGCGGCGCGGCCCCATCCAGAGATTTTCGCCGCTGGGTGTCGTGCGACTGGCGCGGCTGCTGTGACGATATACGCCCGTCCGCGCCATATCCGTCGCATAGCGGGCCGCGTCCGCCGCCAGCGCGTCGTCCCATGCCAGCGGCGCATGACCCAAGGCCACTCGTTCGTCATTATGGGCGTCGAGCATGGCCTGACGCAGCAGGGCGTCGCCCCGCGCCGCCTCCTGCATGCCATAGAAGCTCGCGGCCATGACCGCTGCGGTCGGCGCTGTCGGATAAGCATAGACTTTGCGCGTCGGCATTGCGGCGGCGTGAGCTGAAGCGGGCAGCGGCGGCGTGGGCATCAGCGCCTCGGACGCTATGGCGGCATTAGCACCGCCGAGCAACACCACGCACAGCGCCCATGGCAAGCCGCGCCAAAGGCGGCTAGGGAAGCCCCCGATCATGTCCGTAAATCCCCGACTCCTGCCGACCAGCGGCGAGCCTCTGGCTTTATATATCCATTGGCCCTTTTGCGTTTCCAAATGTCCTTACTGCGACTTTAACAGTCATGTCCGCGACGCCATCGACATCGATGCGTGGCGCGACGCATTGCTGGCGGACATGGCGCATGAAGCCGGCTTGACCGGAGGCCGACCGCTCGCCTCCATCTTCTTCGGCGGGGGCACGCCTTCGCTGATGCCGCCAGCGTTGGTGGAACGGCTGATCGCGGCGGCGGAAGAGCATTGGGGCTTCACGCCCGGCATAGAGATCACGCTGGAGGCGAACCCCAATTCGGTGGAGGCGGCGCGCTTCGCCGACCTCGCGGCGGCGGCCGTCAATCGCGTGTCGTTGGGGCTGCAGGCGTTGGACAATGAAGCACTGCTTTTCCTCGGCCGCGCGCATGATGCGACCGAGGGGCTCGCGGCGTTGGAGACGGCGCAAGCCGTCTTCCGCCGGGTGAGCTTCGACCTTATCTATGCCCGGCCGGACCAGAGCGAAGCGGACTGGGAGGCGGAACTGCGACGCGCACTGTCCTTCGGCACGGGGCATCTGTCGCTCTATCAACTGACCATCGAGCCGGGCACGCGCTTCGCGACGCTGGTCGCGCAGGGCAAGCTGACCCCGGCCAATCCGGATCATGGCGCGACCCTCTATGAACTGACGCAGGCGATGACGGGCGCAGCCGGCATCCCCCCCTATGAGATCAGCAATCATGCCCGTCCGGGCGAAGAGAGCCGGCACAACCTGACCTACTGGCGCTATGGCGACTATGTCGGGATCGGGCCGGGCGCGCATGGCCGGCGGGGCGGCATGGCGACGCTGCGCCACAAGAAGCCGGAAAACTGGATGAGCGGCGTTGCGCGCAATGGCCATGGCATCCAGGGCGAGGAAAGCCTGTCTGCGCAGGACAAGGCGCGCGAGGCGCTGCTGATGGGGTTGCGGCTGGGCGAAGGGGTCGATCTGGCGCGGATCGCGGCGCTTTCAGCGGTGCCGGCATGCCAGTTGATCGACGGGCAGGCCATGCACCAACTCCAGCGCCACGGCCTCGTCCATCTCGACGGTGCCCGGCTGCAGGTCACGCCGGGCGGGATGTTGCTGCTCGACGCGATCCTGCCGGAAATCGTGGCGGTCTGAAGGATCAATCGTCGTCGCGGTCAAGCGCGGCGATATCCCGGTCGATGTCGCGCAATGCCTCGTCCCGGTCGGACGGCAACAGCGACGCGTTCAATATCTGCATGCGCGCGGTCATGAGGCCGCGCCGCGCTGCCATCTTGCCCATCCGCTCGGCATAGGCGGCCTGGCGTTCGGCCATGGCCTCCATCCGCTTTGCCTGGGCTTCGGCCAGACGGGCCTGCGTTTCGCCGTGAATTTCCGCGCGGTGCGCCTGCGCTTCTATGGCGCGATTGCAGATGCGCACGCGAACGTGGCGCTTGCCGTTGCTGTCGACCCATTCGCGATGGCTGGTCATCTGCTCGCTGCCGCCGTCGCAGCCTTCGCGCACGTCGATCACCGGGACCATGCGCGCGATCTCCCGCTCCGTGGGAATGGCATGGGTTTCGACGCGTCCGTCGGCATGCGTCACCACGATGCGGTTCCTTTCCGACCGGACGATCGGCGGCGCAGGAGGCGTGGGCGGGACCGGCGCGATCATGTCGGAGGCAGGCGCGACCGGGGCAACGGGGGCGACCGGCGCGACAGGCCAGGCATCCGCATGACCCGGCGACGATGCATGAGCGGCTGGCGCGGCGGGAACGGCCGGCGATGCCGGTGCGGCCGGCAGGGCATCCGCAGCCGGGATGCTGGCGGCGGCAGGCTGCGCCACCAGGTTCTTGAGGCGCGTGAAGTCGGCCGCTTCGACCTTTTCGGTGATGGCCGCCATCTGTTGCGCGGCGCGGGTGCCGGACGCGGTGAGCGCCAGGCCGGTCGCCGTGACGAGGGCAACGGCGGCCATGCCCCAGCTGATCCGGCGCAGCGACATGTCATGGTTCGAAAGCATTTTCAGCCTCCCTTTAAGGGCAGTGACGCGGGTCAAGTGGCAGGCGGCGGCGAATTGCCGTCCGCCGGCAGCCTTCAGGATGGCGCGGCCATAGGCATGGGCGGCTTCGCGGCCGTAGAGCGAGAGGACGCGGGCGTCGCAGGCGGTCTCCTGATCCGTACGATAGGTGCGATAGGCAAGCCAGGCGACCGGGTTGCACCAGTGCACCGCCAGAAAGAGGAGCGCGACCATGTTGGCGATCAGGTCGCCCCTCTCATGGTGCGCACGCTCATGCGCGATCGCCATGTCCTGCTCCTGCGCGTCGTAGCGGAGGCCGAAATCGGTCGGCAGGACGATGTAGGGGCGGAACAGGCCGAAGGCGAGCGGCCCCGACGCATTGGGGCTGGTGATGAGGCGGATGCGGCCTTCCTTGCCGAGACCGGTCGCGCCATCCAGCATGTGGCGGCGGAAGCGCGCATAGCCCACGGCCTGCACCATCAGGAAGAACAGCATGCCGATGAACCAGAGGGTGATGCCTGCCTCCAGCCAGGGAAAGGCGGCTTCGGCCGGAATGGGCGTCGCGGTGGCGACAGTCGCGCCTGGCGCGGCGTCCAGAAATGCCGCCAGCCCCGCCTGGTCCACCGCCAGATGCAGCGGAGAGGGATCGACCGCGCTGGGCAACGCCGGCATCAGCATACGCGCGAGCGGCAGCGCCCAGAGCATGTAGGCGGCCCCCGCCCCCAGCCACCGCGCCACCGGCCGTCGCAGCATCATGACCAGCGCCATCAGCAGGGTGGTGGCGATCAGCGTTTCGGCGATCCAGACGCTCATGATCTCAACCCTTTCAGGATTTCCTCAAGTTCGGCGATATCCTCCGCCGTCAACTGATCCTGGCTGGCAAGCTGCGCGACGAGCGGCGACACGCGCCCGCCGAACAGACGGTTCACCAGCCGGCCGGATTCACCGGCGACATAATCGTCGCGCGCCACCAGCGGGCGATACAGGAAACGGCGACCGTCCTGGTCAGCGCCGATCACATCCTTGGCCATCAGGCGCGACAGCAAGGTCTTGACCGTCTGGACGCTCCAGTCGCGATCCTGGGTGACGCGGTCCGCGACCTCGGCCGCGGTCAAGGGTGACTGTTCCCACAGCGCCTCCATCACCACCAGTTCCGCTTCGCTGATCTTCTCGCTCACCTAATTCGACTCGGATCGTTTCAACTACATATGTAGTCGCACCGATTACACTTGTGGTCAATAGCCTCCGCGCGGGTTTGATATCCGCCCCTGCCCCTATTGCTATTGCTATTGCGCGCCCTGCAGGTCGAACGCCGGCGCGGCGAGCGCGCGGCCATGATCACGGATGGCCGAAGGCCAATCGGCGCATAGCGCGTCGAACTGCACTCCGTCCCCGGCATAAAGCGCGCGGATCGCCGCTTCGTAATGCGGGCGGTCGCCGGCCATGGCGGTAAGGAAATGATAGGCGGCGTCCTTGGCGGCGCGGGGCGACGGCGTCTCCGCGTCCGCTTTCCGCGCGGCATCGACCAGCCGGCGCAGCGTGGCGGACGCGCCACCCGGTTGCTGGGCCAGCCAGTCCCATTGGCGCGGCAGCAGCGTGATCTCGCGCGGCTGGACGCCCAGTTTCGGGCGACCGCGTCCTCGGGGCACCGGTTCTGCAGGACCGCGCAGGTCTATATCGACCTGCCGACCGGTCCTGTCATCGAAAAGCAGCACGGCCTGCGCGTCGTCGCCCATGGCGCGCACCGCTTCCCGTACTTCGGCCTCATCGCCGGTGGCGATCCAGATGTCTCCGGCAAAGGCCGTGAATGTGCGTTCCATGTCGAATCTCCTTCGACACAGCATTATAACCCGGATGAAATTCTGTCAATATTACCCGGATAATTATTCCGGTCGAAGCTCGACCCAGGTCGGCGCATGATCGCTCGCCTTTTCCCGGCCGCGAAATTCGCGGTCCACCTGCGCATCGATCAGGCGGTCGGCAGCGGCGGGACTGAGCAGCAGATGGTCGATGCGGAAGCCCGCGTCGCGCGGCCAGGCGTTCATCTGATAGTCCCAGAAGGTCCACACACCGCCCGCGGGATGTCGAGACAGGATGGCGTCGGTCCAGCCATCGCCCAGCAGGCGGCGATAGGCGGCGCGGCTTTCCGGCTGCATCAGCGCGTCATCGGCCATGGCCTTGACCGACCAGGTGTCAACGTCGCGCGGGATGACATTATAGTCGCCTGCCAGCACAGCGGGCACTTCCTCCGCCCAGATTTCTGACGCGCGCGCGCGCAGGCGTTTCATCCAGCGCAACTTATAGTCGAATTTGGGGCCGGGCTGCGGATTGCCGTTGGGCAGGTAGATGGACGCGACGCGCACGCCCTTCACATCGGCTTCGAGATAGCGGCTATGCTCGTCCTCCGGCTCGCCCTCCAAGCCCCGGCGCACCTCCACAGGCGTTTCGCCGCGTGCCAGGATCGCAACGCCGTTGAACCCTTTTTGCCCGTGCCAGATCACGCCGTAACCGGCAGCCTCGATATCCTTGACCGGGAAGGTCTCGTCACTGGTCTTGATTTCCTGAAGGCAGGCGACGTCCGGCCGCGTTTCGTCCAGCCATTCCAGCAGGCGCGGCAGGCGCGCCTTGATGCCGTTGATGTTGAAGGTGGCGATGCGCATGTCCCTTGTCCTTCCGTCATGCCAGCGCAGGCTGGCATCTCCCTGCCTTTAGCGCCGCGCGTCGAAAAGGGAGACCCCAACCTCCGCTGGGGTGACGAAAAAATTGGGGATCAAACCGAAAAGCTGGTGCCGCAGCCACATCCGGCGGTTGCGTTGGGGTTGGTCACCTTGAAGGCCGCGCCGGCGAGGTCGGAGACGAAATCGACAGCGGCTCCGCGCACCAGGTCGATGCTGACATCATCCACGACCAGCGTCACGCCGTCCCGCTCCACCGACAGATCTTCCGGCTCCACGCTGTCTGCCAGGCCGAATCGATATTGAAAGCCGGAGCAACCGCCCCCCTCCACCGACAGGCGCAAGATGGCGGGCTTGCCCTGCTTGGCGGCGATGGTTGCCACGCGGGCGGCGGCGGAAGAGGTAAGATCGATGTCGGCCATGATGGTGCCTAGATAGGATCAAGCAAAAGGCCCGGCAAGCGGTGCTGCCGGGCCTTTGCGAAAGTCAGAGAGGAAATGCGCGTCAATCGACGGCCTTCTCCTGCGCCTTGGTTGGGCCGCCCATGGCGACCGGCGGCTTCGTGTTCATCGCCACCAGATAGTCGGGTCCGGCCACGAAGGGCAGCGGGTTGATCGCCGCGCCGTCGACGCGGACTTCATAATGAAGGTGGCTGCCGGTCGAGCGGCCGGTCGAGCCCATAAGGCCGATGATCTGGCCGCGCTTCACATAGCTGTTCTCGGCGACCAGCAGCTTCGACATATGGCCGTAGCGCGTTTCCATGCCGCTGCCGTGCGAGATCTGCACGAGGTTGCCGTAGCCGCTGGCCCAGCCCGAACGGCTGACGATGCCGTCGGCGGTCGCATGGATCGGGGTGCCCATCGGGCCGGGAATGTCGATGCCCTTGTGCATCCGCGCGCCGCCGTTGAACGGATCGGAGCGCACGCCGAAGTTGGAGGTCAGCGAGAGCTTCTCAACCGGACGACCCGAAGGAATGTAGGCGGCGGTCTTTGCATTGCCATCCATGCGCTGGAGGCTGGCGAAGAGGTTGGAGAAGCCGACGTCGGACGGCCCGAGCGGGCTCATATTCACTTCCGACGCGTCCCCATAAGGGTCGTCGGTTTCCGAGGCATGGGCCGGAGCGGCCGCGCACAGTGCGCCGGCAATTCCGAGACCACCCAGAATGTGAGAAATTGGACGCGCGACCTGGAACCAATGCAACCCGCGAGCATTCACCGACTGAAGAACCGACATGCAGACCCCGACTTATGTCACCGGAGGCTGTTGCCCCTCGGCGCTTCCCGTGTTCAAATTTTTGGCGACTTTCATCGCCCCCGCTGAGCGCAGAGTGCAAATCCCGCCTTATGTTGCAAGCGCGGCGTAGAATTCTTCCGTCAAACCGGCCTGTCGACGCGCCGAAGCGTTGAACGGCGGCTTCAGCGCCCCCCGAAAATGCTGTTTCACAAGGATTTGGTAATGTTTTGGGGAGTCCAACCCCAATCGGTTCGTCGCCCAGGTGAACCATGTCGTCCCCGCCGACACATGCCGAATCTCGTCCGCCATGATCCGGCACAGCATCCGGGCTGAGGCATGATCGCCCACGCTTGCGAACCGTTCCACCGTTGCCGGCGTGATGTCGAGCGCGCGCGCTTCCAGCACCATGGGCACGATGGCAAGGCGGGCGAGCGCGTCCGTGGCGGTTTCCTCCGCCGCCTGCCACAGACCGTCATGCGCGGGCAGCGCGCCATAATGGCTGCCCATCTGCCGCAAGCGCCGGTCGAGCAGCGCGAAATGCATCGCTTCCTCTGCCCCGACCTGCATCCACTGGTCGATGAAGGCGACAGGGAATTGCCCCCCAAACCGCCCGATCAAGTCAAATGCCAGATCGATCGCGACGAATTCGATATGGGCGAGCGCGTGGAGCATCGCGATCCGGGCGCGATCCGACCCGATCTTCCCGCGTTTTGGCATGCGATTAGGGGGCAGCAATTCGGGCGCATCAGGCCGCGCCGGCCGATCCGGCATCGCCGCGTCGAACCGCGCTTCGAGCCGTCCGTGCCGCCAGGCGCGGGCGACCGCGCGGGCGGACATCAGCTTGGCCACGGGATGGGGGGTCAGCAGCACATGGGCACAGGCCGCGCCCACGCTGTCGATGGCAATAGGCAGCATCAAAGCGCCTGCGCCGCCTCCAGCACCTCCTGCGCGTGGCCCTTCACCTTCACCTTGGGCCAGACGCGCGCGACGTGGCCGCCTGCATCGAAGAGGAAGGTCGCGCGCTCTATGCCCATATATTTGCGGCCGTAGAGCGACTTTTCGACCCAGGTGCCGAACGCCTCGCATACCGCACCCTGCTCCTCATCCGAGGCAAGGATGACGGACAGGCCATATTTCTCGGCGAATTTCTTGAGTTTTGCCGGCTTATCCTTGGAAATGCCGATCACCGGCACGCCGACTGCGGCAAATTCGTCCGCCAGTGCGGAGAAATCCTTCGCCTCGTTGGTGCATCCGGGCGTGTCGGCCTTGGGATAGAAATAGACGACCAGCGGCTTGCCGCGATAGGCGTCGAACCTGAAATCCACGCCTTCTACGTCCTTCAGCGTCACCGCAGGGATGGGATCACCCTGTTCCAGCATCGTGGGCCTCCTGATAAGGGGCGGCGAGCATGCCCCAGCTTGCCGACACGCATTGCCGCGCCTCGGCATAGCTTTCAAGCAGCCTGTCCCAAGAGTCAGCACCGCACGCCCGCGCGACCAGCGGCCG
The DNA here is from genome assembly GCF_042678845.1 of Sphingobium olei. NCBI lineage: Bacteria > Pseudomonadati > Pseudomonadota > Alphaproteobacteria > Sphingomonadales > Sphingobiaceae > Sphingobium > Sphingobium olei. The sequence goes on along the minus strand of NZ_JBHTLS010000125.1, from coordinate 50,235 downwards.
GGTGGCTTCGGGCGGCTCTGTCGATTTCGGCGAAACGAGGCGCGAAACGATGAGGAAGCGCGTTATGAGGTCGTGCGCGGCGATCAGTCCACCGGGCAGGTGGCCGGCCGCGACAAGTTCCGCCAGCGCCGCTGACAGGTCCGGGTCGAACGCCATGCGGTGACGGAACTGCGTGACGTGGATCAGGAACTCCAGGTCAATCAGGCCGCCGGGCACCAGCTTCACGTCGAGATCGCCGGCCGGCGGCTTGTGACGCGCGATGTCGGCGCGCATCTTCACTGCCTGCCGCGCCAGCATGTCGACGTCGCGCGGGCGCCGGAGCGTTTCGGCCAGCACCGCGTCGAGCGACACGCGCGCCTGTTCCGATCCGAACACCGGCCGCGCGCGGGTCAGCGCCAGATGCTCCCACGTCCACGCCTCCTCCCGCTGATAGCGGGCGAAACTGTCGAGGCTGACCGCCAGCAACCCCTGCGCGCCGGAGGGACGCAGGCGCGTGTCCACATCATAGAGCGGGCCGGACGCGGTGTGGACGGACAGGGCGTTGGTGACGCGCTGCGCCAGGCGATTGAAATATTGGGTGGCGCCGAGCGGCTTGGCCCCGTCGCTTTCCGTCGAAAAGTCGCCGGTAAAAAGATAGACGAGATCCAGATCCGACGCATGGGTCAGCACCCCGCCGCCCATGCGCCCCAGCGCCAGGATCAGCAGTTCGCCGCCCGGCACCTTGCCATGCGCCTTTTCGAACTCCGCCACGGTTGCAGCGCCCAAGGCCTCGATCGCCGCTTCGGCCATCCGGCCATAGCCCCTGCCGGCCTCGATCGGATCGCCGCCCCGGATGATCTGCGCGCCCAGTGCGAAGCGGCGGTCGTTCACGCGTTGCCGCACCCGGTCCAGCAGCGCCTGATAATCCTCCCCCGGTTCAAGCGCGGCGAACTGCGCGGCGAGCTGGGGCACGGGCGGCGGCGGATCGAAGGCCGAGGCATCGATCAGGCCGTCGAGAAGCTCCGCCCGTCGCGCCAACGCGTCGGCGAGCGTGGGCGCATGGCTCAATATCTCGGCCAGAAGCCCCACCAGCGCGGGCCGGGCGGCGAGCAGCTTGAAGAAGTTGATCGCGCTCGGCAGGCGGGCGATCATGTCGTCCAGCCGGTTCAGCGCGCGGGACGGATCGGGCGCGCGGGCAAGCGCCCCCATCAGGTCGGGCAGCAGCGCCTCCAGCGCGTCGCGAGACGCCCCGCTGCGCAGCGCACGGATCGTACCGCCCCGCCAGCGCCCGATCCGGGCGAGCGGCGTGTCCGCATCGGCAAAGCCCATGTCGACAAGCTGCGCCTTCAGCCGTTCTTCATCGTGCGAGAGAGACCCGTCCTTCTTTTCCGGCGTCAGGCGGTCATAATTGCGCCCGACCCATTCGACATGGGGGCGCAGCAAGTCGATGAGCGCCGCCCCGTCGTCAAGACCATGGAGCCGCGCCACATTGTCGAGCGCATCTGGCGACTTGGGCAACTCGTGCGTCTGCCGGTCCTCGACCATCTGGAGGCGGTGTTCGACCGTGCGGAAGAGGATATAGGCGTCGTCGAGCCGCGTGACTGCCTCCCCTTCGATCACGCCCGCAGCCGCAAGCGCGCGCAAGGCTGCGCGCGTGTTGCCCGAGCGGAGCGAGGGATCGCGCCCGCCATGGATCAACTGGTGCACCTGCGCGAAAAATTCGACCTCGCGGATGCCGCCACGACCGCGTTTCAGGTCATAGCCCGGCCCGAACGCCTGTCCCTGCGCATAATGGTCGCGGATGCGGCGGCTGATTTCCACGATGGCATCGATCGCTCCGAAGTCGAGGCTGCGCCGCCAGACGAACGGGCGGATCTGACGCAGGAAATAATCCCCCAAGCCCTTGTCGCCGGCAGCGGGCCGCGCCCGAATGAAGGCCGCCTGCTCCCAGCCGAGCGCGGTCGATTCATAATAGCCGATCGCCGCATCCACCGGCAGCGCTATGGGCGTCGCCTCGGGCGAGGGGCGCAGGCGCAGGTCGACGCGAAAGACATAGCCGTCGCCGTCGCGCGCGCTCAGCAATTCGCTGACCCGCCGCCCAATCCGCACGGCGGCATCGGCCACATCCTCCCGCTCGCCATGTGGCATGGTGCGGGGATCGTAGAGCAGGATCGGGTCGATGTCGGACGAATAGTTGAGTTCGCGGCTGCCATGCTTGCCCAGCGCCAGCACCGCGAACCCCTGATGCTCCACATCGGGATAGCGTTCGCGCATCGCCGCGGCGAGCGCTTCCTCCAGCGCGGCGTCCGCGAAGTCCGATAGGGCGCGGGTGACGCGATCGAGATTCCATGCGCCGGCAAGATCGGCCGCCCCGACCGCCAGCGCGATGGCACCCCGCCGCTTTCGCAGCGACCGGGCCACGCCATCCTCCGCCGGGGCGACACAATGGGCGGCGTCGAACGCACCGTCGAAATCCGCCTCCTCCAGCCGCGACCTGACCGTCGGAAAACGGTCGAGCGCGCGCGTCAGAAAAGGCGAATGGGCCCTGATCCTTGCCTCGGTTTTCGACCAGTCTGTCACGCAAGTCTCTCTCTTATAGCTGGGGTCTATTGCGCGGCTGGATTCGCAATGCCAGAAACTTTTGTGCGTCATGGCCGTTCAGGGAACATGGAAATGCAACGCAAACCCTTCGGCCGATCGGCGGCGGCACGCGACGGAAACCGTCGCCTGATGACCGTTGGCGTACCGGCGCCTTATGAAGGCGTGGGCAATGCGTTGCGGTCCACCTATGCGCCGGGCCGGGAGTCCTTGCCGGACGACATGATGGCGTTACTCGCCAAACTGGACCTGAATTGATCTGATCGGCAGGCGTTTATTTACCCTTTGAGTGCGTAAAATAGGCCTGTCGTCGCATATCGGTCTAAAGTCCGCCTCATGCTGTATCGCAGGTTTGCCATCGCCGTGCTGGTTGTTGCCCCTGTCGTCGTGATGGGCATCGAAGGTTCTACGCCTGTGCAAGATGCGGGAAAGCGGGTTTCCGACCCGGACGCACTTCGTAGTTCCGCGACGGCTGCCTCCGGGCCGGTCGTTGCGCCTGTGCCTCCTTCCATGCCAATGCCACCGTCAGCCGGCGGCCAAACAGCGGGTGACGCAGGGCGGACCGAAATCAGCGATGCCGGTGAGCCTTTGCCAGGCGCGGGTCAGCCGATGCTGGCGCCCGGCAACGGGCTGCCCGCAGTTGCGCCCGCGAACGGGGGCAACAGCGTGCCGGGGACGCAGGCAAGCGCATCCTTCCGCGGCGCCCAGCAATAGCCGCGTTCAGATCGCACCCTTGAACGTGTCGCACTGGGCGGGGTCGCCGGTCGAGAGGCCCTTGCGCAGCCATTCCATCCGCTGCGCGCTGGTGCCGTGGGTGAAGCTCTCGGGCACCGGCCGCCGGCCAGCCGCCTTCTGCAACGTATCGTCGCCGATCGCCTCGGCCGCGCGCATTCCTTCCTCAAGGTCGCCCGCTTCCATCAAATTGGTGTCGCGCGCGGCCCACACGCCGGCATAGCAGTCCGCCTGCAATTCCATCTTTACCTGGAGCGCGTTGCCCTCGGCCTCCGAGGCGCGCTGCTGCGCCTTGCGGATGCGGTCCGCCTCGCCAGTGATGGTCTGGATGTGATGGCCGACCTCATGCGCGATGATATAGCCGATCGGGAAGTCGCCCGGCGCGTTGAAGCGCGTCTTCATCTCGTTGAAGAAGTCGGTGTCGAGATAGATGCGCTGATCGGCCGGGCAGTAGAACGGCCCCATCGCCGACATGGCCGCGCCGCAGCCCGACTGGCCATTCTGGCTGTAGAAGACCAGTGTTGGCGGCGGATATTGCTGCCCTTCCGCCCGGAAGATGTCGCTCCAGCGGCGCTCGGTCGATCCCAGCACCTTAAGAGAGGTGCGCTGCACGTCCGACAGCTCTTCCACCTTCGGCCGCTCGGTCTGGACTTGCTGCCCGCCGCCGCCGCCGACAAGGCTGAGCGGGTTCATCCCCATGACCGCCATGATGATGAGCACGACCACGATCCCGCCGCAGCCAAAGCGGCTTCCCACCAGCGGCAGCAACATGCCGAGCCCGCCTCCAAGTCCGCCGCCGAAGCCGCCGCCGCGCCCGTCCTGCACATCATAATGGCTGCTTTCCTGTTCGTCGTCGAGCCGCATGCCGCCATCCCCTTTCGCGATCGTTTCCTATGCGATCCAAGCGGTAAGGGGAACCGCCGGATGGGCGGAAGGTTGCGGCGCGGCGCAATTTGTTACGGGAGTTTAAGTTGGAATGACGGCCCAAGAGTCTATATTGCACTGCATCATGGCTGACATCGAACCGCATCCCGCACACGCCGCGCCGCCGCGCCGCGCGCGAACGCCTTTGCCCCTGCCGCGCGAGGTCGCCCTGCTGCTGCAAGGCGGCGGTGCGCTCGGCTCCTTCCAGTCGGGCGTCTATGAACGGCTCGACGAATTGGGGGTAGACGTCAGCTGGGTCGCCGGCATCTCCATCGGTGCGGTCAATGCGGCCATCATCGCCGGCAATCCGCCGCATCGCCGGATCAGCCGGCTCAAGAAATTCTGGTATACCGTGTCGGGCGGGATGCCCAATGTCATCCTGCCCGAATTCGACCCGATCCGCGAAGCGGCGCATCTGGGCGCGGCCGCCACGGTCGCGACTTTCGGCGTGCCGGGCATGTTCCGCCCGCGTCTGTGGCCAGCCGCGCTGATGCCCGAAGGGACTCCGGGCGCAATCAGCTTTTACGACAGTGCCCCATTGAAGGACACGCTGGACGCCTGCGTAGACTGGGATCTGCTGAACGACGGGCCGGTGCGGCTTTCGGTCGGCGCGGTGGACGTCGAAACCGGCAATTTCGCCTATTGGGATACGCGCGGCCCTGGTGGCAACACGCGGATCGACGCGCGGCACATCATGGCGTCGGGTGCCCTGCCCCCCGGCCTCCCGCCCGTAGAGATTGACGGGCGCTGGTATTGGGACGGCGGCATCGTGTCGAACACGCCGCTTTCCCATGTCCTCAATCACCAGACCGAGGACATGCTGGTATTCCAGGTCGACCTGTTTCCCGCCGAAGGGCCGATGCCGCGGCAGATGACCGATGTCTATTCCAGGATGAAGGACATTCAATATAGCAGCCGCACCCGCCAGGTGACGGACCAGTATCTGCGGCTGCGGCGGGAGCATGGAGCAATCAAGGCGCTGCTCGATAAGCTGCCGTCGGAGCTGCGCAACGATCCCGATGCGCTGCGCCTTAGCGGGATGCTGGATTGCGCGTCCGTCAACATCGTCCACCTCATCTACCGCACCCGCAACTGGGAAAGCGGCGCGAAGGATTTCGAATTTTCACGATCGACCATGCTCGATCATTGGAGCCAGGGCCGCGAGGCGGTGGAGGAAGTGATGCACAAGGGCGACCTCATTGCCCGCAACATCCTCGACGGCAAGAGCGCGACCTTCGACCTCGACGCCCCCGATCATCTCAAGGAGAAGAGCGCATGAGCAAGTCCCTCGCCGGCAAGACCGCCCTGATCACCGGTTCCACCTCCGGCATCGGGCTCGCCTATGCCAAGGCGCTGGCCGGGGAAGGCGCGAACGTCGTCATCAATGGCTTTGGCGATGCGGCCGCGATCGAGAAGGAACGCGTCGGGCTGGAAAGCCTGTCCGGGGCGGCGGCGCGCTATTCTGGCCACGACCTGACGAAGGTCGACCAGATCGAGGCGATGATGAAGGAAGCCGCGGAGGCGTTCGGCGGCATCGACATCCTCATCAACAATGCGGGTATGCAGCACGTCGCCCCGGTCGAGGAATTTCCGCTCGACAAATGGGATTTGATCATCGCGCTGAACCTCAACGCCGCCTTCCACACCACGCGGCTCGCCATCTCTTATATGAAGGAGAAGAAGTGGGGGCGGATCATCCAGACCGCGTCGGCCCACTCGCTCGTCGCCTCGCCCTTCAAGGCGGCCTATGTGACGGCGAAGCACGGCCTGGCCGGCTTCACCAAGACGGTGGCGCTGGAAGTCGCGACCTTCGGCATCACCGCCAACTGCATTTCGCCCGGCTATGTCTGGACGCCGCTGGTGGAAAACCAGATTCCCGATACGATGAAGGCGCGGAACATGACGCGGGAGCAGGTGATGAACGACGTGCTGCTCGCGGGTCAGCCGACCAAGCAGTTCGTCACCGCCGAGCAGGTCGCTGCTACCGCGCTCTACTTGTGCAGCGACGCGGCGGCGCAAGTCACCGGCGCCAATCTCAGCATCGATGGAGGGTGGACCGCGCAGTAAGCCGTTCATCTTACAGCAAGTTTCCGTGTCTTTTTTGCAACGCAGCGAGATTTTAGCGTCACGGAGGAAACCTGCGAAGATTGCCGTGGGTTAAGCTCCCGCAAACGCAAACCAAACTTCGCAGGATTTCAGTCATGAAAAAGCTTCTCCTCGCCGCCGCGGCGATCGCCGCGCTGCCCTCGGTCGCCTTCGCGCAGGAAACCGCGCCTGACGGCACCGACGCCTTCGGCATCGAACCCTATGTCGGCGTGCTCGGCGGTTACCACACCTTCGACCGTGGCAGCGAATTCGGCCGCATCCCCGGCGAAACCATCATGAACGGCGCGCTGATCAGCGGCATCGCGGGCGTGAACGTTCCGCTCGGCCCGGTCTTCGTCGGCGTGGAAGGCAACGCGACCAAGGGGTTCAGCGACATCGATTGGGAATATGGCGTGAAGGGCCGGTTCGGCGCACGCGCCGGTGAAAGCGGCCTGATCTACGCGTCGGCCGGCTATCAGTGGGTCAACGGCAAGGGCGGCTGGCCCGACCGCAAGGACTGGATGTACGGCGCTGGCGTCGAAGTCGGGCCGAAGGAAATCGGCCTTGGCGGCGTGACCGGCAACAGCGGCGTACGCGTCCGCTTCCAGGTCGACACCTATGACTGGGAGAGCTTCCGCCCGATGGCGGGCCTGGTGTTCCACCTCTGATCGGCAGCACCGGTTCATAGCAGGAGGCCCGTTTCCGCAAGGAAGCGGGCCTTTCCTTTTGCCCCTTTTCGAGCGCGCTTTTCCTTTTATGCTGACACGCAGCAAGGGAGACAATCGAACATGCGCCATGCGCTCACGGCCGTTCTGGCCGCCGCCAGCCTATCGTCCATCGCCGCCGCCCAGACGCCGGAGGCCCAGAACCAGACGCCCGCGCCGGCCGCCGCCGCGCCGCAAAGCGAGATCGGCGCGGCCATCGCCAAAGATATGGACGGGCTGATGACGCTCTACCGCGATTTGCACGCCAATCCCGAATTGTCGCTGCAGGAGGTGAACACCGCCGCCAAGCTGGCGAAACGGCTTCGCGCGCTGAAGTTCGACGTCACGGAAAAGGTGGGCGGCACGGGCGTCGTGGCGGTGTTGAAAAACGGGTCCGGCCCGGTCCTGCTGATCCGCGCCGACATGGACGGGCTGCCCGTGGTGGAGCAGACCGGGCTCGATTTCGCGTCGAAGGTGCGCACCAAGACGCCCGAGGGCGTGGAGACCGGGGTCATGCACGCCTGCGGCCATGACACGCACATGACCGCCTTCATCGAGACGGCGAAGCTGCTGGCGGCGCGCAAGAAGGACTGGGACGGCACGCTCGTCATGATCCTCCAGCCGGCCGAAGAAGTAGGCAAGGGCGCGCGCGACATGCTGGAGGACGGGCTTTACACCCGCTTCCCCCGTCCGACCCACGCCATCGCCTTCCACGACGCGGCGAACCTGGCGGCGGGACAGATCGGCTATACGCCAGGCTATGCCCTCGCCAATGTCGACAGCATCGACATCGACGTGAGGGGCGTGGGCGGCCATGGGGCCTATCCCCAGACGACGCGCGATCCCATCGTGCTGGGCGCGCGGATCGTGACTAGCCTGCAAACGCTGGTCAGCCGCGAACAGGAACCGCAGGATCCGGCGGTGGTGACGGTCGGCAGCTTCCAGGGGGGCGCCAAGCACAATATCATCCCTGACGAGGCGAAGCTGCTGCTGACGGTGCGCAGCTATTCGGACGAGACCCGCGCCAAGCTGATCGAGGGGATCAAGCGCATCTCGCGCGGAGAGGCCATTGCCGCGGGCGTGCCGGACGACCGGATGCCGGTGGTGACGGTGAAGGATGAATTCACCCCCTCCACCTATAATCCGCCCGAATTCGCCGAGCAGATGGCGGGGCTGCTGAAAGCCCATTTCCCCGAAGGCCGGGTGGTGAAGACGCCGGCCGTGATGGGCGGCGAGGATTTCGGCCGCTTCTACCGCGCGGACAAGAGCATCAACAGTTTCATCTTCTGGGTCGGCGGCGTGCCGGCCGACAAGATGGCAGCGGCAAAGGCGGGCCAGGCGAGCCTTCCCTCGCTGCACAGCCCCTTCTGGGCCCCGCAAGCCGACCAGGTCATCGCCACGGCGAGCGAAGCGATGACCGTGCTGGCTCTGGACATATTGAAAGAGAAGTGAGCGGCGGGCGCTCCCATGGAGCGCCCGCACCACAAGGGCATCAGGCGCCGAAGCCGCCGTCGATCGTGTGGAACGCGCCGGTGACATAGGATGCTTCCGGACCCGCGAGATAGGCGGCCAGGCCGGCGACTTCCTCCGCCTTGCCGTAGCGCTTGATCGCCATGAAGGGCTTCACGATCTCGGCGATCTCGCCGTCCGCCGGGTTCATGTCCGTGTCGATGGGGCCGGGCTGGATGATGTTGACGGTGATGCGTCGATCGCCGAAGTCGCGCGCTAGCCCCCGCCCAAGCCCGTGGAGCGCGGATTTGGTGAGGGCATAGGCCGCCGCGCCAGCGAAGGGTACGGCGTCCCCGTTGACGGAGCCGATGACGATGATGCGGCCCCCATCGGGCATCTGCCGTGCGGCTTCCACCGACGCGTGATAGGGCGCGCGGACGTTGATGTCGATCATGCGATCCACCTCATCCGCGTCGAAGGTCAGCGGGTCGCCGATCATGGCGACGCCGGCGTTCACCACCAATATGTCGATCGGTCCCTGGGCGGCGACCACGTCCACCACCTGCTGCCGGTCAGCGGCATCAGATTTGACGGCGGTCGCGCCGGTTTCCGCCGCCAGCGCCTGCGCCGCGTCGTGCGAGCCCGAATAGGTGAAGGTCACCTGCGCGCCGTCCGCCGCGAACCGGCGGACGATCGCCGCGCCGATACCACGGCTGCCGCCAATGACGAGCGCTTTCTTGGATGTGAAGTCAGTCATGAGAGCTATCCTTGAGAATTTTGTAGCAGTCGCTATGTATAATGCGCGGAGGGCGGTTCAAGGATTTTTATAGTGATCGATAAAGAAAAATCGAAAGGCCGTGGCCGGCCCCGCGCTTTCGACCGCGACGAAGCGCTGCAGAAGGCGCAGGCTCTGTTCCATGCCCATGGCTATGAAGGGGTGGGCGTGGCGGCGCTGGCGGAGGCGATGGGGATCAACCCGCCCAGCCTCTATGCCGCCTTCGGCAACAAGGCCGCGCTATATGAGGAAGTGCTCGCGCGATACCACTGCGCCGCGGCGCCGATGCGCGACCTGCTGGCTCCGGGCCACGATCCGGCGGAGGCCTTGTCCACATTGTTGCGCAAGGCGGCGGCGATCTACGCCGCCGATCCGCACGCACCCGGATGCCTGGTGCTGGAGGGCGCGCGGGGTGTCGATCCCGAAGCGAATTGCCGCGCGCGCGCCGTTCTTGACGTCAGCTGCACCCGGATGCGCGACTTCGTTGCAATCACTCATCCCGACAAGGCACAGGTCGTGTCCGACTATATGGCCGCGATCATGTCCGGCATGTCCGCCGATGCGCGCGCGGGCAAGACGGCCGCGCAGATACTGGCGGTGGCGGACATGGCAGGGCTGGCGATCCGGGCGATGCTGGGCGAGCGCTGAGCGCCCTGCCGATCATTGGGGCCTATGCCCCTTGCGCCATTTGGTGAGCAGATGCCGCGCCAGCATGAGCGGCGGCATCCGCAGGAGGTGCGACCGGACATAGAAGGCGAAGACCAGCGGCTTGCGCGTTTCCCGTCCCCATCCGTCGCGGGCGAGGAGGCGGGCAATGAACAGCCTATCGCCCTTCCGCAAACCATAACCTACATTGATGGGCGAGCAGTAGGAAGTAAGCGGCGTTCCATATAGATGACGCGTCAGTCTCAGCGCCCGCCAGACAACAGAGGTCAATCCATGGTGCGCGGCCTGTTCAAACAGAGATAAGCAGAAGTGCTGATCCCGTTCTGCGTTTTCGACGCAGAGGCAATGGATATCCCACAGGTTGCGCAGGCCGCCCCGCAGATCGCCGTCCGCCAGCATGTGCGCGGCGGCATGGACGATCCGGTCTTCGGGAGACAGGACATATAACCCGTCAGTTGTCGGAACCGCGTCAGCCAGCATGATGGCGGCGTCCGGCTTCGGCCTGGCGGTGAGCGGCAGGATGGTGTGATGGACGTCGATCATCCGATCGCGCTCGGCGTGGATCAGCGGCGGCAGTTCGTGCATCCATTGCCGGTAATAGGCGTCGTCATAGGCGTCGTCCTTCACCCATTCCCAACCCGCTGCGATCAGCGCCCGTTCCACATCAGCCATCGCCGCGCGCGGCACGAGAATGTCGAGGTCGCCGATGAAGCGCCCCTCCCCGGCTTTCAGGCCGGCCGCGGCATAAGCAGTCCCCTTGAGCAGCACGACCGGGATGCCAAGCGGCGCGAGCGCGTGCGCCGCGCGATCCGCTTCCCAGAGCGCCTGCTGCGCTTCCCGCGCGGCATCCGCCACCGCATCGGCAAGCACGGCACGCGCTTCCACCGGCACCGCCTGCCCGTCCAGCCGCCAGGCCAGAGTCGCGATCAACCGCTCCGCCTTTGCCGCCGCAAGCAGTTCGTTCCAACCCTCCGCATCCAGCCCTGCCACGGACGCCGGATCGCGCAGCGCTTGCACAAGCGAGACCGCGCTCATGCCAGCTCCTCCCAGAGGCGATCGACCATGTCGAACGCAGCGTCGCCGGAAGGGAAATCGATGGCGCGCGCCGGCACCTGCGTCACGAAGCGGGTCAGGGCCGTGAAGCCGCGTTCGCCCAGGGCGACATAGTTGGTGGATGCCTGCGTCAGCCGCATGAAGATTTCGCCCCGCCCCAAGGGGCGAACGTCCGCCGCATGGCCGAAGCGGGGGAAGAGCAGCAGCGCCGGCATGGCCCCCTCCCCCATCCGATGCACAGCCTCGGCGTGTGGCACCATGTGGCGGATGTCGCCCTTCGCCGTGGCGCGGAGCAGCGGCCCCATCCGCTCCGGTCCCACGGCCGCCGTCACCACGTCGATCGCCTGATTCTTCAGGCTGACGAGCCGGGGAAAGGGCAGGATCATGCCGCTGTCGAGATCGAGCAGCGCGAATTCGTCGCCCAGCAGCCGCCAGCCCCGCTCGCCCAGCAGCGCGGCCAGCGTGGATTTGCCGGACCCGGACTCGCCGGTCATCACCAGCGCCCGACCATCCTTTTCGACGCTGGACGCATGGAGCAGCAGATGCCGCCGCCATCCCAGCGCCATCTGCAGGTTCATCCCCATCTCCGCCGCCAGCAGCCCGTGCGGCAGGCTCATCGGTGCGGCATCGGCCAGTCCGTGGTCGCCGGTGATGAAGATGGACGGGCGCAGCCAGCGCCGGGCGGGGCTGGTCGGCTGGAGCCGGACGGTGAAATCCGCGACCGCATCCGACACATCCGGATAGGCGGCGTAGAGGTGCGCCAGCTGCGCCACGGGCTGCGGCCAGGCGGACCCGATGCGGAATGTCGCTGGCCCGATCTTCAGCCTGATCGCATGCCTCATGCGCGGCGCGCCAGCCCGAGAGCGACCAGCGATTCAAGATGCGCGCCGATCTCCGCCACCGCATCGGTGCGTTCGCCAAGATCATAGTCGCGGGCGAGCGCATCATGCACCATGTCTGGGGTCATCGCGTTACCGGCGGCGAGCTGCGCCAATATCTCAGGGACCGGGCTGATGACCATATGGGTCTGGCCCGAACGCCGGTGGTAGAGAAGAACCAGATCGTCGAGCGCGCAGACGGCCACGGCGTCGGCCGCATCCCGGCGATAGGCAATGATCGCGTCCACGTTCGGCACCTTCCAAGCTCCGCCGCGCCGCTTTAGCGCGCAAGACGTAGCCAAGTGCCTAACGCTCGGCATCGGTTCAAACAGTCGGCGGGAAAAAGAGCGCCGTTCAGCGCGGCATCTGCAGCGAGGCGTAGCAGGTGAAACCGCTCGTCCCGCGCTGCAGGCGGCGGATATAATTGAGATAGGCCTGATTCTGCTCATAGCCCACGCCCGGCAGACGGCCACCGCGCATCGCCTGCTTGACCTGCTCGCCGGTGAACGGCCGGCCCGATCCGGGGAAAGCGCCCGGCGTTCCTGCCGGAACCAGTTGCCCGTCGGGCGCGACATAGTTGGCGGCGCGTCCCTGATCGGGCACCGGGATAGTGCAGTTGAGCACCGAGGCGGCGGTATTGGCCAGCGCCGGACGGATCGAGACGATGGCAGATGCGGCGACCGCGCCACCCATCAGCAACTGGCGACGGGAGGGCGCAGCGACCGACCGCGCATCGTCCTGATCCGAATGGCTATCGCCATCCGGGCCATGCTGCTGTTCGGGCGTCGGCTCGCTCATTCGATAATCCTATTGCTCGTCGCGCTTGCCAAAGCGTAAAAATTGCACGCTATTGCGGCGAGACATCGCAGCAAATGCGCGAAAAATCCAGCGCGGTAACCATGAATCGACTGACCATCTCCCAGATCACGGCTTCGCTCGCCATGCTGCTGCTCGGCACGGGCGGCGCGCTGATGCTGGGCGCTTCGCCGGTGGCGATCGGCCTGCCGATCCTGGCGGGCCTCATCGTCCTGCTGATCTGCGCGGAGGGTGGTGCGGCAAGAATTCACGAAGCGCAGGAGACGGCGGACCTGCCGGACCTTACCGCCCATGCCGACTTCGCCAGCCTGCTGGAAGGGATTTCCGACCCCCTCATGCTGGTGGAACGCGGCCGGATCGTGCGCGCCAACCGCGCGGCGCAGCGGCTTCTGGGCAACCATATCGAGGGGGAAGACGCCCGCATCGCCATCCGCCACCCCGCCGCCGCCGAACGGCTGGCCAGCAGCGCGCCGCTCGCCGAGCCGATCATGGTCGAACTGGTGGGGCTGGGCGCGCGCGACCAGCGCTGGCAGATGCGCGTGGCCCCTGTGGGCGCAGTGGCCGATGCGCGGCGGCTGGTGCATCTGGTCGATCATAGCGGCACCCACGCAGCCGAACGTATGCGCGTCGATTTCGTCGCGAACGCCAGCCATGAGCTGCGCACGCCGCTGGCTGGCATATTAGGTTTCATCGAAACGCTGGCCGACCCTGAACTGGGCCAGGACACGGACACGCGCCAGCGCTTCCTGAAGATCATGGACGGCGAAGCCCGGCGGATGCAGCGGCTGATCGACGACCTCATATCCCTGAGCCGGATCGAATCGGAGAAATATCGACTGCCGGACGCGCGCGTGGACCTGTCCGAACTGGCGGCGGAGGTCGTCGCCGTATTCCGGTCCAGCCATGGCGATCGAGGCCGGGAGGTGGAGATGGAGATCAGCCCCGGCGTGCCGGTGGTCCAGGGCGATCGTGCGCAATTGTCGCAACTGCTGCACAATCTTATCGGCAATTCGGTCAAATATGGCCGCCCCGGCACCCCGATCCACGTCACCCTAGCCGAAGGGCCGAGCGGCATGGCGCGGCTTGTGGTGGCGGATGAGGGCGAAGGCATCGGTCCCGATCATCTGCCCCGTCTGACGGAGCGATTCTATCGCGTCGATTCGGGCCGCAGCCGCGCGATGGGGGGCACCGGCCTGGGCCTCGCTATCGTCAAGCATATCGTCGAACGCCATCGCGGCCGGTTCGACATCGCCAGCACGCTGGGCAAGGGGACGACCATTACCGTGCTGCTGCCGCCCCCCATCGAAGAAATCGCGCCGCGGAATGACGAGAAAAAGCGGCCTTCTGCGCTTTCGGGCACCATGTCATGAAAATGAAACCTGACTGTCACAAAGGCGCGATGGTCCGCGACTAGGGCCGCATCCTGAGGGGGGCGGCGACAAGCGAATCGCGGCCTTGCAATGGAGGTTTCCGTGACGAAGTTTGCCCTGTTCGCCGCCTGCGCCGCGAGCGTCATCAGCCTTGCCGCCTGCGGCGACCAGACCGGCGGCGCCGGCGCGACTCGTGACCAGATCCGCGCGGTCGGTTCCTCGACGGTCTATCCATTCGCGACGGCGGTCGCTGAACTGTTCGTGCAGGGCAATGCCGGCATGAAGTCGCCGATCATCGAATCCACCGGCACCGGCGGGGGCATGAAGCTGTTCTGCGCGGGCGTCGGCGCGCAGCATCCCGACATCGAAAACGCCTCCCGCCGCATGAAGAAGTCGGAGTTCGACCAATGTCAGGCGAACGGCGTGAAGGACATCATTGAAGTCCAGGTGGGCGTCGACGGCTTGGCCTTCGCTCAGTCGAAGAACGGCCCCGCAATCGCCCTCACCCCCAAGATCGTCTATGAGGCGCTGGCCGCCAATCCCTATGGCAAGGGCCCGAACAAGGCGCAGACCTGGAAGGATGTCGACCCCAGCCTGCCCGCCATCGCCATTTCCGTCTTCGGCCCGCCCTCGACCAGCGGCACGCGCGATTCGCTCGCCGAACTGATCCTGGAAAAGGGCTGCCAGAGCGACCCGGCGATGAAGGCGCTCAAGGACACGAATGAGGACGAATATAAGGCGACCTGCACCCGCGTCCGCGAAGACGGCAAATATGTGGATTCGGGCGAGAACGACAATCTGATCGTGCAGAAGCTGGGGGCCAATCCCAATGCGGTCGGCGTGTTCGGCTACAGCTTCCTGGAAGAGAATAAGGACAGCCTGAAGGATGTGCCGATCAACGGCATCCAGGCGACCTACGAAACCGTGTCGACCGGCCAGTATCCAGGTGCGCGCCCGCTCTACATCTACGTCAAGAAGGCGCATATGCACGCCATTCCCGGTCTCCAGAACTTCCTGAACGTCTTCGCCGCCAACTGGAACCCCGACGGCGTGCTGACGAAGCGCGGCATGGTCGCCGCGCCCGACGATGTTCGCAAGAAGAGCGCCGAAACGGTGAAGTCGCTGACCGTCCTCAACGGCGCCGACCTGAAGTAAGAGGGACATGACCGGACCAGCCATCCTCCTGCTGCTCGCGGGCCTGGGCGCGATCGCCTGGGTCAGCGCCCGCGCCCGCGCGCTGCGGCTCCAGTCCGTGGCGCGGGCCAGCGGGCGGCGCGACGCCGTCCATTCGCTACCCGGCTATCATGGCTGGTATGTGGCGCTGTGGACGCTCATTCCCGCGGCGATCTTCCTCGCTGTCTGGGCCAATGTCGCGCCCGGTCTTGTCACCCAGAGCGTGCTGGCCGATCCGGCGGCGCAGGCGCTGCCCGCGGACCCCTTCTCCCGCTCTGCCGTGCTGGGCGAGGCGCGGGCCATCGCCACCGGCCGGCAGGCGGGCGCGTTCAACCCCGCAAGCCAGGCGCTGGTCCAGCCCTATCGCGACGCCGACACGAAATATGGCGTCGCAGGGGCCGTCCTCGCCCTGATACTTGCCTTTGCCGGCGGAGCCTTCGCCTTCACCCGTGTCCGCCCCGACTTCCGGGCGCGCACCCGGGTCGAGCGGCTGGTGATGGCGCTGCTGCTGATCGCGTCGCTGCTGGCGATCGTCACGACGCTCGGCATCGTCGCCTCGCTTTTGTGGGAGAGCTTCCGCTTCTTTTCGATGGTGAACCCCATCGATTTCCTCTTCGGCCTGAAATGGAGCCCGCAATCGGCGGCGATGGGCTATGGCAATGAGGATGCGTTCGGCGCGGTCCCGCTCTTCTGGGGCACCATCTTCATCGGCGCGATCATTGCGATGATCGTCGCCATCCCGCTCGGCCTCATGAGCGCGGTCTATCTGACGCAATATGCCAGTCCGACGGTCCGCAAGTGGATGAAGCCGACGCTGGAGATGCTGGCGGGCGTGCCGACCGTTGTCTACGGCTATTTCGCCGCGCTGACCGTGGCTCCTGCCCTGCGCGATTTTGCGGTATCGATTGGCATCCATGGCGCGTCTTCTGAAAGCGCGCTGGCCGCCGGCCTCGTCATGGGCGTGATGATCATCCCCTTCGTGTCCTCCATGGCCGACGACAGCATCGCCGCCGTGCCGCAGTCGATGCGCGACGGCAGCCTGGCGATGGGCGCAACCACCAGCGAGACGATCACCCGCGTCCTCATCCCCGCCGCGCTGCCCGGCGTCGTGGGCGGCGTGCTGCTGGCCGTCAGCCGCGCCATCGGTGAAACCATGATCGTGGTGATGGCCGCGGGCCTCGCGGCGAACCTTACCGCCAATCCCTTCGCCAGTGTGACCACGGTGACGACCCAGATCGTCCAGTTGCTGACCGGCGACCAGGAATTCGACAGCGCCAAGACGCTGGCGGCCTTCGCGCTGGGTCTGGTGCTGTTCATCGTCACCCTGCTGCTCAACATCGTGGCCCTGCGGGTCGTAAAGAAATATCGCGAGGCTTACGAATAATGACCGTCGCCAGCTCTCCCGAGCGTGTCCCCACCGACTGGAAATCGGACGCAATGCGCCGGCGGATCGCCCGCCGCTATTCTGCGGAACGGCGCTTCCGCCTGCTGGGTCTGGGTGCCGTGCTGCTCTCGGCCGCCTTCCTTGCCTTCCTGCTCGTCACCATGATGGGCAACGGCCTGCGCGGCTTCACCCGCACGGAGATCGCGCTGAAGGTCGATTTCCCCGCCTCGCCCCTGCTGCTCGATCCCGACGCCATCACCGACGAGGCGCTCGCCAACGCCAACCTGCCGATGGTGACGAGCACGGTCGCGCGGGCGGAACTGGGCGACAAGGCCGACGACCTGCTGTCGCCTACCGCCTGGGTCAGCATCCGCGACGCGATCAAGGCGGATCCCAAGATCCTGGGCCGCACCGAAACCATCAGCGTCCCGGCGTCCACGGCCGTCGACCTCGCCGCCAAGAGCGAAGGGTCGCCGGAGGCCGAAGCCGCCGTCGACCGGCTGAACCAGGCGGGCCGTTTGTCCACCGGCTTCAACTGGAACTTCCTGACCGCGAGCGACGGGACCGACCCGACGCAGGTGGGTATCTGGGGCGCGTTCAAGGGATCGCTGCTGACGATGCTCGTCACCCTGATCCTGAGCTTCCCGATCGGCGTGGCCACTGCCCTCTATCTTGAGGAATATGCGCCCAAGACCTGGTGGACCGACATCATCGAAGTGTCGATCAACAATCTGGCGGCAGTGCCGTCGATCATCTTCGGCCTGCTTGGCCTCTCCATCTTCCTCAACCTTGCGCACCTGCCGCGATCGGCGGCCTTGGTCGGCGGCATGACGCTGGCGCTGATGACCATGCCGGTCATCGTCATCGCCGGCCGCAACGCGATCAAGTCGGTGCCGCCCAGCATCCGCGACGCCGCGCTCGGCATCGGCGCGTCGCCGGTGCAGGTGGTGTTCCAGCATGTCCTGCCGCTCGCCCTGCCCGGCATCCTGACCGGAACGATCATCGGCATGGCGCGGGCGCTGGGCGAGACCGCGCCGCTCCTCATGATCGGCATGCGCGCCTTCATCGCAACGCCGCCGGGCGGCGTCACCGATCCGGCGACCGTGCTGCCGGTGCAGATCTTCCTCTGGTCCGATGAAGTCTCGAAGGGCTTCGTCGAAAAGACCTCCGCCGCCATCATCGTCCTGCTGGTCTTCCTGCTCGCGATGAACGGCCTCGCCATCTACCTGCGCAACAAATTCGAAAAACGGTGGTAACCGCCATGACCGAAGAACAGAAAAATCTCGCCCCCGCCAACCCGAAGATGACGGCGCGCGACGTCAAGGTCTTCTACGGCCCCAAACAGGCGATCAAGGGCGTTTCCATCGACGTGGACATGGACAATGTCACCGCCTTCATCGGCCCGTCGGGCTGCGGCAAGTCGACCTTCCTGCGGACCTTGAATCGCATGAACGACACCGTCGCGTCGGCGCGGGTCGAAGGGACGATCACGCTGGACGGCGAGGATATCTACGCGCCATCGATGGACGTGGTGCAGTTGCGCGCCCGGGTGGGCATGGTGTTCCAGAAGCCCAACCCCTTCCCCAAGTCGATCTACGAGAATATCGCCTATGGTCCGCGCATCCACGGCCTCGCCGCCGGCAAGGCGGACATGGATGTGATCGTCGAAAAGTCGCTACGCCGCGCGGGCCTGTGGGAAGAGGTGAAGGATCGCCTGACCGACAGCGGCACGGCCCTGTCCGGCGGGCAGCAGCAGCGCCTCTGCATCGGGCGCGCCATCGCGGTGGAGCCGGAGGTCATCCTGATGGACGAACCCTGCTCGGCGCTCGACCCCATTGCCACCGCCAAGATCGAGGAACTGATCCACGAACTGCGCGGGCGATACGGCATCGTCATCGTCACTCACAATATGCAGCAGGCGGCCCGCGTGTCGCAGCGGACGGCCTTCTTCCATCTGGGCGAACTGGTCGAATATGGCGTGACATCCGACATCTTCACCAATCCGCGGCAGGAACGGACCAAGGATTACATCACCGGTCGTTATGGCTGATCGGGGGAGAGACGAACATGGCAGAACATACGATCAAGGCATTTGACGAGGAAATCGACCGGCTGCGCGGGCTGATCGCCGAAATGGGCGGGCGTGCGGAAGCGGCGATCGAGAATGCCATGCTGGCGCTGCAGCGGCAGGACAAGATATTGGCCGCAGAAGTCGTCGCCGACGACAAGCGCATCGACGCGATCGAGGCAGAGGTCGAGAAGCTGGTGATCCAGGTCATTGCGCTCCGCGCGCCGATGGCCAACGACCTGCGCGACGTGATCGCGGCGCTCAAGATCGTCGGCGTGGTCGAGCGGATCGGCGACTATGCCAAGAACATCGCCAAGCGGGTGCCGATGATCGCGACCAACACCCGGACGCTGGAACCCATTTCCCTGCTGCCCTCCATGGGGCAGGTCGCGGGCGAGATGGTGCATGACGCGCTCAACGCCTTCGCCGCGCGCGACGCCGACCTGGCGCTGGCGGTGGTGGAGCGCGACACGGTGGTCGACGATTTCTACAACAGCGTCTTCCGCACGCTCGTCACCTTCATGGTCGAAAATCCCAAGACGATCAGCGAATGCGCGCACCTGCTGTTCGTCGCCAAGAATATCGAGCGGATCGGCGACCACGCCACCAACGTCGCCGAGATGGTCTATTATGCCGCGACCGGCCAGACACTGCCCGAACGCGAACGCGGCGCAGACCTGACCCGGGAGGATTGAAGCCATGGCACGAGCAAAGATGCTACTGGTGGAGGATGACGCGGCGCTGGCCGAACTGCTCATCTGGCATTTCAAGCGCGAGGATTTCGACGTTTCCCATACCGTCGATGGCGAGGAAGCGCTGCTGATGGCGCAGGAAAGCACGCCCGACATCGTGCTGCTCGACTGGATGGTCGAAAGCCTGTCCGGTATCGAAGTATGCCGCCGCCTGCGCCGCATGAACGGCACCGCCAACATCCCGATCATCATGCTCACCGCGCGCGGCGAGGAAGAGGATCGGGTGCGCGGGCTGGAGACCGGCGCGGACGATTATGTGACCAAGCCCTTCTCTCCCCGCGAACTGGTGGCGCGCGTGGGCGCGGTGCTGCGCCGCGTGCGCCCGGCGCTGGCCGGCGAGACGCTGACCTTCGCCGATGTCGAGATGGACACGGTGGGGCACAAGGTCCGCCGCAGCGGCCAGGTGATCCCGCTTGGCCCAACCGAGTTCCGGCTGCTCAAGCATTTCCTGGAGCATCCCGGCTGGGTATTCTCCCGCGAGCGGCTGCTCGATAGCGTATGGGGCCAGGACAGCGACATCGAACTGCGCACCGTCGACGTCCATATCCGCCGCCTGCGCAAGGCGATCAACGCGGACGGGCAATATCAGGACATCATCCGCACCGTGCGGTCGGCGGGCTACGCGCTCGATACTGAGGGCATGGGTTGAAGCAACCCCGGCGGTTCAGACTGCGTTCGGCGCGGCCGGATAGGCGTGAAGTTGCGGGAAGACATCCTCCGGCGGCTTCAGGTCTGGCAAGATATAGGCATAGCCGCCCTTCTTCCGGAACAGCGGCCCGACCTTTGCATAGAAGGCCTTGGGCACGTTGATGCAGCCGAAGGTGATGCGGTTGTCGGCGATGTCGGGCGACAGCATCCGGTCCACCCGCTTTTCCTTGGGGTTGCCGGGCGGAATGGTGTGGAGCGCGACCGAGGTCGCATAATCGACCCACAGGACACGGGTCTTGCCCGCCGCGACGCCGAATTTGGCGAGGAAGCGGCCCGCGGGCGTCGTCTTTTCGGCCGGGCCGATCTCCGCCAGTGACTTGGCGCCCACGCCCGGTGTCGCATCGTCGCCCAGCGCGATGCCGATCAGCACCGGCGCATCCGCGATCCGTTTGCCCTTCCCGTCATAGAGCCAGATGCGGGCCGCCACCTTGTCGAGCACGACATAGGGCAGGCCCTTATTATCCGCAGCACCGGTTACCCAGCGCAGGACGCGTGCCGCTTGGGGTGTCGGGTCCACCACCATCTCCGTCGCATCGGGCACCGCCGGGAGGGCGGACGCCTTGGCGACGGGCTTCTTCGCGGCGCGCGCCTTCGACGCGGCAGTGGTTTTTGCGGCAGCGGTCTTGGGCTTGGCCTTCTCGGCGGCCTGAACGGACGGGACGGCGATCAGGCTTAGACACAGCAGGAGCCGGGACAGGCTTTTCATGCAGGCTGAATACTCAAAAAATATGGCCGGCGACAAGGGGCGCCGGCCATGATCGCATCAGTTGCGCGGACGCTTGCGCTGCGCTTCGGCCATGCGCTGTTCGACGCCATCGACGCGGGCGCCAAGCTGGTCGAGACGCTGGCCGTTCTGCTGCGCCAGACCCGAAGCGGAGCGGGCTTCGCCCAGCGCCTGCTGCGCGGTGGCGTCGGTCTGCTGGAGCTTCGCATCGAGCGCATCGACGCGCTGGTTCACGGTCGCGACCTGCTCGCGCACGAAGCCCTTGGTGGCGCAGCCGCCAAGGCTGACCGATCCGGCCAGCACCAGGGCCAGGGCCCCCATTTTCGTCAGAGACGGCGACATATAATGTTCCTCCTTGGTAATAACCCCACGCACCTCAAACGCAGCAACGCTTCAGCGACAATGGGGTTTCCGTCCGAACGTGCTGCAGGAAAGACGGAACGAGGAAGATGAACAGATTGAAAGAAAAGGATTTTTCGGAAAAATGCCAAGAAAAACGCCCCGACTTGGGCGGTCGGAGCGTCGTTCGAAGAGCCTGAAAAAGCTGATGGAGATCAAGCGGCCTTGCGCGCCTTTATCAGCTTTTTCATCAACATATCCCGCTTCAGGCGGGACAGATGGTCAATGAAAAGTATACCTTCCAGATGGTCCATTTCATGCTGGAGGCAGGTGGCAAGCAGCCCTTCCAGCTGCTCTTCGTGGATTCGGCCGTCCCGGTCCATCCAGCTGGCACGAATGGCGGCGGGCCGCTCGACCTCCGCAAACTGGTCCGGCACCGACAGGCACCCTTCATTATAGACCGAAAGCTCTTCAGATCCTTTGAGAATCTGCGGATTGATGAAGACCATCGGCTTCCTGACCGGCGGCGCACCCTCCTCGTCCGATTCGGGTTCCTGCAAATCGATCACTAGAATGCGCTTGGGCACGCCCACCTGGATGGCGGCAAGGCCGATGCCCGGCGCGTCGTACATGGTGTCGAACATATCGTCGATCAGCGTCTGCAGATCGTCGTCGATCGCCTCGACAGGGGTCGATATGGTGCGCAGGCGCGGATCGGGCGCTTCGAGAATGGGACGTATGGCCATGGCCCGAACATAGGCGGAACGCGCTGCAGGATCAAGCCGGGCGCGGGTGGATCGTGTCGATCAGACTGATCGATCCCGCCCCTTAACTTCGCATATTTCCCGTAAAAACCGACATTGAATTTCCTATGTTGGACATATTCCGCCGCGCGGCGATCGCCAGAGAGACACCGGCATAGGAAATGCCGGCGGGATAGGACAGGTCAGCCCAGCGGCCGCCGCGCGCGCAGCGCCTGCGCCAGCGTGCCTTCGTCCAGATAATCGAGTTCCCCGCCCACCGGCACGCCATGCGCCAGCTGAGTCAGCCGGATGGGGAAAGGCTCCAGCCGCTCGGCCAGATAATGGGCGGTGGTCTGCCCCTCCAGCGTCGCGTTCATCGCCAGCACGACCTCGTCCACGCCGCCCTGTTCCAAGCGGGTCACAAGCGCGTCGATCGCCAGATCCTCCGGTCGCACCCCCTCCAGCGCCGACAGACGGCCGCCCAGCACATGGAAGCGGCCGGGGAACAGCCGCGACCGGTCGAGCGCCCAGAGGTCCGACACATCCTCCACCACGCACAGCGCGCGTGGATCGCGCCGGGGATCGGCGCAGATGCCGCAGGGATCGACCGTATCGACATTGCCGCAGACATGGCAGGTCACCAGCCGTTCGTTCACCGCCTCCAATGCGCGCAGCAGCGGCTCCATCGCCCCTTCGCGCTTCTTGAGGAGATGCAGCACCGCGCGCCGGGCCGACCGGGGGCCAAGTCCGGGGAGCCGCGAGAGGGCCTGCGTCAGTGCGTCGATTTCGGGTGAAGCCATATCGTGAGATAAAGGGTTGCATGTCCTGCCGACAAGAGGTTTGAGGAGTGGACCATGCGTATCATCTATATGGGCACCCCCGATTTTGCCGTTCCGGCCCTCGATGCGCTGATCTCGGCGGGGCATGAGGTCGTCGCGGTCTACAGCCAGCCGCCGCGCCCGGCGGGCCGTGGCAAGGCGCTGCGCCCCTCCCCCGTGCATCAGCGGGCCGAAGCGCTGGGGATCGCGGTGCGCACGCCCCTGACGCTGAAGGACGCGGACACGCAGGCGGCGTTCGCCGCGCTGGATGCCGATGTCGCGGTGGTCGCAGCCTATGGCCTCATCCTGCCGCGCCCCATCCTGACCGCGCCGCGCCATGGCTGCATGAACATCCACGCCTCGCTGCTGCCGCGCTGGCGCGGGGCGGCGCCGATCCATCGGGCGATCCTGGCCGGCGACAATGTCACCGGCGTCACCATCATGGACATGGAGGCGGGGCTGGACACCGGGCCTATGCGCGCCAAGCATGTGACGCCGATCGAGGACAAGACGGCGGGCGCGCTGACACGGGAACTGGCCGAAGCGGGGGCGGCGCTGATGGTCGAGGTGCTCGACGACATTTCGCTGCATCCGCCGATGGCCCAGCCCGAAGAGGGCGTGACCTACGCCGCCAAGATCGACAAGGCCGAGGCGCGGATCGACTTCACCAAGGACGCCCATGCCGTCGAGCGGCAGGTGCGCGCGTTCAATCCCGCCCCCGGCGCCTTCTTCGAATATCGCGGCGAGCGATTCCGCATCCTGGCCGCCCATGTCGAACATCATGCCGGACCGGCCGGCGAACTGCTGGACGACAGCCTGCTGATCGGCTGCGGTCATGACGCGATCCGCCCGACGCTGGTGCAGCGCGCGGGCAAGGGCGCGATGAGCGCGGGCGAATTGCTGCGCGGCTACGAGATGCCGGCGGGCAGCCGCGTCGATCCGTGACCCGCCTATGACCCGCTTTGCCTTCACCGTCGAATATGACGGCCGCCCATTCATGGGGTGGCAGCGGCAGGCACATGGGCCGAGCGTGCAGCAGGCGATCGAGACGGCGATCCACGCCGTCACCGGTGAAACGGCGGTGGTCCACGCCGCCGGCCGCACCGATGCCGGCGTCCATGGCATCGCCATGCGCGCCCATGCCGATGTGGAAAAGCCGATCGCGCCCTTCCGCCTGATGGAGGCGCTGAACGCGCGATTGCGACCCGATCCGGTCGCGATCTTGGATTGCGCGGTGGTGCCTGACGATTGGCATGCGCGTTTTTCCTGCGTGGGGCGATCCTATGTCTATCGGATCGTCAACCGGCGCGCGCCGTTGACCTTTGAACAGGGGCTGGCCTGGCGCGTGATCCAGCCGCTCGATACGCAAGCGATGCACGACGCGGCGCAACTGCTGGTGGGGCTGCATGATTTCACCACCTTCCGCTCGGCCCATTGCCAGTCGGCCAGTCCCGTCAAGACGCTGGACCGGCTGGACGTGGCCCGGGAAGGCGACCGCATCGCCATCCATGCGGCGGCGCGATCCTTCCTGCACCATCAGGTGCGGTCGATGGTCGGGTGCCTGGCGATGGTGGGCATGGGGCGATGGACCGCGCAAGACCTGCGCGCTGCCCTTGAGGCTAAGGACCGCGCAGCCCTTGGCCTCAACGCGCCGCCCGATGGGCTTTATTTCCTGCGCGCCGCCTACGCCGACGCGGATACCGCCACCCGGACCTGATTCTTGCCGGCACGCTTGGCCGCCAACATCGCCGCGTCAGCCCGAGCGATCAACTCATCCAATTCTGCCCCGTCCGCCTCCGCGACGGCAAGGCCGATGCTGCCGGTGATGCCCCTGCCGCAGCCTGCAAGTGCGGCGCAGAGCCGCTCCGCCCGGCGCAGCGCGCCGTCCACAACTTCGTCGAGCATCAGCAGGACGAATTCGTCGCCGCCCAGCCGGGCGATGAGGTCGCCTTCGTTTGCGGTCTCGCGGAGCAACCCGGCGACGTCGATCAGGCAAGCGTCGCCCGCGCCATGCCCTTCCCGGTCGTTGAGCTGCTTGAACCCGTCCAGATCGAGGAAGAGGAGGCAGCGCGTCGGTCGCGACATGCCAGCCGCATCCAGCCGGTCGCGCGCGCGTGAAGCGAAGCCGCGCCGGTTGAGCAGCCCCGTCAGGGAATCGTGGATCGCCTCGAAACTTGCCTGCCGCAATTCGGACAGATCCTCGATCACCGCGACATAGAGTTCCGGATCGCCTGCCTCGTCGCGCGCCATCGCCACGGTCAGCTTGACCCAGATGATCGCGCCGTCCGCGCGGATATACCGCTTTTCCATCGAATAGCGCGGCAGTTCCCCCGCATTCAGCCGCGCGAGCAGCGCTTCGTCCGCGTTCAGATCGTCGGGGTGGGTAATCTGCTGGAATCCGGTGCGGATCAGCGTGTCGGCATCATAGCCGCTGATGGCGCAGAAGCGCGGGTTGACCAGCAGGAAGCTGCCGTCCAGCGCGACATGCGCCATGCCCACCGGCGCATGGTGGAACGTCGCGTCGAACCGGCGGCGGGCGCGGGCGAGTTCGGCTTCTATCGCTTCATAGCTCTGGGCGGCGGTATCCCGCGCCAGCTGTTCGACATCCGGCCCCTGCGCGGGCGCGGAAAATTGGTCATGCCATTGCCTGCTCATTCCCGGCGCTTTGCCGCGACAGTAGTAAACATGGCATTATCGAAACGGCAGCCGGTGGAAATTTCAAGAGAGGCGGGCGCGGAAGGGGGTGAAGTCGGTGCCCGCGTCATAGACGTCCAGCCCCTCGCGCTTCTTGAGACTGTTCACCACGACATAGGTGACGGGCGTCAACAGCGCTTCCCACCCGACCTTCATCGCCCAGTTGGTGACCATCACCGTCAACACCTGCGCCGTCGTCCAATTGCCCAGGAAAGCGAGCGGGTAGAAGAGCAGGCTGTCGACCCCCTGCCCCACCACGGTCGAACCGATGGTGCGCATCCACAGGTGCCGGCCCTGCGTCAGGATTTTCATCCGCGCAAGGACAAAGCTGTTGGCGAACTCGCCCGCCCAGAAGGCGATGAGCGAGGCGACAACGATGCGCCAGGTGCTGCCGAACACCGCCTCATAGGCAGGCTGGTCGGGCCATCCGTCAGCAGGCGGCAGGGCGACGACGACCCAGCTCATCAGCGCCATGAACAGCATCGCGCCGAAGCCGGCCCAGACGCAGCGGCGGGCGCGGGCATAGCCATAGACTTCGGTCAGCACGTCGCCGATGACGTAGCCGAGGGGAAAGAAGAGGATGCCGGCCCCGAAGGTGAAGCCGCCGACGGTCGAGAGCTTCGCCGCGCCGATCAGGTTGGACAGCAGCAGGATCGCGACGAAGGCGGCCATGAAGAAATCATAATAGCGCAGCGGCCGCGCACCCAGCGCGCCGGCATCGACCCTTTGAACCGCCCCTTCGTTCATGACGCCCATGCTTATCGGCTGGCTGGGCGATTGCAAGCGACGGCATCGCCCGCTATCGGGACCGGTGAACGGCCCCGTAGCTCAGTTGGATAGAGCATTCGCCTTCTAAGCGAATGGTCGCAGGTTCGAATCCTGCCGGGGTCGCCAGCCGCTCAGGTCAGAGGATCGTCTGGCCGGTCTTCGCCCAGTCGGCGGCGAAGGCGTCGAGCCCCTTGTCGGTCAGCACATGCTTCGACAGCATCTTGATGACGGCGGGCGGCGCGGTGATGACGTCCGCGCCGATCTTCGCGCAGTCGAGGACGTGTATCGGGTGGCGCAGCGACGCGGCCAGGATTTCGGTCTTGAAGCTGTAATTGTCGTAGATGAGGCGAATGTCCTCGATCAGTTGCAGCCCGTCGAAGCCGTTGTCGTCGTGCCGGCCGACGAAGGGCGAGATGAAGGTCGCGCCCGCCTTCGCCGCCAGCAGCGCCTGATTGGCGGAAAAGCAGAGCGTGACGTTCACCTGCGTGCCCTCACCGGTCAGCGCCTTGCAGGTCTTGAGGCCGTCGATGGTCAGCGGCACCTTGATGCAGACATTGTCGGCGATCTTCCGCAGGATCTCGGCTTCCTTCATCATCGTCTCATGGTCGAGCGCGACGACTTCGGCGGACACGGGACCGTCCACCACGCCGCAAATCTCCTCGATCACTTCCAGGAACTTGCGGCCCGACTTGTGGATGAGCGTGGGGTTGGTGGTGACGCCGTCGAGCAGGCCGGTTGCCTCCAGCTCGCGGATTTCGGCGATGTCGGCGGTGTCGACGAAGAATTTCATGGGTCGTCCCCTCAAAGGCGAAAAGTGATTCGTTGGCAGCGCCTATAGCGTCCCCCGCCCCCCATGTCCTACATGGGGTCGCAAATGTCCCACGCCCGTGTCCTCCTGCTCAATGCCGCCCTTGGCCCCCTCGACTATCGCGTGCCCCATGGGATGCGCGTGGAGCCGGGCAGCATCGTCGTCGCGCCGCTGGGTCCGCGCCAGCTGATCGGCGTGGTGTGGGAGGAGGAGAGTTTCCCAGATGTGGAGAGCGTGGGCGACAACCGGCTGCGCAACCTGCTGGAGGTGGTGGACGCGCCGCCGCTGCCCGACCCGCTCCGGCGGCTGATCGAATGGACGGCGGACTATTATCTCAGCCCCCCCGCCGCAGTGCTGCGCATGGCGCTGTCGTCCATGTCAGCGCTGGAAGGGGCGCGAACCGTCATCGAATATCGGGCGACCGGCGCCGTGCCCGAGCGCATGACCGAACAGCGCGCCCAAGCGCTGGAGCGGATCGGCGAGCGACAGGGATTGATCCGCGAACTGGCGATGATCGGCGGGGTGAGCGACGCGGTGATCCGCGGCCTCATCAAGCAGGATATTTTCGAGGCGGTGGAAGTGAGCGTCGACACGCCCTTCCCCCTGCCCGATCCAGATCATGCGCCGCCAGCTTTGTCGGACGCGCAGGCGACGGCAGCGGGAACGATGGCGGATGCGGTGCGCGCCCGTGATTTCGCGCCCTTCCTGCTCGACGGCGTGACGGGCTCCGGCAAGACGGAGGTCTATTTCGAGGCGATCGCCGCTGCGATCCGGGCGGGGCGGCAGGTGCTGGTGCTGCTGCCGGAAATCGCGCTGACCGAGCCTTTTCTCGAACGGTTCGAAAAACGCTTCGGCACGATCCCCGTCAACTGGCACAGCGGCCTGCGCCAGAGCGAGCGGCGGCGGGCATGGCGCGCCATCGCGAGCGGGCAGGCGCAGGTGGTGGTGGGCGCGCGATCCGCGCTGTTCCTCCCCTATCCGAACCTTGGCCTCATCGTCGTGGACGAAGCGCATGAGGCGAGCTTCAAGCAGGAGGACGGCGTCCATTATCACGCCCGCGACGTGGCGGTGATGCGCGGGCTGATCGAGAAATTCCCCGTTATCCTTGCGTCCGCCACGCCGGCCATCGAGACGCGGCACCAGGTGGAACTGGGCCGCTATGCCGAGATCAAGCTGCCGTCGCGCTATGGCGGGGCGGAGATGCCGGACATACATGGCATCAACCTGCTGACCGATCCGCCGGAGCGGGGCCGCTGGATCGCGCCCGAGCTGGTCAAGGCCATCAACGAAACCCGCGCCAAGGGCGAACAGAGCCTGCTCTTCCTCAACCGGCGCGGCTATGCGCCGCTGACGCTGTGCCGTCATTGCGGCTATCGCTTCCAGTGCCCCAACTGCACCGCCTGGATGGTGGAGCATCGGCTGACCCATCGGCTCGCCTGCCACCATTGCGGCCATGTGACGCCTGCGCCCCGCCATTGCCCCGAATGCAAGGAGGAGGATTCGCTGGTCGCCTGCGGGCCGGGCGTCGAGCGGATCGCGGACGAGGTGAAGGCGCTGTGGCCCGACGCGCGCACCGCCATCGTCACGTCGGACACGCTCTGGTCACCGGCGAAGGTCGCCGATTTCGTGAAGTCGGTGGAGGCGGGGGACGTCGATATCATCATCGGCACGCAGCTGGTAACGAAGGGCTATCATTTCCCCAACCTGACGCTGGTAGGCGTGATCGACGCGGACTTGGGGCTGGAGGGCGGCGACCTGAGGGCGGCGGAGCGGACCTTCCAGCAGATCGTGCAGGTCGCGGGGCGCGCGGGGCGCGGGGAGAAGCCGGGCCGCGTCTTCATCCAGACGCGGATGCCCGAAAGCGAGGTTATCAAGGCGCTGATCGACGGCGACAGCGCGCGCTTCTACGATGTTGAGACGGAAAACCGCCGCCGCGCCAACGCCCCGCCCTTCGGCCGCTTCGCCGCGATCATCGTGTCGAGCGAGGATGCCGACGAAGCCGCGCAGACCGCGCGGCTGATCGGCAAGTCCGCGCCTGTGATCGATGGGATGCGCGTCTATGGTCCCGCTCCGGCGCCCCTTTCCGTGCTGCGCGGACGGCATCGGCACCGGCTGCTGATCCATGCCAACAGGCAGGTGGACGTGCAGGGCGCAATCCGCGAATGGCTGGGCAATCTCGCCTGGAAATCGGGCACGCGGGTCGCGGTGGACGTCGATCCCTACAGCTTCATGTGATGGAAACGCCCTGCCGCAATCTCTGCGCGCTGGACGCCACGCGCCGGACATGCACAGGATGCGGGCGGACGATCGACGAGATCGTCCACTGGCGCAGCATGACCGACGCGCAGCGCGCCGCCGTCATGAAGCGGGTGCGGGACTTCCGGCCTTTGCCTCGGGCGTGACCACCTTTTCTGCCGTCTTTTCCTCTATTCGCCCCGTTCCCGGTCCAGCAGCGCCCGTTTGCGCTCCAGCCCCCAGGCATAGCCGCCGAGCGAGCCGTCGCTGCGCAGGATGCGGTGGCAGGGGATGAGCACGGCAAGGCTGTTGTCCCCGCACGCGCTGCCCGCAGCACGGGTCGCGGCGGGACGCCCGGCCGCGGCCGCAAGCTCCGCATAGCTGCGCGTCTCGCCGGGCGGGATCGCGCGCAGGGCTGCCCACACCGCCTGCTGGAACGCGGTTCCGCCCACGTCCATCGGCAGGTCGGGCGGCGCGGCTGGGTTTTCCACCAGCGCGGCCACCGCCTGCGCCATTGCGTCCAACGCGGCGTCGGCGGGAAGGATGTCCGCCTTCGGGAAATGCGCGCGCAGTTCCGCCTCGCCCTCGCCGAAGCTGATGCGACACAGGCCCTTCGTCGTCGCGGCGACCAGCACCGGGCCAAGGCTGGTGTCGACCGTCCGCCAGCGAATCGCGACGCCGCGTCCGCCATCCTTCCAGGCGCTGGGCGTCATCCCCAGGTGCCGCTGCGCGTCGGCATAGGCGCGGCTGGGCGCGCTGTAGCCCGCTTCATAGATGGCGTCGGTGATGCTGCCCCCCTGCCCCAGCGCCGCCTTCAGCCGATCGGCGCGCAAGGAGCGCGCATATCCGGCCGGCGTCAGCCCCGTTTGCCGCTTGAAGAGGCGATGGAAATGATGCGGGGCATAGCCGACATGCGCGGCCAAGGCGTCGAGCGCCGGAATTTCCTCGGCCGCCCGAATGAGGGCGACGGCCGCATCCACCGCCAGCCTGTCGCGCCCCACCTCGTCCGGTCGGCAGCGCAGGCAGGCGCGGAAGCCCGCCGCCCGCGCGGCAACCGGATCGGGCAGGAAGCGCATATTTTCCCGCCGGGGGTGGCGCGCGCCGCAGCTTGGCTTGCAATAGATGCCGGTCGTCGAGACGCAGCCGACGAAGCGGCCGTCCATCGCCCGGTCGCGGGCCAGGAAGGCCTGCCAGCAGGTGTCATCGTCGGGAATGGGCGGGATCAGGCGAGTCATATGGGTCATGGCCTTATGCGATAAACCGTCCCCTCCTGCCACGCTTCCCGCCGCTTGCGCTCAAAAGCCCGCCTGCCTTGCGGGGCATTCCACCATTTCCCGATTGCACGGCCGACGGGTTTCAATATGGATGCGCGAACCTATGCACGCCCTTCGCCGCCGCCTCGCCATCCTCTTCGGCTTCGCTCTCGCGCTCGCCGCGCCGTCCGTTTCGCTTGCGGAACAGCAGGACATCGCCGCCGCGGCGCGCGGGGTGGTGCGCGTCGCGCTGGTCGCGACGGACGGATCGGACGCCTACTTCGTGGGCCATGGCAGCGGCTTTGCCGTTGCGCCGGACAAGGTATTGACCAATGCCCATGTCGTCGAACTGGCTCGCGAGGAAAAGAACCTCGTCATCGGCGTCATCCCGTCCGAAGGGACGAAGACCTATGGCGGGCGCATCATCGCCTATTCGCCGGGCAACGACCTGGCGCTCATCCAGCTGGAGGAAGGGCGGCTGCCGGTCAGCACCTTCTATGCCGGGGCGGTGAGCGACGGCAGCCATGTGACCGCCATCGGCTATCCCGGCACAGTCGACCGGGCGCAGGGCCTCGGCCTCAAGCAGCTGGTCGAGCCGCTGGCGACCGTCAAGACCAGCGGCAACATCTCGTCGGGCCGCGCCAGCCAGAGCTTCGACACGATCCTGCACACCGCGCCGCTCGCGGCGGGCAATAGCGGCGGCCCGCTGGTCGACGATTGCGGCAGGGTGCTGGGCGTCAACAGCTTCGGGTCGGTGTCGGACGGCAATGACGCGGAGTTCGGCTTCGCGGTGTCCTGGCGGGAGGTCGCGTCCTTCCTGCGGCAGGCGGGCGTCTCATCGCTCCACACCGTCGTCCCCTGCCGCTCCATGGCGGAAGCAGACGCCGCGGAAGCATCCCTGACCCAGCGCGAGGCGCAGGCGAGCGAACAGAAGGACCGCGCCAGCGCACAGGCGCGCGACCAGGCGCTGGCGAAGGCGCGCGACGATGCCGAGCGCGACGTCATTACCGCGCGCGAAAATGCGATGGCGGGCGCGGCCGTGCTGCTGGCGCTGGCGGTGCTGGGCCTGGGCGCAGGCGGCCTCTTCTACACCCAGGGCAAGGAGAAGCAGTCGACCTGGTTCCTGGCGGGCGGCGGCGTGCTGCTGATCGCGGCGCTTGGCCTCTTCTTCCTCAAGCCCAGCTTTTCCAGCATCGACGATCGGGTGAAGCTGCCCCAGGATGGCGGCGTCACCAGCAACGGGGCCTTCGCCTGGGCGGGCGACAATGTCTGCAAGGTCGACCTCAACCGCAGCCGGCTGACGGTGTCGCAGCCCAGCGACATCGGCTTCAACTGGGCCGAGGGCGGATGCGTGGACGGCGGCACCCAATATGTCTCCGCCGGATCGCAATGGCAGCGGACCGGCGTGCCGGACGAAGGCAATTACGTCACCGACAGCCAGTTCGACCCCGCCACCGGGACGCTGCGCGTTCAGCGCTGGCTGCCCGATCTCGACACGATGGACAAGGTCCGCGCGCTGACCAAGGACAAGCCGGTGAAGGGCTGCGCCGCCGACGCCGACCTGCTCGCGCGCATCGCGACGCTGCGGAATGACGTCGCGGCCCTGCTGCCGGCGCAGCCCAACGAGCGCATCGTCTATCATTGCCAGAAGGGACGGCTCGCCCCGTCCGATCCAGCACCCTGAGCGATTCGGGCGGGCGGCAACGGCCGGTCGATTTTGGCGCGCATTTCCGCCTTTCGGTCGAATCGCGTCACATGACTTGCATAGTCATAATGGCACTGCTAACCGGCCCGTCGACAGGGGCTCGGGACGGGATCAGACCGCGCCCTCTTTTTGCATGACCGGCGTGGCAAGCGCCGCATAGTCAACGGAGGACGATAAGCGCGTGGAGACTAGCGGCGGTATTCAGGCCAGCCTCAGCGGCCGCTACGCGGTGGCGCTGTTCGATCTGGCCCGCGACGCACAATCGCTCGACACCGTGGCGGACAGCCTGCGCGCGCTCAAGGCCGCGCTGGCCGAATCGCCCGATTTGAAGGGCCTGATCAACAGCCCGGTGCTGAGCCGGGATGCAGCGGGCAAGACGATCGCGGCCGTGGCATCCTCCATGGGAATCGACGCGCTGACGACGAAATTCCTGGGTGTGCTGGCGCAGAACCGCCGCCTCGCCCAGTTGCCGGCGGTGATCCGCGCCTATGAAACGCTGCTGTCGAATCACAAGGGCGAGGCCCGCGCCGAAGTGACCAGCGCCCACCCGCTCGACGGCGATCAGGTGGCGGCGCTCGCCCGCAGCCTGCGCGCGCGCGCCGGCCGCGAGGTTGCGATCGACGCGAAGGTCGATCCCGCGATCCTAGGCGGGCTGGTCGTCAAGATCGGCAGCCAAATGATCGATTCTTCTATCCGTACCTGTTTGAATACGCTCGCCCTGGCGATGAAAGGCTGAACATGGATATCAACGCCGCAGAAATTTCGAAGGTCATTAAGGACCAGATCGCCAATTTCGGCACCGAAGCACAAGTGAGCGAAGTCGGCACCGTGCTGACCGTGGGTGACGGCATCGCCCGCGTCCACGGCCTCGACAATGTCCAGGCCGGCGAGATGGTCGAGTTCGCCAACGGCGTGCAGGGCATGGCGCTGAACCTGGAAGCCGACAATGTCGGCGTCGTGATCTTCGGCTCCGACGCCGAGATCAAGGAAGGCGACACCGTCAAGCGCACCGGCACCATCGTTGACGTGCCGGTGGGCAAGGGCCTGCTCGGCCGCGTCGTGGATGGCCTGGGCAATCCGATCGACGGCAAGGGTCCGATCCAGTACACCGAACGCAAGCGCGTGGAAGTGAAGGCACCGGGCATCATCCCCCGCAAGTCGGTGCACGAGCCCGTGCAGACCGGCCTCAAGGCCATCGACGCCCTGGTGCCCGTTGGCCGTGGCCAGCGCGAACTGATCATCGGCGACCGCCAGACCGGCAAGACCGCCGTCGCGATCGACACCTTCATCAACCAGAAGGGGATCAACGCGGGCGACGACGAGAGCAAGAAGCTCTATTGCATCTACGTCGCGGTCGGCCAGAAGCGCTCGACCGTCGCGCAGATCGTGAAGCAGCTCGAAGAGAATGGCGCGATGGAATATTCCATCGTCGTCGCCGCGACCGCTTCGGAGCCCGCCCCGCTTCAGTATCTCGCGCCCTATACCGGCGTCACGATGGGCGAATATTTCCGCGACAACGGCATGCACGCGGTCATCGTCTATGACGATCTTTCCAAGCAGGCTGTCGCCTATCGCCAGATGTCGCTGCTGCTGCGTCGCCCGCCGGGCCGCGAAGCCTATCCGGGCGACGTTTTCTATCTGCACAGCCGCCTGCTGGAGCGCGCGGCCAAGATGAACGACGCCAACGGCGCGGGCTCGCTGACCGCTCTGCCGATCATCGAGACGCAGGCGGGCGACGTGTCGGCTTACATCCCGACCAACGTGATCTCGATCACCGACGGCCAGATCTTCCTTGAAACCAACCTCTTCTACCAGGGCATCCGCCCGGCCATCAACGTGGGCCTGTCGGTGTCGCGCGTCGGTTCCGCCGCGCAGACGAAGGCGATGAAGAAGGTTTCCGGCTCGATCAAGCTGGAGCTGGCGCAGTATCGCGAAATGGCGGCCTTCGCCCAGTTCGGCTCGGATCTCGACGCCTCGACCCAGAAGCTGCTGAACCGTGGCGCACGGCTCACTGAGCTGCTGAAGCAGGCGCAGTTCTCGCCCCTGCCCTTCGAGGAGCAGACCGCGTCGATCTTCGCGGGCACCAACGGCTATCTCGACTCGGTCGCGGTCAAGGACGTGACCCGTTACGAGGAACTGATGCTGGCCTATCTGCGCCACGATCACCCCGAAGTGCTGGCGGCGATTCGCGACAGCAAGGATCTGGGCGACGACGCGAAGGGCAAGCTCAAGGCCGCGCTCGACGCATTCGGCAAGACTTTCGCTTGATAGACGTTATGCGCCGCTCCGGTTCGTCCGGGGCGACGCCATGAAGGGTGCAATATGCCCAGCCTCAAGGAACTGAAAATTCGGATCGGGTCGGTCAAGTCGACCCAGAAGATCACCAAGGCGAAGCAGATGGTCGCCGCCGCGAAGCTGCGCAAGGCGCAAGCCGCCGCCGAGGCCGCGCGTCCCTATAGCGAGCGCCTCGAAGCGGTGGTGGCGAGCCTCGCCACCAAGATCGCCGGCGGATCGGGCGAAGGCGCGTCTCCGCTGCTGGCGGGCACGGGCAAGGACGACGTGCATCTGCTGGTGGTCGCCAATAGCGACCGCGGCCTTGCCGGCGCGTTCAACGCGAACATCGTCAAGGCTGCACTGGCCAAGGCGCGCGCGCTGGAACTCGACGGCAAGAAGGTCATCTTCTACCTGATCGGCCGCAAGGGCCGCCCGGTCATCAACCGCGCCTATCCCGGCAAGATCGTGGCGCAGTTCGACACCACTGGCGCCAAGGAACCCGGCTTCTCGCAGGCCCAGGCAGTGGCGCAAGAACTGAGCACCATGTTCCTCGACGGCAAGTTCGACGTCGCCCACCTCTTCTATTCCCGCTTCAAATCGGCGCTGGCGCAAATCCCGACCGAGCAGCAGATCATCCCGGTCAAGATTCCGGAGACCGCCGACCGCAACGCCATCGCCGCGACGGTGGAATATGAACCGAGCGAGGAAGCGATCCTGGACGACCTGCTGCCGCGCAACGTGACGGTGCAGATCTTCAAGGCGCTGCTGGAAAACAATGCGTCGGAACAGGGCGCGTCGATGACCGCGATGGACAATGCGACCCGCAACGCCGGCGACCTCATCAACAAGCTGACCATCCAGTATAACCGCAGCCGCCAGGCCGCGATCACCACCGAACTCGTCGAAATCATCTCGGGCGCCGAAGCCCTTTAAGTGCAGGCAAGGACAGCAGTCATGGCAACCACCAACAATGTAGGCCGCATTTCGCAGGTCATCGGCGCCGTCGTCGACGTGACCTTCCCCGATGCGCTCCCGGCAATCCTGTCGGCGCTGGAAACCAGCAACAACGGACAGCGGCTGGTGCTGGAAGTCGCCCAGCATCTCGGCGAAAACACCGTCCGCACCATCGCGATGGACTCGACCGACGGTCTGACCCGAGGTCAGGAAGTGACCGATACCGGCGCGCAGATCAGCGTGCCTGTCGGCCCCGCGACGCTCGGCCGCATCCTGAACGTGGTGGGTGAGCCGATCGACGAGCGCGGCCCGGTCGCCACTGACCTCAAGTCACCGATCCACGCCAAGGCCCCCGAGTTCGTTGACCAGTCGACCGACGCCTCGATCCTCGTCACCGGCATCAAGGTCATCGACCTGCTCGCCCCTTATGCGAAGGGCGGCAAGATCGGCCTGTTCGGCGGCGCGGGCGTAGGCAAGACCGTGCTGATCCAGGAACTCATCAACAATATCGCGAAGGGCCATGGCGGCACCTCCGTCTTCGCGGGCGTGGGTGAGCGGACGCGCGAGGGCAACGACCTCTATCACGAATTCCTCGACGCGGGCGTCATCGCCAAGGACGCGGACGGCAACGCCATTTCCGAAGGCTCCAAGGTCGCGCTGGTCTACGGCCAGATGAACGAACCGCCGGGCGCGCGTGCCCGCGTCGCCCTTTCGGGCCTGACCATCGCCGAATATTTCCGCGACGTCGAAAACCAGGACGTGCTGTTCTTCGTCGACAACATCTTCCGCTTTACCCAGGCAGGCGCTGAAGTGTCGGCGCTGCTCGGCCGCATTCCCTCGGCCGTGGGCTATCAGCCGACCCTGTCGACCGACATGGGCGCGCTGCAGGAGCGCATCACCTCGACCAACAAGGGCTCGATCACCTCGGTGCAGGCCGTCTACGTCCCCGCGGACGACTTGACCGACCCGGCGCCGGCGACCTCGTTCGCGCACCTCGATGCGACGACCGTGCTCAACCGCGCCATTTCCGAACTCGGCATCTACCCGGCGGTCGATCCGCTCGACTCCACCAGCCGCGTGCTGGAGCCGCGCACCGTGGGCCAGGAACATTATGACACCGCCCGCGCGGTCCAGTCGATCCTGCAGAAGTACAAGTCGCTTCAGGACATCATCGCCATTCTGGGCATGGACGAGCTGTCCGAAGAGGACAAGCTGACCGTCGCGCGCGCGCGCAAGATCCAGAAGTTCCTGTCGCAGCCCTTCCACGTCGCCGAAGTCTTCACCGGCATCAGCGGCAAGTTCGTCCAGATCGAAGACACCGTCCGCTCGTTCAAGGCGGTGGTCGAGGGCGAATATGACCATCTGCCCGAAAACGCCTTCTACATGGTCGGCGGCATCGACGAGGCAGTCGAAAAGGCCAAGAAGCTGGCTGCGGAAGCGGCGTAAGCAACAGCAATATCGCCCCTCCCTTTCAAGGGAGGGGTTGGGGTGGGTGATGAGCGCAGCGAACATCGACCTATCCCGCAAGGTAGTAGGCGATTGCGGTGCAATCGCGCCCACCCCCGGCCCCTCCCTGACAGGGAGGGGGGAGTTTAGTTGATGGCACTGCATTTCGAACTTGTGACTCCGGAAAAGCTCGTCCGCTCGGCAGAGGTCTATCAGGTGGTCGTCCCCGGCACCGAGGGCGACTTCGGCGTGCTGGAAGGCCATGCGCCCTTCATGTCCACCGTGCGCGACGGCGCGATCCAGGTCTACGCCAGCGCGGGCGCCGCACCGGAGACCATCCCGGTCGAGGGCGGCTTTGCCGAGGTGAATGAAAAGGGCCTGACGGTTCTCGCTGAAAAGGCCGGTTGATTTCCCTCCCGCGTCTATGATCGAAACGAAGCCGCGTTCCGCAAGGGGCGCGGCTTTCGTCTTGCCGGGAGGCCCCGGTCACAATCCGTCAGCCTGACCAGCCCTGCGACATTAGCCTTTTATCAAAGTTTCCGTCTTATTCACCTTTCCGAACCCTAACGGATCGGCGGCCATCGGCATGGGCTCGGTCCGGCAAAGCGGCGGAGAATCATGAGCGCCTTTGGACGGAAGAATGGACCTGCCGG
This sequence comes from Sphingobium olei, assembly GCF_042678845.1. Classification (NCBI taxonomy): domain Bacteria; kingdom Pseudomonadati; phylum Pseudomonadota; class Alphaproteobacteria; order Sphingomonadales; family Sphingobiaceae; genus Sphingobium; species Sphingobium olei. The sequence continues at coordinate 12,707 of NZ_JBHTLS010000125.1, read as the reverse complement.
CATCAAGCCCGGCTTCGGCGTAGCCCGGCCGATGCAGGGCGGCCCTGCCCCGCGCGAGGAATTGCCGCGCGGCGGAGACCAGTTCCCGCCCCTCGACATCGCATCCCTGCCTGGCGAAACGCCGTTCGATCCGCTGGCGGCGCCGACCAGCCAGATGCAGCGCAACGCCGACGCCATGTCGCGCCTGTCCGAACGCGCCAATGCCGAGCATGTTCAGGACGCCGGCCCCACCGGGTTCGAGGCGAGCGTCCATAAGATCAAGGAACAGGTGCTTCCACGCCTGCTCGAACGCGTCGATCCCGAAGCCGCGGCGACCCTCACCAAGGATGAGCTGGCGGAGGAATTCCGCCCGATCATCATGGAAGTGCTGGCCGAACTCAAACTGACGCTGAACCGGCGCGAGCAGTTTGCGCTCGAAAAGGTGCTGGTCGACGAGCTGCTGGGCCTTGGCCCGCTCGAAGAGTTGCTGGCCGACCCGGACGTCAGCGACATCATGGTCAACGGCCCGGAGCAGACCTATATCGAAAAGAAGGGCAAGCTCCAGATCGCGCCGATCAAGTTCCGGGACGAGGAGCATCTGTTCCAGATCGCACAGCGCATCGTGAACAAGGTCGGACGCCGCGTCGACCAGACCACGCCGCTGGCCGACGCCCGCCTGCCCGACGGAAGCCGCGTCAACGTGATCGTGCCGCCGCTCTCGCTGCGTGGCACCGCCATCTCCATCCGTAAATTCTCGGCCAAGCCGATCACCATCGACATGCTCGCCCAGTGGGGCGCCATGTCGCCGAAGATGGCGACCGCACTGAAGATCGCGGGCGCGTGCCGGTTCAACATCGTGATTTCGGGCGGCACCGGCTCGGGCAAGACGACGATGCTCAATGCCCTGTCGAAGATGATCGATCCGGGCGAGCGCGTGCTGACCATCGAGGACGCGGCGGAATTGCGCTTGCAGCAGCCGCACTGGCTGCCGCTCGAAACCCGCCCGCCGAACCTGGAGGGGCAGGGCGCGATCACCATCGGCGATCTCGTCAAGAACGCCCTGCGTATGCGCCCCGACCGCATCATCCTGGGCGAAATTCGTGGCGCGGAATGTTTCGACCTGCTCGCCGCGATGAACACGGGCCATGACGGCTCCATGTGTACGCTGCACAGCAACTCGCCTCGCGAGTGTCTGGGCCGTATGGAAAACATGATCCTGATGGGCGACATCAAGATTCCCAAGGAAGCCATTTCCAAGCAGATCGCCGATTCGGTCGACCTGATCGTGCAGGTGAAGCGCCTGCGCGACGGGTCACGCCGCGTCACCAACATCACCGAAGTCATCGGCATGGAAGGCGACGTCATCGTCACGCAGGAACTGTTCAAGTTCGAATATCATGACGAGGATGACAGCGGTAAGATCGTGGGCGAATATCGCTCCATGGGCCTGCGCCCCTACACGCTCGACAAGGCGCGCATGTTCGGCTTCGACCAGCCCTTCCTCGAAGCCTGTCTGTAAGCGCCAAGCTGCCGGTTTGACTTGCCTCGCCCGTCCGGGCGGGGCACATCCTCTTCTCCCCCTAGAGAGAGGATTCCCGATGAACCGTCTCGTTCCGCTCGCCCTCGCCGCCATGCTGGTGCCGCTGGGTGCCGCCGTCGCCCAACATGCCGGCCACCATGGCAAGGCCGCCGATCCGATCGCCGCGTCGATCGCCGCCCCCAGCCGCACGCCCGCCAATATCGCGCGCGACAAATATCGGCATCCGGCTGAAACGCTGGCCTTCTTCGGCGTGAAGCCGGGGCAGACCGTGGTCGAATATGCGCCGAGCGGCGGCTGGTACTCCGAAATCCTGGCTCCGCTGCTCGCAAAATCCGGTACTTTCTACGCGCTGCAACCGGGCGGCCGCGGGCTGGACGGATACAAGAGCTTCATCGCCGCCAAGCCCGATGTCTATGGCAAAGTGAAAGTAGTTGCCTATCCGGACGAGGTGACGACGATTCCCGCCGGCACGGTCGATACCGTGCTGACCTTCCGCAACGTCCACAACATGGTGATGGGCGGAACGGAGGCGGCTACGTTCAAGGCCTTCTACACCATGCTGAAGCCCGGCGGTACGCTGGGCGTGGTCGATCACCGCCTGCCTGAAGGGCGCGACACCGCGCTGGAAAAGACCAGCGGCTATCTCAAGGTCTCGACCATCCGCCGCATTGCGCAGGAGGCTGGCTTCGAATTTGTCGGCGCGTCCGAAGTCAATGCGAACCCCAAGGATACGGCGGATTGGCCCAAGGGCGTCTGGACCCTGCCGCCCGTCCTGACCCAGAAGGACGTGGACAAGGCGAAATATCTCGCCATCGGCGAAAGCGACCGCATGACGCTCAAATTCCGCAAGCCGCTCCAGCCCACAAAATGACAAATGGCCCGGTTGCGCTGCGGCGCTGCCGGGCTAAGGGGGTGGCGTGACCGCCGCCCCCGCATCTCGTCCGCATCGCCCGCTGCTGGCGATGGCGCTGCGCCTGATGGCGGTCCTTTGCCTCTCGATCATGTTCGTCACCGGCCGGATCGCTGCCAACCATGGCGTAAACCTGATCGAAACGGCCTTCTATCGCCAGCTGATCGCGCTGCCGGTCGTGTTCGCCACGGTCGCGCTGACCACCGGCGTCGGATCGATCCGCACCCGACGCATCGGCGTCCATGCGACGCGGATGACCATCGGCCTCATCGGCATGATCCTGAATTTCTTGTCCTATATCCTGCTGCCCCCGGCCGAAGCGGCGACGATCGGCTTCACCATGCCGATTTTCGGCACGATTCTGTCCGCCCTCATTCTGCGGGAAGCAACGGGCATTCATCGCTGGGGTGCGGTGCTGCTGGGTTTTGCCGGGGTACTGGTGATGGTTCGCCCGGACGCGGGTCATTTCCCGGCGGAAGGCGTCGCGGTGGCGCTCGCCGCCGCCGTGTTGACCGCGATGGTGAGCCTAGTGCTGCGCGAACTCGGCCGCACGGAACAGGCCGGCACGGTCGTATTCTGGTTCACCCTGCTGTCGATGGCGCCGCTCGGGCTTGCCATGCTGTTCTTCGCACAGCCGCATGATGCGGCGACCTGGGGCCTGCTGTTCGTCATCGGCGTAGTCGGCGGGACGGCGCAAATTCTGCTGACCGCCGCCCTGCGTTATGGTCCGGTGTCGGTCGTGCTGCCGATGGATTACAGTGCGATCATCTGGACCACGCTGCTCGGCGCATTCATCGGCGAAGGATGGCCGATGGCAACGACATGGATCGGGGCGGTCCTCATCATCGCCAGCGGCCTCTATATCGCCTGGCGCGAGCATGTCCGCGCCAGATACCCTTTGAAGGAGCCGCCGGTCGTCAGTTCAGCAGTTCCGCCTCAAGGCTGATCTCCGCCTTCAGCAGCTTGGAAATCGGGCAATTCGCCTTGGCCTTGCCGGCCAGTTCCTGGAAGGTGGCGTCGTCCGCGCCGGGGATGGTGGCCTTCAGCGTCAGGCGGCTGGCGGTGACGGCAAAGCCGCCATCCTGTTGCTCCAGCGTGACGACGGCGTTCGTCTCCATCTTCTCGGCTGTCAGCCCCGCCTCGCCCAGGATGAGGGAGAGCGCCATGGTGAAGCAGGACGCATGCGCCGCCGCGATCAGTTCCTCCGGATTGCTGCCCGGCTGCCCCTCGAACCGCGCGGCAAAACCATAGGGATAGGCGCTGAGCGCCCCGCTCTGGGTCGAGATCGCGCCCTTTCCGTCCTTGAGGCCGCCCGTCCAGACCGCCGAACCGCTGCGATTGATCTTCATTGCCTCTGCTCCTTTGATGATGAACCGGAGGAACCCGCCGGGCTCCCCATGGTTGCCATAGAATAGCGCAATTGATGCAGGAGCGTGACGATGATCGACATTCCGGCCCATCAGGGCGATCTGATCGCGTCCGACCGGGTGGAGGGCACGGCGGTCTTCAACCGACAGGGCGACCATCTCGGTCAGATCGCCCGCTTCATGGTGGACAAGGCAAGCGGCCAGGTCCGCTATGCCGTCCTGTCCTTCGGCGGCTTCCTGGGGATCGGGCAGGATCATTATCCCCTGCCCTGGTCGATGCTGCACTATGACACGCAGCAGGGCGGTTATGTCGTCGATCTGGACAAGCGGCTGCTCGAACATGCGCCGCGCCACGGGGCGGGCGAGGATCCCCGCTATGATGAGGATTATGGCCGCAGCGTCTACCAATATTATGGGATGATCTATCCTTGGTGAGGGCTGTCGCGGGGTGAAACCGCCACCGCGAACGGGCCGTCATCGCCCTTTTTCCAACTGCCCAAATTTCACCACATTTCACCGCTGACCCATTGTCTACCGTTTGCATAGATTTATCTTGAGAGGCTCGGACAAGGATGAGGATCAGACGATGGAGCGATTCGGTTTCTCGGGTGATGCGCGCCAGCCGGTGGTGCTGACGATCCCCGGCCTTAACAATAGCGGACCGGGTCACTGGCAGACTTTGTGGGACGAACGGCGCGGCGACTGTCAACGGGTCGATCTTGGCAGCTGGGCCAGTCCGAACCGCAACGCCTGGGTCACGCGCCTGGACACCGCGATTCGCGAGGCCAACGCGCCGGTCATTCTGGCCGCGCACAGCCTGGGCTGCATGGCGGTCGCCTGGTGGGGCGCGCTTCAGAGCCAGGCCTATGGCTGGCCCGTTACCGGCGCGCTGCTGGTCGCACCGCCCGATTGCGACCGGATGGAAACGCCCGAGACGATCGGCGGCTTTGGCCCGACGCCGCGCGCCCAGCTTCCCTTCCCGTCGATCATGGTGGCCAGCCGCGACGACCCCTATATCTTCTTCGAACGGGCGCACAGCATCGGCAAGAATTGGGGCAGCCAGTTCGTCGATGCCGGCTATGCGGGCCACATAAACGCCGATTCCGGCCTTGGCGACTGGCAGTTCGGCCAGTCGCTGCTGGAACAGCTTATCGACAATGCGCGCGAACAGGCCTCCGCCGCGCGGCAGATGCGCCCCGCCTTGCCGCTGACCGTGAAGGAAGCGCGGCCTTCCCAAGCCATGCATCCATAAGGCTCACCCCCCGAAGGGGCGCGACAAGACAAACTTGCGCGCCCCTTAATTTTGCTTTTTTGTCTATCTTTGAGGTTGAGATAAGGAAGGCAGCATGAGGTGCCTATGAGCGAACACAGACCGATCGACATCCGCCACGCCCGCCCGGAAGGCCAGCGCGGCGATATCATCGCAAGCATCGAGAAAGTGCGCGACGTACTGGAAGGGCTGCGCTTCGGGTCGATCACGCTCACCGTGCACGACTCCCGCGTGGTCCAGATCGACGTCACGGAAAAGACGCGGCTGACCGCCTGACCGGCATCGCCGGCCTGATACCAAGTCCGCGCGAACCGGCGCGGCGGCCTGCGGCTCGGGGGACCGGCAGGTGACACAGGGAAGCCCCCCAATCGTCCACCGGACATCCGGAACAAGGGGAATGACATGATTGCGCGTACCATATTGCTGGCCGGCGTCGCGGGCCTTTGCTTCATTGCGTCGGCCGCATCCGCGCAGGAGCCCGCGCCCGCTCAAGCTGCGCCGGAACAGGGAGCCACCAGCGGATCGCCGCGCGGCGACGTGATCGTCGTCACCGCTCGCCGCCGCCAGGAAACTGCGCAGCAGGTGCCGCTCGCCATCTCGGTCATCCGCGGCGACAGCATTGAGGCGACCGGCAATTTCAACGTGGTGAAGCTGCAGCAGCTTGCACCAACGCTTCAGGTCTATACCACCAACCCGCGCAACACATCGGTCAACATCCGCGGCCTGGGCGTGCCCTTCGGCCTGACCAGCGACGGGTTCGAGCAGGGCGTCGGCATCTATGTCGATGACGTCTATAACAGCCGCGTCGCCGCCGCGACCTTCGATTTCCTCGACGTCGCGCAGGTGGAAGTGCTGCGTGGGCCGCAGGGCACGCTGTACGGCAAGAACACGACCGCCGGCGCGATCAACATCACCACCAACCAGCCGACTTTCGATTTCGAGGGCCGGGCCGAGGTGACCGCCGGCAACCTCAACTACAAGCAGGCGAAGGCCGCGATTTCCGGCCCCTTGTCGGAAACTGTCGCGGCGCGCGTCGCCGTCGCCACCACCAGCCGGCGCGGCACGCTCTACAATGTCGCGACCAGGCGCTGGATCAACGAACAGGACAATCTCGGGCTGCGCGCGCAATTGCTGTTCCAGCCCACGGAAGATCTCAGCATCACCCTGTCCGGCGATTACAGCCGCCAGGATCCGGAATGCTGCGGCACCACCTTCGTGCGCGTGGGCACGACGCAGCGGCTACTGACCCGTCAATATGATGCGCTGGTCGCGGCCGCCAACGCCGCCGGCCGCAATTATCAGGTGCCCAGCCGCAATCCCTATGATCGCCTCTCCGACCTCGACAGCAACCTCAATGCCGGCAACAAGATCGGCGGCGCCTCGCTGAAGGTGAAGTGGGACGTGGGGCCGGGCACGCTGACCTCCGTCAGCGCCTGGCGCTTCTGGGATTGGAAGCCGGAAAACGACCGCGACTTCACTGGCCTGTCCATCGTCGCCCGTTCGCAGAACCCGTCGCAGCAGGACCAGTATAGCCAGGAATTCCGCTACAATTACGAAAGCCAGGACATCGACTTCGTGGTCGGCCTGTTCGGCTTCAAGCAGCGGATCGACACGCAGGGCGTCGAATCGCAGGGTGCGGATGCCAGCCGCTGGAGCCTGACCAACGCGGCGCAGATCAACGCCGGCATCCTCAACGGCCTGACCGCCAGCAACACCCAGTATCTCAAAAGCACCAGCGCCGCGCTGTTCGGCCAGCTGAGCTGGAAGGTCACGCCCGAACTGACGATCCAGCCGGGCGCGCGGATCAACTATGACAAGAAGTCGGGCTTCTACCAGCGCGTGGTTACGACCGGATCGGGTCAGGTAATCGCCAGCTGCGCGCCCGCAGCGACGGCCGGCAACGCGGTCCTTGCGGCGCAGTGCGGCGTATACCAGCCGCAGATCAGCGCGCCCTCGGCCAGCGACTGGAACTTCACCTACGACTTCAACATCAACTACAAGATCGCGCCGGACGTGCTGGCCTATGCCACCTATGCCAAGAGCTTCAAGACGGTCGGCATCAACCAGAACGGCCTGCCGCTCGACGCCAACAACCAGCCGATCCTGAGCGCGGGTACGGTGAAGCCGGAGTCGGTCAACCATTTCGAGGCGGGCCTCAAGACCCAGTTCCTCGATCGCCGCGCGACCTTCAACCTCACCGCCTTCCGCACGGAGATCAAGAATTTCCAGGCGACGGTGAACAACGGCCAGTTCGGCGTGCTGCGCGGCTATCTCGCCAACGCACAGAAGGTCCGCTCGCAGGGCATCGAGGCGGACTTCAAGATCCTCGTCAGCGACCGCTTCACCGCCTACGCGAACGGCGCCTATACCGACGCCAAGTACAAGAAGTTCGTCGACGCGCCTTGTCCGCCGGAACTGGCCGGCGGTACGGTCACCACCAACGCCGCGCAGTGGAGCCCTGCGGGACAGGCCGGCACGGCGGCCAACCCGTCCTTCAGCCGCCCCAATTGCGACATTTCCGGCCAGCGGCTGCCGGGCGTGTCCAAATGGGCCTTCTCCTACGGCGCGGAATATAACATTCCCGCCCACCTCCTCGACAAGGACGGACAGGTCTATCTGGGCGTCGATGGCAATTATCGCTCGCACTGGAACTCGAACGCGTCGCCGTCCATCTATACGGAGGTCAAGGGCTATGCCCTCACCAACCTGCGTGCCGGCTTCCGCGGCGAAGGGTTCGATGTGTTCGGGTGGGTCCGCAACGTCTTCGACGTCGACTATATCGAGAATCTTCAGGTCGCGCCGGGCAATGTCGGCCTGATCGCCGGCCAGGTGGGCGATCCGCAGACCTGGGGCGGCACGATCAAGGTCTCCTTCTGATCGCACGGACGGGGCGGCCAGCTGGGCCGCCCCATTTGCGCGGGGCGTCGCGCTGCGGTAGAGCGCGTCGCATGTCCACGACCTTCACCCTTGACACCGCGACCAGCCGGGCCAATCCGACGCCCGCGCCGATGAAGCGGCTGACCGTACCCGCGATCCAGCGGCGCAAGGTCGACGGCAGGACCGCCGACCCGCTGGTGATGCTGACCGCCTATACCGCGCGGCAGGCGCAGTTGCTCGATCCGCATTGCGACATGCTGCTGGTGGGCGATTCGCTGGGCCAGGTAATTTACGGCCTGCCTTCCACCCTGGCAGTCACGCTGGACATGATGATCGCCCATGGCGCGGCGGTGGTGCGCGGCAGCTATCACAGCCTCGTCCTCGTCGACATGCCCTTCGGTGCTTACGAAGCCTCGCCGGCGCAGGCCTTCGCCAGCGCCAGCCGCATCATGGCGGAAACCGGCGCGGCGGGCGTGAAGCTGGAGGGCGGCGTGGCCATGGCCGAAACCATCGCGTTCCTCAGCCAGCGGGGCATCCCGGTGATGGGCCATGTCGGGCTGACGCCGCAGGCGGTCAACGCGCTGGGCGGCTATGGCGCGCGCGGCAAGAGCAAGGCGGAACATGCCAAGATCGTGGCAGACGCAAAGGCGGTGGCGGATGCCGGGGCGTTCGGTTTGGTGATCGAAGGGGTGATGGAGGAGATCGCCGTCGCCGTCACCGACAGCGTCGCCATCCCCGTCATCGGCATCGGCGCATCGGCCCGTTGCGACGGGCAGGTGCTGGTGACGGAAGACATGCTGGGCATGTTCGACCGGGTGCCGCGCTTCGTCAAACGGTTCGAGAATATCGCCGCGACCATCAGCGCCGCCGCCGAACAATATGCCGCCGATGTGCGGGCCCGCAGCTTCCCGACCGAAGAACAGGTCTATCGCCCCAAAAAGTGATTTGCCTGTGGCATAAGCGCCGCTATTGATCGCGCCTTCCGTCCGCACGTTTCTGATCCATGTTCCGGAGTATATCGTGGCCCTGACGCCGCAAAACAGCGAAGTCTTCATGCGCGAGGTCGACGAGGCCGTCCGCCAGGACCAGCTTCTGACCTTCTGGCAGCGTTATGGCCGCCTGCTGCTGGCGGCGATCGTGCTGGGCCTAGCGGCCTTTGGCGGCTGGCTCTACTGGCAGCATCATGTCAAGACGCAGTCGGAAGCGACCTCTGAGCAGGTGGATACGGTGCTCGCGGCCGCGATCGGCGGCGGTACGCCGGATGCCAAGGCGCTGGACGCGCTGACGCAGGCCGACCAGCCGGGCTATCGCGCCGCCGCGCTGCTGACCAAGGCAGGCGTCGCATCGCGTAAGGGCGATACCAAGGGGGCGGTCGCCATCTATGCAGCGATGGCGGCGGACAGTGGCCTGGACCAGCCCTATCGCGATCTGGCGCTGATCCGGCAGACCGCGCTCGAATTCGACAGCCTGAAGCCCCAGCAGGTGGTGGACCGGTTGAAGCCGCTGGCGGTCGAAGGCGCGCCCTGGTTCGGCAGTGCGGGCGAACTGGTGGCGCTGGCCTATGTGAAGATGGGCAAGTCGGACCTCGCCGGCCCCATGTTCGCGGCGATGGCGAAGGATGCGGGCGTTCCGGACTCGATCCGTTCACGCGCGCGTCAGATGGCAGGCGTCATGGGGATTGACGCGGTCGAGATTCCGGCTGAGCCGAACGAAGGATAATCGAGCGGATGGTGAGCATGAAGAGCCTGTCGCCTCTGGGGCGCAGCGTGACGGCAGCGGCGATGATCGCGCTGCTGGCCGGGTGCGGCATCGTCGGCGGCAAGAAGGGCGGCCCCAAGACCCCGGTCGTGGGCAACCGCGTTTCGATCCTCAACAATGAACAGGGGGTCGAGGCGGACCCGACCCTGGCGGATGTGCCGGTCAGCCTGCCCGCGCCCTACGTCAATGAAGAATGGTCGCAGCCCGGCGGCGGCCCGTCCAAGGCGATGGGCCATGTCTCGCTCGGCGGATCGCCGGCGCAGATCTGGACGGCCTCGATCGAGGGCAGCACCCCGCAGGCACGCCTCGCTGCTTCGCCCGTCGTGTCGGGCGGGAAGCTGTTCGTGATCGACAGCGGTGCCCATGTCATTGCCTTCGATGCGGCAAGCGGGTCGAAGCTGTGGCAGACCAGCCTGCCAGCCGATGGCAAGGGCAATGGCCGCGCGCTGTTCGGCGGCGGCGTCAGCGTTCTTGGCGATCGCCTCTTCGCCAGCACGGGCATCGGCGACGTCGCCGCGCTGGAGGCGGCGACCGGCAAGATCATCTGGAAAAAGCATCTGGGCGGCCCGTTGCGCGGCGCGCCGACGCTGGAAAACGGCCACGTCTATGTGATGGGCCAGGACAACCAGGTGTTCGCGCTGAACCAGAGCGACGGCGAAACCCAGTGGACCGATAGCGGCACGCTGCAGGTCACCGGCATCTTCGGCGTCGCCGCGCCGGCCGCGGCGCAGGGCACCGTGATCGCGGGCTACAGCTCGGGCGAAATCAGCGCCTATCGCTATGAAAACGGCCGCAGCCTATGGGGCGACGCGCTGTCGCGCACCAGCATCTCGACCGCGGTGGCGACGCTGACCGATATCGACGCCGATCCGGTGATCGATCGCGGGCGCGTGTTCGCCATCGGCCAGGGCGGCCGCATGGCCTCCTATGAACTGACCAGCGGCCAGCGCCTGTGGGAAATCAACATCGCCGGGATCTCCACGCCGTGGGTCGCGGGCGAATGGGTGTTCGCCGTCACCAGCGACGCGCGCCTGCTCTGCGTCGCGCGCGCCACCGGCAAGATCCGCTGGGTCAGCCAGCTGCGCCGCTGGCAGAAGGAAAAGAAGAAGGACAAGGCGATCCGCTGGACCGGTCCCGTTCTCGCGGGCGGCAAACTGATCGTGGTGTCGACCCGGGGCGAGATGGTCTATGCCGATCCCGCCACCGGCGCGGTGCAATCGACGCAGGATCTAGACCGGTCCATGTCGCTGTCGCCCATCGTCGCCAACAACATCCTTTACGTCCTGGCCGACGACGGGAAGCTGACGGCGTTCCGCTAACGCCCCCGATATGTTATGCGGCGCACCCGCGCAGGCCCGGCCTGCGCGGGTGCGCTGTTTTGATGACGTGATGATTTTGGAAGGAAACGGGCATGCTGCCCACGGTAGCCATCGTCGGACGCCCCAATGTGGGCAAGTCCACCCTGTTCAACCGGTTGGTCGGCAAGAAGCTGGCACTGGTGGACGACCAGCCCGGCGTGACCCGCGACCGGCGGGAGGGCGAGGCACACCTTCTTGGCCTCGACTTCACCATCATCGACACCGCCGGTTACGAGGATGAAGACCCCCAATCCCTGCCCGGCCGGATGCGCATCCAGACCGAAGCGGCGGTCGACAATTGCGATGTCGCGCTGTTCATGATCGACGCGCGGGCGGGCATCACCCCGCTGGACGAGGAAATCGCCCGCTGGCTGCGCGCCAATGACGCGCCGGTGGTGCTGGTCGCCAACAAGGCGGAGGGCAAGGCGGCAGACCCCGGCGTCATGGAGGCGTTCGGCCTCGGCCTTGGCGAACCCATCCCCTTTTCCGCCGAACATGGACAGGGTCTTGCCGACCTGTTCCAGGCGCTGCTGCCGCATCTGGAGCGAGAGGATGCGGAGGAGGAGAAGGAATTTTACGAGGATGACGAAAGCGCGCCACTTAAGCTCGCGATCGTCGGCCGCCCTAACGCGGGCAAGTCGACGCTCATCAATCGGCTGCTGGGCGAAAACCGGCTGCTGACCGGCCCGGAAGCCGGCATCACGCGCGACAGCATCGCCGTCGACTGGTCCTGGACCAGCCGGGAGGGGGTCGAGCGCCCCGTCCGCCTGATCGACACTGCGGGCATGCGCAAGCGCGCCAAGGTGCAGGACAAGCTGGAAAAGCTCGCCGTCAGCGATGGCCTGAACGCCGTGAACTTCGCCGAAGTCGTCGTGCTGCTGCTCGATTCGACGCGCGGGCTGGAGGCGCAGGATCTGCGCATCGCGGACAAGGTGCTGGAGGAAGGGCGCGCGCTCGTGATCGCGCTCAACAAATGGGACACGGTCGAAAACGGGTCGGCGCTCTATCAGGGCATCAAGAAGGCGCTGGACGATGGCCTGGCGCAGGTGCGCGGGGTGCCGATCATGACCGTCTCCGCCGCCACCGGCAAGGGTCTGGACGACCTGATCCACGTTGCCTTCGAAACCCGCACCGCCTGGTCGCAGCGCATCTCGACCGGCGTCCTCAACCGCTGGTTCGAGCGCGCGCTGGAAGCAAATCCCCCGCCTGCTCCTGGCGGCAAGCGGATCAAGCTGCGCTACATTACCCAGAACAAGACCCGTCCGCCGACCTTCGTGCTGTTCGGCACGCGGCTCGACGAACTGCCCGAAAGCTATCGCCGCTATCTGGTGAACGGCATCCGCAAGGAACTGGGCTTCGGTGCGGTGCCGGTGCGCCTGACGCTGCGCAGCGCCAAGAACCCCTATGGCAACAAGTGACGCCGCTCCGCTCATCGTCAACGCGCGGGGGATGAAATGCCCCTGGCCGGCGTTGCGGGCGGCCCGCGCCCTTCGTGAGGTAGCGGCCATCGTGATCGAGGCGGACGATCCTGTCGCCCCGACCGAGCTTGAGGCGCTGGCCGCCTCGCAGGGCTGGACCCTCAACCGGCTCGACGAACACCGCTTTTCGCTCGCCCGTCCCGATGGATCGCCCGCGCCTTAACCGCCTG
>NZ_JBHTLS010000124.1:0-90803 GCF_042678845.1 Sphingobium olei | reverse complement strand
CGGCCGCTTAAAGGACTGGCGCCGGGTCGCCACGCGCTACGATCGATGCCCCACTACGTTCTTCTCGGCCATCGCGCTCGCAGCCACCGTCATCTTCTGGCTGTGATCAACGAGTCCTGACCCTAGGGCTTGCCGACACACCGTCTTGAGCCAATCATGTGTGTGGGAGGGGCATATGGCGAGACGACCGGGCAATACCCTGGAGCGCTGGGAAGTGGCGTTGGTTAAGGCCATGCTCGCGCGCAATTTCGTGCCGCAGGACATCCAAGCTTATTTCTCTCGCCCCACGCGATCGATCAATCACGCGCGTATCTCGGAAATTCGCGACGGTGCGAAGCACCGCGCGGTCAGGGCAGCGAGCGATACCGAACTCGACGCCTATCTCGCAGCCTGGCCCGATGTCGACCCGGACACCGGCTTAAGCGCTCGCGGCGACGAACTGCTGATAAAGGCGCGAGAGGCCATGATCGCAGCGGTCCACACGTTCAACGGCGCCGGGCTGCTTTTCCGTGCCGAAATCTTCATCGTGACCGCGATCATCGCCTGGACCTACCTGATGCACGCCTACTACCGGCGGGAGGGGGTAGATTATCGCTACCGCCGCGCCGGCGTGGTACAGACCACACCGAGCGGCGCCGAGAAATATTGGGAGCTGGGCCAGTGCATCGCGACGGGCGCATGCCCGCTCGACCGCGGCACGATCAATAATCTGAAGTTCCTGCTCGAGATCCGGCACGAGATCGAGCACCGCTCGACCAATCGCATCGACGACGCGCTCAGTGCCAAGCTCCAAGCCTGCTGCCTTAACTTCAATGACGCCATCAAAGCGCTGTTCGGTGGGCAGTTCGCGCTCGAGCGACGCCTGCCAATCGCATTGCAGTTCGTGACGTTCGACGGCGGGCAGCGCGCGCTGCTCGCCGGAGAGAGCCTGCCAGCGCACATCGCAACCGCAATGGACAACTTCCACAACGCGCTGACTGAGGACGAGCAGAAGGATCCGCGCTTTCGGTACCGCGTCGCCTTCGTTCCCAAGGTTACAGGACGGGCCACCAATGCGGACCTTGCGATCGACTTCGTCCGGCCTGGCTCGCCCGAGGCGCAGGCGGTCGAGCGCGTCCTGCTCAAGGAGGTCGAGCGGCAGAAGTACCTGCCCTCGCAGATCGTCGCCAAGGTGCGAGAGGCAGGCTATCCCAACTTCAACATGTACGATCACACCAAGCTCGCGCAGCAGCTGGAGGCACGCACCCCAGCCAAGGGCTATGGCGTGTCCATCGCGAATGCCTGGTATTGGTATGAGGGCTGGTTCGAGAAAGTGATTGAGAAGCTTGCCGAAGGTTGGACTCGCCCCGTGAATCCTTGAGCTCGGTGGTGCAGGAATCATTGCACTGTACCAATCAGCGCTAGTGCTTCTCGAACAGCCGTTTGAGACTGGCATAAAGGATGAAGGTGGATCTCCCGATTTTAGCGGTTTCGATTTCGCCAGAACCAATCAGCTCATAAAGTGTGGACCGCGGGATACCCGTCAGTTTGACCGCGGCTGCCACCCTGACGCAGATCGGCTCGGTCGGTAGGTCCTCGAACAGGGTAGGCGTTGCCTCTGCCGCACTATGGCGGTCCTTGATGGTTCGCGCTCTGCTCATGGCTTTGCTCGCGAGCGCGAGAACGCGCGATCGCTCTCGACGAAACTCGCGAGCATTGCCGGGATGAGCTCAGTCACAGGTTCTTCGCGACCATAGGTTTCCGCATAGACCTTTGCGTAATCGTTCAGGGCGGCTTGGAGGTCGGGCGTGATGCTGATCGTGAGCCTGACGGGCGTGCGATCAGGCAGCTTGGGCAGCTTCAGGTCTGGCATAGGTCACCTATTCGGATGGTGGAGAGAGCACGAGATCGCGATGCACGACCAAGCGCACTGGCGTGCCTGGCCGCACGGTGATCGTTGGCTGAATCTGGAGGTTGCGCGAGGTGAGCTGGTCGCCGGCGCGCGCGACATTCTGCTGGGTCGATTCCCGGATGGCCTGTACGAGGTCGCTCTCGCCGGTGAAGGTGAGGTTGGAGCCGACGCCGAGCAGGGTCGAGATCGCCACGCCCTTGAGGAGCGTCCAGGTGTGGAAATCAACCTTGTCCTCCAACCCGGCATAGCCGGAGGGATCGGTGGCCGGCACGTTCTCCATCCGGATCGAACGGCCATCCGGGAAGATTATGCGCTGCCAGACGACGAGCGCGCGGCGCTGGCCGAAGGCCACCACGGAATCATAGGTGCCGATCAGGCGCGCGCCCTGCGGGATCAGCGGGATGCGGCCGGTGGCGCTGTCGAACACGCGCTCGGTGACCTGCGCCGTGACTAGCCCGGGAAGGTCGGATCGCAGGCCGGTGATGAGGCTTGCGGCGATCACGCTGCCGGCCGACAGCATGTAGGGCGAGGCGGCGGGGCGGATCAGGTGCGGATTGACGTCGCCGCCGCGGTCCGATGTCGACACGAAATCGGCCTTGCGCTGCTGCGCATTGGGATCGCGATTCGGGTCCAGTGCCAGCTTGGATGCATCGGCATCGCTCGGCGCCGTCGCGACGGCAGCCGGCGCGGCCTCGGCCGACACGGCGCGGGCACCACTATGCACCAGCACGCCGGATTCGCGCGCCGCCTTGCGCTCGGCCGCAGCCTGCTCCTGTGCCGTCCGCGCCGCCTCTTCGGCCGCATTCGGCTGGGGCGGCACGCCTTCCGTCATCGCCTGCTGGTGCTTGAGAATGGGCCGGCCGAGATCGCCGGGAAGCGGCGGGCCGAGCTTGGGCGCATCGCCGTAGCTGGCGGGGAGCCCGCTGAGGGCATCGCCGGGAGCCTTGGCCGGTTCGGCGAGATCGCTCTGCTCGCCCACAAGGTGCAGGTTTCGCGGTTTCAGCGCGAACCAGGCGGCCGCGACCAGCACGATGATGGCGATGGCCGCGAGTCCGACGACAAGCCCGCGCTTGAACCGGATCGCAGGTGCGGGCTGCGCGCGCAGGACCAATGTCTCGGGGTCGATCTTGGGCGCGACCGCGGGTTCGTTCGATATGATGGCGTCAGTCATGACGACCTCCGGCCGATCCGGCTGATCCGCACGACCTGCTGGCGCTTGGCGCCGAGGCGGAGCTCCGCATTATCGAACAGGCGGTCGACGACATAATAGCGTCCGCGCAGGCGGTAGTTGACCAGCTGGGCCTCGCCTTTGCGATCTACCAGGAACAGCGGGGGTGCTTCCCCGACGGCGAGCGACGGCGGGAATTCGATGAAGGTCTGCCGCCCGTCATCGAACGCTCGCAGCGGGCGCCACGAAGGCCGATCGCCTGAAATCGAATAGCCGAAATCGAGGCGTTCAATCTCCAGCCCCGCCGCCACCGGCGCGGCCGCCGCCGCAGCTTCCTGGGCGCGGCGGATCGCGAGGAGTGCATCCTGCGGATAGCTCCACGACAGCGCCGCCATCGCCGGCCCGCCGGTGCTGGCGAGCGCGATGTGATAGGTCCGCCGATCGGTGGTGATCACCAGGTTGGTGCTGAGGCCGGCGGAGAACGGTTTGACTAGGACGTGGACCCGCTTCTCCGCGCCCGTTCCGCTCGCGGTGTCGCCGATCACCCAGCGCACCGTGTCGCCGCTCGCCACCGCGATCAGGATCTCGCCCGGCTGGAGTGCGATGTCGGTCACGCGTTCCGGCGCGGTATAGACGCGGTAGATGGTGCCGTCGGCAAAGGGATAGACCGCAGTTCCGTTGATGAAATCGGGACGGCGCGGTTCCACGGTGGCGTCGGCATTAGCGGCGCCAATCGCGGCGACGCCGTGCGGCGGCCGGCCGGAAGCGAATGATGGATTGGACTGTGCACCGGCGGCGGGGGTGAACGCGAGCGCAGCCATGGCTGTAAGGGCAAGCTGACGGGTCATTGCCGGTTCTCCGGAACAGTGGGGGGTGTCGGTTTGGCGGCGAGCGTCGAGTCGAGCGGAGATCCGCGCGGCACGTTCGCAGGCGGAGGCGATGCAGGGGCCGGCGACGGCGTCGCCGCCGGCGCCGCCGCCGAATCGAGCTCGCGGCTCCAGTCGATGGCGTCGATATAGATGCCGAGCGGGTTGCGGCGGAGCGTCTCCGCCGAAGTCGGGGCCTTTCGCACCACGGTCAGGATGCCGGTCCAGTTCGACGTGCCGGTCCGCACGCCGCGCTCGAACCCGGTCTCGGTCCATTTGACCTGGAAGGAGCGATCCGACGCGCGGACGACGCTGGTCACCTGCACCGAGATCGTCTGCTCGCCCATCCTGCCGAACGGATCGGCGGCGCGCGCATAGTCGCCGAGGAACTGGGCGCCGCGCCTGGTCACCAAATCATAGGCCGACAGCCAGTCCCGGCGCATGAGGACCGGGTCGAGCGACACCGACCGGACGTGCTCGATGAAGCGCGCGAGATGCCAGGCGACCTGGGGGTCGCTCGGCTGGTAGTCGCGCTCGGCTTCGCTGACCGCCCGGGCTTCGCCTAGCCGGTCGACGGCGACCACATAGGGCACGACCTTGCTCTGCAGCGATTGCCAGACGAGCGCCGCGGACATGGCGGTGGTGAGCGCCAGGCCGCCGAAGGCCATCAGCCGCCAGTTCCGCGCCTGGACGCGCGCCGATCCGATGCGTTCGTCCCATAGCTGCCCGGCGCGCTGGTAGGGCGTCTCGGGTTCTGGGGTGCGCCCGTAGCGTTGGACGCTTCGCTTGAAACGCATGGCTTATTCCTCCTTTTCCTTGATGTCGGGGGTGGCCGAGGCGCCGCCACGGTCGCCCTCCTTGAGCGTCTGAAGCGCGATGTGGCGGTGATGCCGCGCGTCCTGCTGGCGCCGCAGCGCCTGTGCCCAGGACGGCGCGGCCTCCGCGCTCGCAGGCGCCGTCGGCTGCGCGCCGCTATTGCCGGAAAGTGCAGACCATGCGGCGGCGCGTCCCGATTCCGCTGCGGCCTTGAGCCCGAAGGCTGATCCGGCGCGCTGCCGGGCCGCGCCGGCGGCCGCCTGACCGACGCCTTTGAGGCCGGCGCCCACGCTTGAGGAGCCGGAGGTCTCCTGACCGAGCTTGTAGGCGGTCGACGCCGCGGAGCCCATCGCCGTCCCGGCGCGGACCGCGCCGAGCGCGCCGGCGCCCGCGAGGCGTGCCGCGCCCATGGCGGCGCCGCCGCCGAGCGCAACCACGCCCGCTGCGCCCAGCGTGGTGCCGACCGCCGCGCCCGCGCCGAGCTGCGGCGCGCCGGCGACGAGACCGGACGCGATGCCCGGGCCGAAGATGCCGAGCCCGAACAGTGCGAGCGCGCCCAGCGTCAGGCTCATGGCCTGGCCGAGATCAGGCTCCTGCCCCTGCATCGACGTCGTGAATTCGGCAAAGAAATTGGAGCCGATGCCGACGATGACGGCGAGCACCATCACCTTGATGCCCGAGGACACCACGTTGCCGAGAACGCGTTCGGCGAGGAAGCTGGTCCGGTTCCACAGCGCGAACGGCACGAGGATGAAGCCGGCCAGCGAGGTCAGCTTGAACTCGATGATCGTGACGAACATCTGCACGGCGAGGATGAAGAAGGCGAGGATGACGATCACCCAGGCGAACAGCAGCACCGCGATCGTCAGGAAATTGTCGAAGAAGCTGACGAACCCCATCATGCTCGACGCCTGGTCGAGCAGCGGCCAGGCCGCGGAGAAGCCGGTGCCCGCGAGGCGGCCGGGCTTGAGCAGGTCGTCGGCGGAAAGCGTGCCCCCGCCGGCGGTGAGCCCGGCCTGCGCGAACGAACGGAAGATGATGTCGGCGAGCGTCGAGAAGCTGTTCAGGATCAGCGCGAACGCGCCGATGTAGAGGATCTTCTTCAGGAAGCGGCCGATCACGTCCTGCTCGCCGCCCATTGCCCAGAACAGCCCGGCGAGTGTGATGTCGATGCCGATCAGCGTCGCCGTGAGGAACCCGACGTCGGGACCGAGCAGCCCGAACCCGCTGTCGATGTAGCGGATGAAGGCGGCCATGAAGCGGTCGATGACGTTGAGATCCTGCACGTGAGCCTTCCTTTGCGGATGAAGGGTGCCGCGGGACGTGGCGGGGGAGCTTGGCCACGCCCCGCGGCGCGGCGGCGGGAGGCGAGACCGCCGCCGCGTCGGGCCGGCCGCGCCTATTGGGGCGTGTAGGCGGAGCCGGTCCCGAGGAACTTCCGGGTGGCGACGCGACCTTCGGCCTCGGCCTGGGCGCGGCGTGCTGCCTCGGTGGCGTCGGCGCGATATTGCGCGGCCATCAGGTTCTGGATCTGGAACTGCTGCTTGGCGCTGAGTGCGAGGAGCTGGTTGGTGGCCTGCGCCGCCTGCAGCGCGCCTTCGGCGCCCTGGCTCTTCGCCATGATCGCGGTCAGCGTCCCTGCGTCGGCCGTGACGTTCTCCGCCACCTGCGCTTGGACCGTCATGGTCTGGCGATACGCCGCCATCGCCGTGTCGAGTCGCTGCCGTGCTGCGAGCACCCGGTCATTGGTGGAGAGCGCCTGGCTGAAATCCTGCGGGAAGAGCCGGCGAAGCTGTTCGTCGAGTCCGGAGACCCGGAAGTTCAGCCCCTGTGCCTGGCCCATCAGCCGGTCGATCTGCTGGAGCCGTTCGGTGATCGCCTGGATTTCCGGGAAGTCGATGCGGCTGAGGTTCTTCGCCTGGTTGAGCAGCATCGTCGCCTCGTTCTGCAGCGACCGGATCTGGTTGTTGATCTGCGTCAGCGTGCGCGCGGCGGTCAGGATGTTCTGGCTGTAGTTGTTGGGATCGAAGACGGTGATCTGCGCCGAAGCCGGCTGCGTGCTCACCGCCATGCCCAGCGACAGAATGGAAGCGGCGGCAAGCGCGGCCGCGATGGCGTGCTTGCGCGAAAGCGTGACGGTAGGACGAGGCATCATCATATCTCCTGTGGGGCTTGCGGTTGGGGACCAGGGAAGCGGACGAGCAGTTCGGCGGCCCAGTCGAGCCCTGCTGCGCGGAAGAAGCGGTCGGCGAAGTCGCCGGGGCCGTGCTCGCCGAGCAGCGCATCGACGCGCTCGACCCATTCGGGACCGGAGGCGCCGCACAGCGCGAGCGCCACAGGGCCGAGGCCGAGCTCGAACAGCCGGTTCCCGCGGGCGGACTGGAGGTAATAGTGGCGCTTGGGCGTGGCCCGGCTGACCAGCTCGACCTGCCGGTCGTTGAGCCCGAAACGCTCATAGGCCTGCCGGCTCTGCGGCTCGATCGCGCGGTCGTTGGGCAGCAGGATGCGCTGCGGGCAGCTCTCGATGATGGCGGGCGCGATGCTGCTTTCGGTAATGTCGGCGAGGGACTGGGTGGCGAAAACGACGGCGACGTTCTTCTTACGCAGCGTCTTCAGCCATTCGCGGATGCGCGCTGCGAACATCGGATCGTCGAGCAGGCTCCAGGCTTCGTCGATGACGAGCAGCGTCGGACGCCCGTCGAAGCGCGCTTCGAGACGATGGAAGAGATAGTTGAGGACCGGGGCGACGACGCCCGCCTGAAGCATCAGCGCCTCGGTCTCGAAGCACTGTACGTCGGCGAAGGCGAGCGTCTCGTCGGCCGCGTCGAGCAGCCGGCCATAGGGGCCTTCGACCGTATAGGGGGTCAGCGCCAGCCGGAGCGGGGCCGACTGCAGCAGCATGCCGAGGCCGGTCAGCGTCCGCTCCTCTACGGGCGCGGTGGCGAGGTTGCCGAGCGCCGACCAGACCGCGTCCTTGACCTGCGGCGTGACCGCGACCTTCTCATGGGCGAGCAGAGCGGCCAGCCATTCGGCCGCCCAGGCACGCTCCAGCGGATCGTGAATGCGGCGGAGCGGCTGAAACGCGAGGCCGATCTCTTCGCCGTGGCCGCCCAGGGCATAATGCGAGCCGCCCATCGCCAGCACCGGCACGCGAGCGGAGAAACCCAGGTCGAACATGATGATCTGAGAGTTCGCGTAGCGGCGGAACTGGAGCGCGATCAGCCCGAGCAGCACCGACTTGCCGGCACCGGTCGGTCCCACGACCAGCATATGTCCGACATCGCCGACATGGGTCGACAGCCGGAACGGCGTCGTGCCCGAGGTCTGCGCATGGAGAAGCGGCGGGCCGCCCAGGTGGCGATTCGTATCCGGTCCCGCCCACACGCCCGAGAGCGGCATGAGGTGGGCGAGGTTGAGGGTATGGACGAGCGGCTGGCGGACATTGGCATAGGCGTGACCCGGCAGCGACGAGAGCCAGGCCTCTACCGCGTTCATGGTCTCGCGCACGCAGGTGAAGCCCAGCCCGTTGACGATCCGCTCGACCGCGCGGACCTTCTCGTCGACCTTTGCGCGATCGGTGTCGGCGACGGTGATCGTCGTCGTCAGATAGCCGAACGCGACATGGTCGCCGCCCAGTTCCTGGAGCGCCAGGTCGGCGTCGAGCACCTTGTTATCGGCGTCGCTGTCGAGGAGCTGGGTCGGCTGGTTGTAGAGCACCTCGCGCAGGAGCGCGGTGATCGACTTGCGCTTGTTGAACCATTGGCGCCGGATGCGGGTGAGCACCTTGGTCGCGTCGGTCTTGTCGAGCGCGATGAAGCGGGTGGTCCAGCGGTAGCCGAAATCCGCCGCGTTGAGCGCGTCGAGGATGCCGGGCCGGCTCAAACTCGGAAAGCCGAGCACGGTCACGGTGCGCAGATGCCGGTCGCCAAGCCTGGGCTCGAGGCCGCCGGCAAGCGGCGTGTCGGCGAGCACGGCATCGATGTACATCGGCGTGTCCGGAACGGCGACGCCGTGGCGGATCCCGGAAACGGTGCCGTGGAGATAGGTCAGCGTCTCCGCGTCGTCGAGCGCGCGCACTTCCGGCATGAAGCCGCCGAACAGGTCGAGCACGCGGTCGGTCTCGGCAATGAAGCGGGCAAGTTCGCCGCGCCAGTCGCGCGTGCCGTCCTGGTCGGGCCGGTCGACCAGCGCGCGGCCGGCGGCATCGCTGCTGTCGGCAGGCGGCAGCCAGAGCAGCGTCATGTAATAGCGGCTTTCGAAGTGCTCGCCTTCGGCCTCGAAGCCGGCGCGGCGCTCCTCGTCGACCAGCCAGGATACGGGATCGGGGAAGCGGCTCTCGGGATAGCCGAGCGCCTCGCGCCGCTCGGCCTCGAAGAACAGCGCCCAGCCGGAGCCGAACCGTTTGAGCACGTTGTTGGCCCGCGCCGATGCCGCGACCAGCTCGGCCTCTGTCGCGCTTTCCAGGTCCGGGCCGCGGAAGGCGAGCGTGCGCTGGAAGCTGCCGTCCTTGTTGAGGACGATGCCGGGGGCGACCAGCGCCGCCCAGGGAAGATGATCGGCGAGGCGATCGGCGCGCCGCCGATATTCGTGCAGCGCTAGCATGCGAGATGCCCCTTTTGGCGCAGATGCCGGATCAGCACCGGCGCGAAGTCGGGATCGCGCCGCGCCGCGAACACCGCGAGGCTGTGCCCGACCGCCCAGATCGCGATGCCCGCCAGCCATTGCTGGAGGCCGAGCCCGATCGCAGCCGCGATTGTGCCGTTGACGATCGCCAGACCGCGCGGCGCGCCGGCGAGCAAGATCGGCTGGCCGAGGCTGGTGTGGACCGGCGCCTCGAAGCCTTCGATATGCCCGCCGCCGGTCATGCGACGAGCGCTCCGCCGCCGAAGCTGAAGAAGGAGAGGAAGAAGGACGAGGCGGCGAACGCGATCGACAGGCCGAACACGATCTGGATCAGCCGCCGGAACCCGCCCGCGGTCTCGCCGAAGGCGAGGGTCAGGCCGGTTACGATGATGATGATCACGGCGACGATCTTCGCCACCGGTCCCTGCACCGACTCCAGCACCTGTTGCAGGGGCTGTTCCCAGGGCATGCCGGAGCCGCTGGCCCAGGCGCTGGTCGAGAGCGCGGCGCAGCCGAGCGCGAGCAGCGGGAAGGACAGGAACGGGCGGATGGATATGCGGAATACGGGCATGGGTCAGTCTCCATGGATCGGGGGTTCGGGAGGGGGCGTGAGGTCGGCGAGGCCGTAGTTGCCGTCCGGATCGAGGCCTGCGAGCCGCGCGATCGTCTCGATCCGCCGGCCTGTGCCGCGTCCGGCGATGAACACGACGACGTCGATGGCCTCGGCGATCAGCCGCCGCGGCACCGTGACTACCGCCTCCTGCACGAGTTGCTCGACGCGGTAGAGTGCGGCGGCGGCGCTGTTGGCATGGACCGTGGCGATCCCGCCCGGGTGGCCGGTGTTCCAGGCCTTGAGCATGTCGAGCGCCTCGGGACCGCGCACCTCGCCGACGATGATCCGGTCTGGACGCAGGCGCAGCGTCGAGCGGACCAGGTCGGCCATGGAGACGCTGCCCGGTCGGGTACGCAGCGCGACGGTATCGGCGGCGGGCGACTGGAGCTCGCGCGTGTCCTCGATCAGCAGCACGCGCTCATCGAGATGCGCCATCTCGGCCAGCAGCGCGTTGGCGAGCGTGGTCTTGCCCGAGCTGGTGCCGCCGGCGATCAGGATATTCCGGCGCTCGACGACGGCGAGCGAGAGCAGGCGCGCCGCATCGGCCGACATGATGCCGTCGTTCACATAATCCATCAGCGTGTAGAGCCGGGTCGCGGGCTTGCGGATCGAGAAGCAAGGGCCGAGCGCGACCGGCGGTAGCAATCCCTCGAACCGTTCGCCGGCCCCTTCGCCATGCGGCGGCAGCTCGGCGGAGACGATCGGCCGGTCGGCATGGACTTCGGTCCGCGCGTGGGAGGCGACCAGGCGGATGATCCGCTCGACCTGCGCGGGGTCGAAGCGGACCAGCGTGTCGGTACGTCCCTCGCCGAGCCGGTCGAGACGGAGCGCGCCGTCGGGATTGACCATCACCTCGAGCACGAGGGGATCGGCGAGCGCCGCCGCGATGGTCGGCCCCATCGCCGTGCGCAGCATCGCGCGGCGCCGGCCCTCGGATACGGTGTCGGGAGCGCCGCTCATGCCGCGCCTCCGGTGTCCGGATCGTGACCGATGGAGCGCTTGCCGCCGGCGAGCTGTCGGCCGACTTGCGCCACGAATTTCTCGAACCGCTCGCGGCCGACGGCGACGGCAGCGGCATCGGCGTCGGGAAGCGGCGCCGTCACCATCAGCTGGTAGCGCACGAACAGCGACAGGCTTTCGAGCAGCACTTCGATGTCGCGGCGCGCATGTCCGATCTCGCGGGTGATCCGGTCGAGGCGGTGCTTGAGAAGGTCATCGATCTCTCGGGTGGCCCGCCGCGCCAGCCAGTCCGCGAGCGCGTCGTTCACCAGCCGCGACTTGTTGCCGACGGTGCCCGCCGCGAGCGCCTCCAGCGCGTCGCTCAGCTCGCGATCGATATAGAGGTTCTGCCGGACCTTCATGGCTTACAGCCCCGGCACGAGATCGCGGTCGCTGCCCTCGTTGAGGGCATAGCCGCGGGCGACGGCGGTGAGACCGCGCGCCTGGTCCATGGCGCGCTGGTCGGCGGCGATGTCCTCGTCGTCGGCGAGCGCCAGCGCCGGATCGGGCGCGGTTTCGGGCTGCGGCGCGGACTGTTCGGGTAGGCCGGGATGGCGCTGCTGCTCGAGGCCGCCGTCCTCGGTGAGCTCCTCGGGCGCGTCCGATTGGCCGAGCCGCACATCCGGGCCGCGGACGATCCCGCTCCAGTCATCCCTCCGGGCGCTGGGTCGGTCGGCATAGCGACCATCGGACAGCGCCGGCGGCGCGGCGACGCGACCGGTGAAGTTGCGATCGGCGAAATAGCGCAGCTTGCGGGCGCGAATCGGCGCCATGCCGGAGACGAGCACCAGTTCCTCGTCGGGCGATAGCTGCATCACCTCGCCGGGCGTCAGCAGTTGCCGAGCGGTCTCCTGGCGGCTGACCATGACGTGGGCGAGCCAGGGCGCGAGGCGGTGGCCGGCATAGTTGCGCATCGCGCGCTGCTCGGTCGCGGTGCCGAGCGCGTCGGAAATGCGCTTGGCGGTACGTTCGTCGTTGGTCGCGAAGGCGACGCGGACATGGCAGTTATCGAGGATCGAATTGTGCTCGCCATAGGCCTTCTCGATCTGGTTGAGGCTCTGAGCGATGAGGAAGGCGCGGATGCCGTAGCCGGCCATGAACGCGAGGCTGGTCTCGAAGAAGTCGAGCCGCCCGAGCGCGGGAAACTCGTCCAGCATCATCAGCAGCTTGTGGCGTCGCTCGGACCCGGACTGATCGAGACGCTCGGTCAGGCGTCGGCCGATCTGGTTGAGCACCAGACGCACGAGCGGCTTGGTGCGGCTGATGTCTGAGGGCGGAATGACGAGATAGAGCGACAGCGGGCGCTCGGCTTCGATCAGGTCGGCGATCCGCCAGTCGCAGCGCGAAGTGACCTCGGCAACAGTAGGATCGCGATAGAGGCCGAGGAACGACATGGCGGTCGAGAGCACGCCCGAGCGCTCGTTCTCGCTCTTGTTGAGAAGCTCGCGCGCGGCCGAGGCGACCACCGGGTGGACCCGCGGCGCATCTTCGGTGCCGAGATGGTTGGTCGTCATCATCCGCCGGAGTGTGGCGACGAAGGGGCGCTGCGGATCGGAGAGGAAGGTGGCGACGCGGGCGAGCGTCTTCTCCTCCTCGGCATAGAGGATGTGGAGGATCGCGCCGACGAGCAGCGAATGGCTGGTCTTCTCCCAATGGTTGCGCCGCTCGAGCGCGCCTTCCGGATCGACGAGGATGTCGGCGATGTTCTGAACGTCGCGGACCTCGTTCGGGCCGCGTCGGACTTCGAGAAGGGGATTGTAGCGGGCGGACCGCGCGTCGGTCGGATTGAACAGCAGCGCGTGGCTGAACCGCGCGCGCCAGCCGGCGGTGAGCTGCCAATTCTCGCCCTTGATGTCGTGGATGACCGCCGAGCCGGTCCAGCTCAGCAGCGTCGGTACGACTAGGCCGACGCCCTTTCCCGAACGGGTCGGCGCGAACGCCATGACATGCTCGGGCCCGTCATGGCGAAGATAGCGGGCGCCGAGGCGCCCGAGCATCACGCCGGCATCGCGCAGCAGCCCGGCGCGCTCGATCTCCTTCTGCGTCGCCCAGCGGGCGGAGCCATAGGTGGTCACGTGCCGCGCCTGCCGTGCCCGCCACAGCGAACCGAAGATCGCGGCGCCGCAGCCGATGAAGCCGCTTGCTCCCGCCAGCGCGCCGGCGCGGTCGAACACATGCGGCGCGTAGGCGTCGAAGTGATACCACCAGGCGAACAGCGCCCAGGGCCGGTAGACCGGCAGGCCGGCGACACGGAACCATGCGGGGCCGAGCTCCGGCTGGTAGCCCAGCATCGCCGCGGCCCATTGCGTCGCCGCCCACAGTCCCGCGACGACGATCGCGAAGACGACCAGGATCTGTCCGATGAGCAATTTGGTGGGCGTCACGTCGAGGGCTCCCGCCGGTCGACATCAGGTCGATCCGGACGGCCTCAAAGTCCGCCCAAGCCCTCGAAAAGAGAATGGCGCTGATGGGCCCCGATGGGCCGGGAACGGTCAGGTTCGGCTGGAAAACCGTCCGTGGCGGCTACAGGCCGGCGACGCTCCGCAGGTGATCGAGCCGCTCGCGCGATACCTGCTCGATGATGTCGCGGAGCTGGCGCACGGAGCCGAGGATTGCGTTCAGTTCCTCGACGGTGATCTCATAGGCGGTGGAGTAGCGCGCCTCGACATAGGCGCGCTTCAGTAGCTGGAAGCGTCGCCGGTCGATCCTGCGCTCGCGCGGCCACGCTTCGATCAGACGCGGTTCGCTGTCCTCGGCGAGCGAGCGCAGGAATTTGATGTTGTGTGAGCGCGGGAAATAGAGCGTTCGCACCAGCAGGAAGCAGATGTAGGCCCGCTCCACTGCTTGGTGCAGCGTAAAGGCGGCATCCTTTCGCCATCCAAGGTCGTCCGCCCCTTTTTGGACTTGGTCACTGGCCGTGGATAAGGCGCGATCGATGCTCGGCAGCCACTCTCCAAAATAGCCAGCTGCCATCTGATAGGCGTCGGCCGACGTGAGCGGCATCGGCGTCGCCAGCGGATGGCATGGCAGCTCGTACAGGATGATCCCGTCGCGGGCGATATCGACCCAGAAATACTCGCCGCGTTTGAGCGACTGGTTCACCTCGTCGAGCGAATGGACGATGATGTTGACGGGGCGCGCGATCGCGGCGTCGCGCAGGATACGGTCTTCGGCCACGTACCAGTAATGCGCAATGTCGGTGAGGTCGTCGTGGTTGACGACGACGAGCAGGTCGAAATCGGACTGGTAACCGTTCTCCGGCTCGTCGACCCAATCGTTCCGGGCGTAGGAGCCGAACAGGATGATCTTGAGGATCTTGCCGTTCTTCCGGCTCTCGGTGGTCGCCCTGCCGATCGCCTCGGCGAACTCCTCCATCAGCACGCACTGGACACGCTCCAGTTCGCCCTGTTGAATCGCCGGTAGGTGATCGACATCCTTTCTCATCAAGAGGAATCTTCGGCGACCGAGTCCCGCTTGGCAAGCACAGGTTGTCGATCCAATGATTTAGGCGCTATGCCTTCCGCGTTCGGCGGCGCCGGATGGCCGTTATCGGCGCGCGTTCTCAAGCGCGGTTCTCACAACTTCCGGGGCCGTCGGACACCCGAAATTTTTGCCCTGCGCCGACAAAATGGGACGCCTGAATCCGCAAAGCATCGCGGAATCGAGCATTTAATGCGCTGATTTGATGAGCGCCTGCCGACATTAATTCTGGCTAAAACCGGCACCCAACGCTATACAAAAATTCAATCGCTCGAGGGCATTGGGGGGCCTCATTTTGTGACGCTTGTCATCACCGCCTGTACGAATCGCAAGCGCAAGCCGGTTTCCGACAGTCTCCATATGGCCGCTCTCCCGGAGGCGGACCTTCCCAATCTCGCCGACGATTGGGCGCGCCGGCTTGCCCGCGAGCGAGCGCGTTTTCGCGGCGACGAAATCTATGGGGGCCGCAGCTTCAGGGAAGCGATCGCCGCGGCTAGGTTACTCGACGCAAGGTTGATGGTTGTCTCCGCGGGGCTCGGCCTTATCGACGCGGAGGCATCGGTACCGCCTTATGCCTGCACCGTGCTGATCGGCGCGCCAGACAGCATTTCTGCCCGGATCATTGGCGAATTTGATTCCGCGGCTTGGTGGCGAAAGCTGAACCAAGCTTCGCCATTCGCCGTCGCGCTGCACGATGTCGCCTCGCGGAACGACGGTTTGATCTGCGCTGCGCTCTCAGAAGCCTATATCGATATGATCGCTGCTGATCTTCTGTCGCTGCCCCGAACCGTGCTGGCGCGATTGCGGCTCTTCACACGCGCACCAGCCGACCAAATTCCGGCGACTTTGCGCGATTTTCTCATGCCCTATGATGACAGGCTCGATGGTCCGGACAGCTCAAATCGCGGAACGCGTAGCGACTTTGCCGGCCGGGCTCTGCGCCACTTCGCCGAGGTGATTGCGGATAACGTGGATGCGCGCGACGCGCACGCGCATGCCGAAGCTGTGTCGCACGCGTTAGAGGGCTGGCGGCTGCCGACGCAGTTTGCTCGGACTCGTCATGACGATGCAGCCTTGCTCGACCTGATCCGCGCGAACTGGGACGCAGAAGGGGGAAGCTCCTCACGGCTGCTGCGCCGGTTTCGGGACGATCTCGGCATAGCATGCGAACAGGGCCGCTTTGCGCAACTGGCGCGTATCGTCCGGCGTGAACGCGCATGAACGGGCGCGAATATCTCAAGGTGCGTGCGGTGCGCGCTGAGCAGGGCTCGGGCACGAGCATATTCGCCTTTTTCCTCTACGGTGCCGACATCAATCGCGTTGCAGACATTAGCCGCATTCGTCGTGATGAGCAGGAATTGAAAGGTTTCCAGCGGCGCGAGATCCGCGACCACGTCAAGGAAATTACCGCCTTTCTTGACAGCGGCCCGGTGCTGTTCCCCAATGCGATCATCCTCGCCCTCTCGCCGGAAGTCGAATTTGCGTCGGCACGCGGGCGTTCGCCCGGCAATCTGTGCGAAGTGGGCGACGCCGGAACGCTTTCGATCCCGATCTACCCGGAGGGA
The DNA here is from genome assembly GCF_042678845.1 of Sphingobium olei. NCBI lineage: Bacteria > Pseudomonadati > Pseudomonadota > Alphaproteobacteria > Sphingomonadales > Sphingobiaceae > Sphingobium > Sphingobium olei. The sequence goes on along the minus strand of NZ_JBHTLS010000124.1, from coordinate 74,782 downwards.
CGCCGGGCGGCATGGATCGTCGACGGCCAGCAGCGCTCGCTCGCGCTCAGCGCCGCCAAGGACCGGACGATCGCCGTGCCAGTGGTCGGCTTCGTATCGGATGCGCTCGAGACGCAGCGCGAGCAGTTCATCCTGGTCAACAAGGCGCGGCCGCTGCCCACACGGCTGATCAACGAGCTTCTGCCCGAAGTCAGCGTGCTCCTGCCGCGTGATCTTGCCGCCCGGCAGTTGCCGAGCGCGCTGTGCGAAGCGCTCAACACCGATCCGAACTCGCCCTTCTGTGGGCTGATCAAGCGGGAGTCGGACGCCAAGGATCGGGCCGGGATCGTCACCGACAATGCCCTCATCGAGACGATGAAGGCGAGCCTCAAGACTCCGGCGGGCGCGCTCGGCCAGTTCAAGCACAATGGCGACGGCAACGACACGGCGGCGATGTACGACGCGCTCGTGCTCTACTGGTCCGCGGTGCGCGACACCTTCCCGGAGGCATGGGGCAAGCCGCCGTCGGAAAGCCGGCTCATGCACTCGGCGGGCATCCGCGCGATGGGGGCCTTGATGGACACGATCATGCTGCGCGCCGACGCGTCGCCGGACAAGGCGGCGGCGGTGCGCGCGATGCTCGCGCGGATGGCGCCGCGCTGCTGCTGGACCGGCGGCACGTGGGAGGGCTTGGGGCTCGATTGGAACGAGATCCAGTCGACCTCGCAGCATATCACCAAACTCAGCGATCATCTGATGCATATCGAGCGCGATCTCGCGCGGGCGGCAGCATGAAATTTATCTTCGCCGACAGCCTCGATTATGTGGACCCCGCGTTCGACTTCATCGCCGATCGCAGTCCGGCGGAGCGCCAGCCCTATTGGGACGATGCCTATCCGCACGAGATATTGGGCTATGCCCCTTATGACGGGGTGCTGGTCTCGCGCGGCATTGTCGGCGACCACCGGGTGAAGGGCAAGTATACCGCGAGCCAGGCGCGCCGGTTTCGGCTGGTCGGCGCACGCAAGTTCCTGCGCCTCGACAAGCCGGAATTCGCCCATCTCGAGATATTCGGCGACTGCGGCGCTTTCACCTATGTCCAGGACGAGCGGCCGCCCTACACGCCTGCGGAAATGGCCGAATTCTACGACGAATGCGGTTTCACCCACGGCGCCTCGGTCGACCATATCATCTTCGACTTCGATGCTGGCCTTGTGGGCATGGGCGGCGGGTCGGCCGAGGCCCGGCAGCGCTTCGATATCACGCTGGAGAATGCCGAGGGTTTCCTGCGCGAAGCCAGAGCGATGGACGCGGATTTCACCCCCCTCGGCGTGGTCCAGGGCTGGTCGCCGGACAGCATGGCGGACGCGGCGCGCCGGCTCGTCGCCATGGGCTATGACTATCTCGCGCTCGGCGGCATGGTTCCGCTCAAATCGCCCGAGATCAAGCTCTGCCTGGAAGCGATCCGTCACGCGGTGCCCGCCTCGACTCGCCTCCACATCCTGGGTTTCGCCAAGGCCGACGATATCGACAGCTTCCACGGCTACGACATCTCGAGCTTCGACACGACCTCGCCGCTCATCCGTGCGTTCAAGGACGCGAAGCAGAACTATTACCTGCCCGGTGATGGGCTGGCGCTGCGCTATTTCACCTCGATCCGGGTGCCGCAGGCGATCGAGAATCCCAAGCTGCAACGAGCCGTCAAGAAGGGCATGTTCCGCGCCGAGGACCTGGTCAGGCTCGAAGCGCTGGCGCTCGGTGCGCTGCGCGCCTTCGATCGGGGCGAGGCCGAGCTCGAGGAGACCTTGCACCACGTTCTCGTCTACAGTGCGCCGCTGTTCGAGGAGAAGCCGCACGAGGACTGCAAGGACAGTCCGACACTGGCGCGGCTCGCGCAGCGCTACCGCGCGACCCTGACGGAGCGGCCCTGGAAGCAATGTTCCTGCAAGATCTGCCGGGACGCCGCGATCGATGTCATCATCTTTCGCGGCAGCAATCGCAACAAACGCCGCGGGATCCACAACCTCGCGGTCTACCAAGACCATATCGAACGACTGGATTTGAAGCGTGCTGTTGAACCAAGTGATGACCTACCTCGCCGTCTGTGCGCAGCAGAGCAGTGAGCACAAAGTGCTCAGCTTCGCGGCGAAAGCCGCGGATGTGCTGCGCTTTGCGACCATCGATCGCATCGGGCGGGACGCGCAGGGCGAGCTCAACGGATTTCAGCGCCCGCAGGTCGCGGCCCATATCCGCGAGATTCGCGACTATCTCGAAAAGCCCGACGCCGTTCTTCCCAATCCGATCGTGGTCGCCTTCACCGAAAGGGTTTCGGTGGAAGGGCTGGAAACCGGCGTCGTGCGGCTGTCGATCGACATGAGCGCGGGGGCTCCGGGGCTGGTGGTCGACGGCCAGCAGCGGCTCTCGGCCTTGGCCGATCTGGACCGCGACTTCCAAGTGTTCGTCTCGGCGTTGATCTGCCGAGATGAAGCCGAGCTGCGCCGCCAGTTCGTGCTCATCAACAACACCAAGCCGCTGCCCAAATCGCTGATCTATGAGCTGCTGCCGACGGTCGGGGATCTCCCGCCGCGGCTCAGCCGCCGCTCGACGGCATCCGACCTGACGGCGCGCCTCAACTTCGAGAACACCGCGCTCAGGGGTTATATCAAGCAGCACACATGCCCCGAGGGCATCATCGCCGATACCGTGATGCAGAAGATCATCATGGAATCGCTCAGCAACGGCGTGATGCGCGAACTCATTCGCGGTCCGAAAGGCGTGGAACGCTGCGTTCGCCTCGTGTCGAACTTCTTCGAGGCCGTGAAGAAGACCTGGCCCGAGGCCTGGCACGGCCAGAAGCCGAACTCGTCGCGGTTGCTGCATGGCGCGGGCATTCAGGCAATGGGCGATGTGATGGAAGTGCTTGCCGAGCGCGCCGGCGCACGCAGTGTGGAGGACTTCCGCGATGGCCTTGCATCCCTCAAGGACAAGACCGCCTGGACCAGCGGAGAGTGGCACCTCGAGGGCGAAGTGCGGCGGTGGAACAGCTTGCAGAACGTCAATCGCGACGTCGCGCTCTTGAAGCATTATCTGGTCGGGCTCGTGAAGGCGGACCTTCGGCGCAAGGCCAAGCTCGCCCCGGCTCCGCTGCTCGAACCGACGGCGGCCCCGTCATGAGCTACGCCGTCAAGGAGATCTTCAAGACGCTTCAGGGCGAAGGTGCGCAGATGGGCCGCGCAGCGGTGTTCTGCCGCTTTGCCGGCTGCAATCTGTGGTCGGGCCGCGAGATCGACCGGGGCCAGGCGGTATGCAGCTTCTGCGATACCGACTTCGTCGGCATCGACGGCAGCGGCGGCGGCCGTTTCGCCGATGCAGGCGCCCTAGCTGACGCGGTCGAGGCCGAATGGGGCGACAGCCGTCCGGGCCGCTATGTCGTTCTCACCGGCGGCGAGCCCTTGCTGCAGGTCGATCAATCGCTGGTCGATGCGCTCCATGCGCGCGGCTTCGAGGTCGGGATCGAGACCAACGGAACGCAGGCCGCCCCGGCGGGTCTGGATTGGGTCTGTGTCAGTCCCAAGGCCGATGCCGAACTGGTGCTGCGAGCGGGCGACGAGTTGAAGCTGGTCTATCCGCAGGAAAAGGCGGCGCCCGAGCGCTTCGAGCATCTCGCGTTCGACTATTTCTTCCTTCAGCCGATGGACTCGCCGCAAGCTGCAACCAACCTGGAGGCGGCGATCGCCTATTGCACCAACAACCCGCGCTGGCGCCTGTCGCTCCAGTCGCACAAGATGATCGGGATCCGCTGATGTTCGAACTCAGCAAGCAATTTCGATTCGACGCGGCTCACACGCTCGAACGGTCGATCGACACGGAGTCGAGTCGACGCATTCACGGACATAGCTATCGCGCCGAGGTCGCGGTGCGCGGCCGCCCCGATCCGGTCACCGGCATGATCGTCGATCTCGGTCTGCTCGAACGGTCGATGGAGGATGCGCGCGATGCGCTCGATCATCGCTTCCTCGACGAGATCAACGATCTTGGTCCCGCCACCATGGAGAATCTCAGCCGGTGGATCTGGGATCGGCTGCACCCGGTCGTGCACAATCTCCATAGGGTCAGCGTCCATCGCGACAGCAGCGGCGAAACCTGCTCCTATTGGGGCGAGGAGGCGTCGGCGTGACCCCCGACACGGGCGCGCTGGTGCTCTTCTCCGGGGGGCAGGACAGCGCCACCTGCCTGGCCTGGGCGCTCGACCGGTTCGAAACAGTCGAAACCGTCGGATTCGATTATGGCCAGCGCCACCGCGTGGAACTCGAGTGCCGCGGCGATTTCCGGGCCCGTGTCGCTGAACTCGATCCGGAATGGAGCGATCGGCTCGGTCCCGATCATATGCTCGATCTCTCGGTGCTGGGTCAGGTGAGCGAGACGGCGCTTACTCGAGAAGCGGAAATTGCACTGCGCGACGATGGGCTTCCCAACACCTTCGTGCCGGGGCGTAACCTGCTGTTCTTCACGCTCGCGGCCGCACTCGCGTCACGCCGCCAGCTTCGACATCTCGTCGGGGGCATGTGCGAGACCGATTACTCCGGATATCCGGACTGCCGCGATGACACGCTGAAGTCGCTCCAGGTCACCCTCAACCTCGGCATGGGCAGCCGCGCCGTCGTGCACACGCCGCTGATGTGGCTCGACAAGGCCCAAACATGGGCCCTGGCCGACCGGTTGGGCGGACAGCCGCTCGTCGAACTGATCCGGACGGGTACGCACACCTGCTATCGCGGCGAGCACGAAATTCTGCACGACTGGGGCTATGGCTGCGGTGGCTGCCCCGCCTGCGAGCTGCGATCAAAGGGTTGGGAAGCCTTCGCTTCAGCTGCAGACAGGTGACGATTGGGCAAATGAATCATCAACGATGATGGCATAAGAGGATCGAATAGCGGGGGAATCAGTGTTCGTTCGGTCGACCGGGGGGCAGTATGCATCGCTGGGAATTGGCAAGCAGATCGATCGAAGCGGGTCTTTCTGCGCGGTCGAGTATTTCGATTCGCCGACTTCCGAGCCGGTCGTCCATGAGATCGAACACGATCTGATCGAGCGGGTAACGCTCGCCGAGCAGACCCGCGTCTATCATTTCGACGAGGCAGCCGGCGCGTGGGAGATCGGTCGGCTGCTCGACGATCATGGCGACAGCCAGCTCATCCAGTTTCCGAATGGCAAGGCGAAGCACCTGAAGCTCGAGGCCGTGTTCGTGCGCTGGGCTCGCCCCATCGAGGATCCGACACCGTTTCTCGCCAACCGGATCAATGAGAGCCCGCGCTTCTCCGATGGACGAAGCACCTTCATCCGCTCGCAGACGCGCCAGCGGGCAGCATCGATGGGCATGTCGGCGCTCCTGGCGTCGGCAGTCGAACTCGAGGCGCACCAGATCGAGGTGGTGCGACGCATCCTTCAGGATCCGGTTCAGCGGTATCTGCTCGCGGACGAGGTCGGCCTCGGCAAGACGATCGAGGCCGGCGTGCTGATCCGTCAGTGTATCCTCGACGCGCAGCAGAGGTGCAGCATCCTCGTGATCGTGCCTGCGGCGTTGGTCGGTCAGTGGCGGAGCGAGCTTGCGGGCAAGTTCTTCCTCGAGCGCTGCCTCGATCGCAACCTCCATGTGGTCGCCCTCGACGACGACGACCGCATCCGCGCGCTCCTGCCAAAGGCGACGATGCTGGTCATCGACGAAGCGCACCATCTGACCGAGCGAAAGGCGGGCGGCGTCGGCGGGATTTACGCAGACGTCGCGGCTGCGGCCCCGGCGATCGACCGGGTCTTGCTCCTGTCGGCGACGCCAGCCCTGCACAATGAACGCGGCTTCCTCGAAATGCTGCACTTGCTCGACGCTGCCACTTATCCGCTCGGCGGCGAGGATGCGTTTCGTCGCAAGGTCGAGAGCCGCCAGGCGCTGGCGGAGATCGTCGCGGGCCTGACGCCCGAAAATGCGATGTACCTGGACTATACGATCGACCAGTTGGCGGCTCTCTTCCCCGATGATGAACTGCTGCAGGAGCATGCGAGCGACCTGCGCGGCGTCATCGACACGATGCCGGAGCCCGACGATCCTGCCCTCATCGAGGCGATCGGACGGCTTCACGCCCATTTGAGCGAAGTCTACCGGCTGCATCGCCGCATTCTGCGTCATCGACGGCGGAGTATCGGAGGGCTGACGCCCGACCGAGCCGGCGCCGAGATCGTCCGATATCGCAGCAGAGATCGTGCCGCGCTGACCGTGGCCATCGATGACTGGCGGTTCGACGAGGCCATCAAGCTCGACGCGGCAGGCTCGGAGAAACTTTGGGGCGATCGTGTGCGCGCCTTCTGGCAGGTGCTCGACCGGGCCTCGCAATATCCGAGTTCCGGCCCGGGGATGATCGGATTCCTGGCTCGCCAGGCGGCGATGATCGGCGATCCCGAACGCTTTGCGGAGATCAATCGGTGCCTGGGACGTGCCGGGCTGTTCGAAGACCGCGCGGAGGCGCTGCTCGGCGCGCTGGCGTCCCTCGTGCGCAGCCACGCACAGTGCGTGATCTTTTGCTCCGACGCCAAGACCGCGGATGCGCTCGCGAAGCGTATCCGGGATGAGTTCAGGATTACGGTCGATCGGCACGATCCACAGGACGATGCGTGGACAGCGTTCGCCGGAGCCGCCGATCACCCGGTGCTCGTCTGCGATCGCCGCGCCGAGGAAGGCCTCAACCTCCAAGGCGGGAAGAAGGTGGTCGTCCACTATGACGTGCCGCTCAATCCGAACCGGATTGAGCAGCGGCTCGGACGGGCGGACCGCTACGGATCGGGCGAGGCGGTGCGCTCGCTGGTGCTGGCCTGCGAGGACGACCCCCTGGAAATGGCCTGGGTCGGCTATCTCAATACCGCCCTCAGAGTATTCGACCGGTCGGTTGCGAGTCTTCAATATCTGATCGAGCAGACGGTGCGCGACATAGCCCGCGCGCTCTTCACCGACGGGGCCGAGGCCCTCGCCGATCTCACCGAGAGCAGCGCCGGCGAGCAGGGCCTCATCGAGCGCGAGATCAAATCGATCGACCAACAGGACGCGCTCGACGCGCTCGGCACGCCTCCGACCGACCTGGTCGATGAGCTTTCCGAACTCGATGAGGATTGGCAGTCGATCGCCAGCGATACGGCGATCTGGCTCGAGCAGACACTGCAGTTCGGCCGCGCGGACGAGGCGGGCCCGGTTGCGGCGGCGGGCATGGCGGCACCGTTCCGCTACGTCTATTCGACCTCGAACCGGCATACGCTCATTCCGTTACCTGCCTTTATGGCGCAGTGTGCGGAGGCGCTCGATCTGCGGCCCGGGCCGAGGCTCGGGCGGGCGATCCGGACCATCCCCTACACATTCCGCAGGCGCACCGCGCTCAATCGTGCGGCCCGCGTCAACGGCGTTGGTCTGCTCCGCTACGGCGACGCTTTGATCAGCGGCATGACTGCGCTCACGCAAGCCGATGATCGGGGGCGGTCTTTCGCGATGTGGCGCTTCGCGCCGGACCATGTCGGCGACCCGCTCGCAGAATTCTTCTTTCGCTTCGACTTCGTCCTGGAGGTCGATACCGCGGCGGCGGACGAGGTGCTGGCGGCCCATGAGCGCGATACGAGCGCGGCCCGGGCGGCACTCGGTCGGCGCGGCGACATGGCCCTTGCGCCCTTCTATCGCTCGATCTGGCTCGATCGCGAGCTGGCGCCGGTGAAGGATGAGGCGCTGCTCGCGCGCTTGGGTCGCCCCTATGGTGTCGAGCCGGACCGTAGCGGCGCCGTCGATCTCAATTTGAACGTCAGGCGTTGGCAGCGCCTGCTGCAAATGCAGCTGCCGGAGCTCGCCTATTGGGGAGAGCTTTGCGGAAAGGCGCGTGTGACGGCAGAGGAGGTGCTTCGTGGCGACCCCGAGCTGGTCGCGAGCCTTGGCCAGGCAGAGCAGCGCGCGGCCCGCGTCGATCAGGGGCGGCTCGGGCAATTGCGAGCCCGGGCCCGAGCCGGTGCGACCGAAGCGGAAAGCGCCGAGCTTGCATTCGAGGAGCAGCTCGCCGCCGCGGTGCGAGCCGGGATCAACGCCCCGCGTGTGCGGCTCGATACGATCGGCGCGATCTTCATATCGGCGAGCCGATCGGCGACCGACCGAATTTCGGGCGGCATCTAATGGCGGTGCATGATTTCGGCAGTCTGCAGGACATTCTGCTCGACCTCACCAAGCTTGAGGCCGAGCCGCCAGCCGCCGATGGCCTTTTCGACAGGCTGACCCAGATTCTTCTCGCGTCTCGGGCGTCGGGACGGCTGCACAGTCTACCCGACGCGATGGCGCTTTTCCGGCACGTGCTGCGCCGGCAGTCGCTGCGCGCGGGTCAGCAGGCGCAGTTGCGCGTTCCGTCTGGCGCCGGTTGGCCCAGCCGAGATGATTGGGCGGTGTTCGGCATTCGGGCGCACAGCGAAGCAAACGGACATTTCCTGGTCGAAGCGCGGCCGTGGCGCGCGGCCTGGCTCGAGGACAGCGACAATCCGGTCTTCGAGGATGTCTTCGCCGAGCGGAATGTGCGGCTCGACTGGCAGCGGCCGATCGATCCGTTTCTTGGCGAGGCGAGCGGTTTCGACACCTATGTGTCTCCAGGTCAGCGCGAAGCCGTGCGCAGCGCGTTTCTGCTGCCGCCCGGAGAGACCTTGGTGGTCGCTCTGCCGACCGGGTCGGGCAAGAGTTTCGTCGCCCAGGCTCCGGTGCTCGCGCGAGGCCTTGAAGGCGGTCTGTCGCTCTGTGTCGTGCCGACGACCGCGCTGGTGCTCGACCAGGCGCGGCAAATGAAGCAGATGCTCAAGCGCCGCTTTCCCCGCCGCGAAGTGCCCGCGCTTGCCTGGCATGCCGGTCTCGGCGCGGAGGAGCGCGCCGCGATCAAGACCGCCATCCGTGAGGGCCGCCAAGGCATTCTCTATTGTTCGCCAGAGGCGGTGACGGGCGCGCTGCTGCCCTCGCTTTACGATGCGGCGCGCGCCGGGCTGATCTCCTACCTTATCGTCGACGAAGCCCATCTGGTGAGCCAATGGGGCGATGGGTTCCGCCCCGCCTTTCAGATGCTGGCGGGCGTGCGCCGCGGATTGCTCGCGGCGTGCCCCGGCGGCCGGCGGTTCAGGACGATCCTTATGTCGGCGACCCTGACGCCCGACACGGTGGAAACGATCGACGCACTGTTCGGGCCGGCGCGCACGGTCCAGATGGTCGCCTCGGTCCATCTTCGGCCGGAACCGCAATATTGGGTGCACCGCGAAGACGATCCCGACGAGAAGGATCGGAAAGTCCTCGAACTCCTCAGCCACGCGCCGCGGCCATTCATCCTCTACGTGACCAAGCGCAGCGACGCAAAGCGATGGGTGAGATTGCTGCGCGGCAAGGGCTATGCGCGGATCGACTGCTTTCATGGCGAGACAGCCGATGCCGATCGACGTCGCATCATCGACCAATGGTCCGAAAACCGCCTCGATGGGATCGTCGCGACCTCGGCTTTCGGAGTGGGCATCGACAAGCGCGACGTTCGCACGGTCATCCATGCCGCCGTGCCCGAGACGCTCGATCGCTTCTACCAGGAAGTGGGACGCGGCGGGCGCGATGGCTGTCCGTCGACCTCGTTCCTGATCTACTCGAGCCAAGATCAGGAGACCGCGAATCAGATCGCGTCGCCGACCCTGATCAGCGACGATCTCGCGTTCGAGCGGTGGTCGACCATGTATGGTCGCAGCACGCAGCTCGACACGATCGGGCAGCTGCTCGAGGTGGATCTGGCCGTCGTGCCTCCGCGGCTGCGGCGGCAGTCTGACTACAACCAGTCCTGGAACATGCGCACGCTGATCATGATGGCGCGAGCCGGCGTGCTTGGCCTTGAATCGCAGCCTCCGGCCCGCATCGCGCAGCAAGAGGAGGAGAGCGAAGCAGCGTTCGAGCTCCGCAGCGATGAGCATTGGTCGGAATATTTCCAACGCACCGTCGTCGGCCTGGCGGAGTTGGGGCATCTCAGCCGCGAACGGTTCGTCGCGCGGATCGGTCAGGAACGGCAGCGTTCGTTCGATGCGGCGACCGAAAACCGTGAACTGCTGGACAAGCTGCTGAGCGGGTCGACCGAGGTTTCGTTGCTGCTCGACCGGCTCTATCGCAGCAACGCGCCGGGGCGCTCGGTGATCGTGTCGCGAGCGTGCGGGGGATGTCCGGTGCATCGCCGCGCGGGGACGGCTGACACCGACTATTCGGCGCCGCCCGCCTACGGGATCGAGCAGGTCGGCCGGTTCGACCTCGGCCTCTTTGCCGGCCGTTTCCCGCAGCTCGACTTGAACGAGCCGATCATCCTGGCTGTCGACGATCCGGTCGACGATGCTGCGGTCGTCGGCCTGCTGCGCGATTTCGTCGCGATGTTCGGCGTGCGCGAGATCGCGACCTCCGCGGCATTTCGCCAGCGCAATCCGGCGCTGTCGGCCTTGCACAAGCAGAGCGAGGATCATGTGCTGTTGCTGCAGACGCTCGAAGAAGAAGTGCTTCGCCCCTCGTCCTACGAGCTTCCCCGGGTGACGCTCTGGACGGACGCGACGGGTGCGACACTGCCGAAACATCTATTCATCATGAAGCGACCGCTGCATGTCATCATGGCATCGGCCTCGACGCCGGATCCATGGAACTTCGCGCGCCGCATTGCCGACACCGGTTCCAATGTGCTGGCGGTCGATCAATTCAAGCTCGGAGCGCGTCTGTGAGTATCCTCAACCAAGCCAGCGACGGGCTGTTCAACGTCCTGATCGTGCTGGTTCGCGCGCTCGTCCGCTTCGGGCCAAAGAGTCGCGAGGATCTGATCCTTGCATGTGGCGGCGCCGCCGACGCGTTCGATACCAGCCAGTTGACGAGAACGCTGAATCGCTGGACCGAACTTGGTCTGTTCGGTGAGGAAGACGGGTCCGTTATCATTGCCGAGCCGTACCGCTCTGCGCTCGGCAAGAATGCCGACGAGGCAGAAGCCCGCCTCCCGAAAGTGGCGCGGACGGTGGCGTTGCAGCCTGCAAACAACGCGCGTTTCTGGGAGAGCGAGGGCGCCAAGAGCGCGGACCTGTCGCGCGGCGTGGCCTGGATGCTCGCCCAGGACGTCTATACGCTCGATGTCAATTCAGACCGTCTGGCTGAACTGGAGGGGCGGCAGTTGGTCGATAGCGGCGCGCAGAAGATCGCCCAGAACAATACGCGCTGGAACGGCCTCAAGACCTGGATGCTGTATCTGGGGTTCGCCCGCGACGGTATGCAGTGGGTCGTCGACCCGACGCAGGCGCTGCGCGAGGCGCTCCCCGAGATATTCGGATCGAACCGGGAATTGTCCGCTCCCGCTTTCGTGGAGCGGGCGGCGGGGGTGCTGCCGGTCCTCGACGGGGGCGCCTATCGGGTCCAGGTCGAGGCCGCATTGAAGGAGAGCGCCTGGCCCCGGCTGCGTACCGGCCTCGTCTCCTCGTCGCTGTCGCGGGCGATCCAGCGCCTTGATCGTGAGGGGTTGATCACGCTTTCGAGCAGAAGCGACACCGAAGGCGTCGTGTCGCTCACCGGCAGCAATGCGCGCATCTGGCAAGACGTGTCGCATGTGGCCCTGGTGCAGACAGGAAAGGTGCGCTGATGCTCGAGAGATATTGGCCGGAGGCCGACGAGGTCAACGCGTGCATCAAGAACGAGGCCGAAACCGCGGATGTGTCGGTCCTGCTGGCGGTTCATCAGCCGGCCCCGCTCACGACGCGCAATGCCGGTACGAACATCGAGGCCCAGGCAAGCGAGCAGGAACTGCTCGATGCTTTTCTGTCCGACGACGTGCCGGGCGGATATCTGCTGTTCCCGATCACCGGCCCTTCGGGCGTCGGCAAGTCGCACATCATTCGCTGGCTCGACGCGCAGCTTCAGCGCTCGCCCAAGCGCGAGCGTCTCCACATCATCCGTATTCCCAAGAGCGCGAGCCTCCGACGCGTTGTCGAGCTCATCCTCGAACCGCTGGAAGGCGATCCGCGCTTCGAAAAGTCGCGATCGGAACTGACGCGCGCGGTCGCCGAGGTCGACAAGCGCAAGGCCGTGGTGCTGTTCCGCGCGCAGATCGAAAATGCGCTGGCGAGCCGAGCAGAGTCGCTCCTGCTGGAGGCCCGCGAACATAAGGACCGGGCAGCGGAGTTGCGACCGCTGATCGGGCATGCCCAGATGCTGCCCAAGCTGTTCGGGGACGCGGCGCTCAAGGACCATTTCGACGAGACCGTCCTCGCCCGGGTCGTAGCGCGCGCTCTGCGGGGCCGGGAGGATGGCGCGGAGGGAGACGAGACCCAATCGCAATTCTTCGCCGAGGATCTGCTTCTCCCAGACACGATCGATCTCAACGAAGCGGCGCTGCCGGTAAAGACCTACTATCAGACCCAACTCGCGGTCCAGGATGTGCGCCGCCGCCAGGCCGCGGCCGACCTGCTCAACACGATCGTGGACACCGCGATCGGCAATGTCTTCCAGCTCGAGCAGAGCACCGGTGGGATCACCTTGCAGGACATCATCCTGGGAATCCGTGAGATCCTGCTCAAGGACGATATGGACCTGGTGCTGCTCGTCGAGGATTTTGCCGCGCTGTCGGGTATTCAGGATGTGCTGCTCAAGGTCTGCGTGCAGGAAGGCACCCATGACGGCAAGAAGGTGCGCGCCACCATGCGCACGGCGCTCGCGCTCACCGATGGCTATCTCGCCTCGCGCGACACGATCCTGACGCGGGCGCAACGCGTCTGGGTGATCGGCCACCGCGAGCAGAGCGACGACGAGATCAAGGGTGCCGTGATCGAAATGGTCGGCGCCTATCTGAATGCGGCCCGCTGGGGTGAAGACGGCCTGCGCAAACGCTTCGATCGCCGCGGTGCCGACGACGGGCTCACCGGCTGGTTGCCGGCCTGGCAGGACGAAGAGCAGAGCGACGAAGAAGCCGAGGCGCTAACGGCCTTTGGCTTCTCCGCGCGCGGACATGCGCTGTTTCCGTTCAACCGTCTGGCGATCGAGCAACTCGTCCAGCGGCATCTGACAGAGGCAAACCGGCTCATCTTCAACCCGCGCCGGGTGATCAACGAGATCCTTCGCCGTCCGCTGCTCATGCGGGGCACGTTCGTCAGCGGAAATTTCCCGCCGCCTGAATTCCACGGGCTGCGCCCGAACGTGTATCTCGCGGGGCTGGTCCGGCAGGCAAGCCAGCCCGAGCCCGTCAAGCGGCGTCTGGCTTCCGCCCTGGCCGTGTGGGCCGGCAATGCGGCGGATAAGGCTGCGCTTGCCCATGTGCCGCCGGCGATCTTCTCGACCTTTTCGCTGCCGACCCCGGCCGAACTCGCCAATGTGCCGTTCGTCCCGACACCCAGTCCGCCCACCTCGCCGGCAGCGCCGGCCCTCGGAGAGACTCCGCCATCTGCGGCTCCTGCTCCTGCGTCGGCACGAGCAGAGCAGGATCCGCGTGCCGCGGACTGGTCGAAGAAGCTGGATGCTTGGGCGTCGGGCACAGAATTGGTTCAGGCTGACGCGCGCGAGCTGCGAAGCGCCTTGGCGGCGATGCTGAAGGGCGCGATCAATTGGCCGGCGCTTCGCATTCCGGATCAGGAGATCAAGGCCACCTGGCTCTCGATCGCCGGGGCGCGCAACAATCCGGTCGGCGGGCGCATCCTTGTGGTTTGCGATAGCCACGACGACGAGGACGGAACGCTGCGCGAAGGCTTTCTCGGTGCGCTGCGGTTCGGCTTCAACGGTCATCGCTGGGATTATCCTGAGGCAGATCTCGACTATGTTGCGAGCGCTGCGATCGTCGATCGTCTGGTCGCGCAGTTGGTCCCGATGCTCGTTGCGGAAGCAAATGCGCAGACAGCGGTGATCGGCCGTGCGCTGCTCAATCAATCGCGGATCGTGGGGCTGTCCCCTCCGGTGCGGCCGGCTGGCGCCGAATCGCTTCTGCGCGGGCTGTTCGCGGCGCCGCCGCAGGTTGAGACGCAAGCCTTCGAAGAAGGTTGGGATCAGCTTCGCGCCCAGGCGACAGGGTCGGTCAATGGCCGGAGCACGCGCACGATCCTGCAGGAGCTGCTGCTCGATCGCAGCGCCAGCTTCCAGGGCGCCGGGAGCAAGCCCTTCGCGGTTGACAGCCCCCGGCTGCTCGACGTGCTTGCCGGAGATCCGCCGGCGGGGCTCCCGGAAGGATTGCCGGACGAGGCGCGGACCTTCATTCCAGCCATGACCGACGCGCGCATCTGGGGAAGGCTCCAGGCGGTCATCGCCAAGCTTCGTGCCTTCCGCAGCGAGATCGCGGATTATGTCGACGAGAGCTTCGACAAGAGCGCTTTCGTTGCTGACCTGCGCGAAATCATCCCGCTGCTGCAGAAGACCAACTGCTGGCCTGCCAATGTCGCGATCAAGCTCAGCGAGTTCGAGATTCGCCTGACAGAGTTCCAGACCAGCCGCTTCGTCGAGTTGGTGGATAAGACGGCGACGATCGTCGACGAAGCGGATCGCGAGCAGATCCCCAAATTGCTCAATGCGCTTGGATCGCTCGACCTCGGATTGATCCAGCGCACCATGTCGTTTCTGACTATCGCAAACGACATCGTATCGCAGGCGGAGCCCCGCGTCACGCTGCAGGAGTCGGTTCGGGGCCAATCGGACCCCAACGCTGTTGCCGCGGAGATCACCAGCCTGCTCGAAGGCGTGAGCGGAACGCCGCACGTAGCAGCGGAGGCCGCCGTATGAGCACCTCGCTTCCTGCTCGCGCCAAGGCGCTTCGCGAACGGCTGGTTGTGCTCGACCGGCTTGGCGCGAATGTCGAGGAGACCGGGCTGCTCGAGGACCTGCGCTCGGACCTTGCGCTGCCCGCAGCCGAACTCAGCCGCGCCCTCGACCAGCGTGCGCTGCTGTTCGGTTCGGGCATCGAAACGCCCGAGCCGTCCTCCCTCGAGACGGCGCGCAAACGGGCCGCGGCGCTTCTCGGCCGCTTTACCGCTGAACGAAAGGCGGCCGCGCTCAAGAAGGGCACCGGTTGGGCCAATCTGCTCAAGGAGATCAAGGCGGCCTCCACGGATGTCTCCGCGTCCGTCGTGCGGGCCTGGAAGGGATATCGGCAAACCGTGTTCACCGGCGAAGCTCCGGCATTGGTGAAAGGCCGCATCGCCTTCACGCCGACGAACAATGCCGCGTTCAAGACCTATGAACAGCTCCACCAGGCGTTCCGAGCCGAATTCGACAAATTCCCTGCGGACCAGGCAGCGATCGAGCGTGTGAAGGCACTGGCCGCACGCCTGACCGAGACGGCGAAGGCGTTCGACTTCGACGTTCCGGCCGACGTGAAGCGCTTCCTCGAGGCCATCCAGAGCGGGGGAGCGAAGCTCGACCTGCTGACCGAAGCGGTCCGCGAATGGCTCAACGCGAATGATGCGTTCGACAACTACCGTATCGTGCCGCGGAGTGCAGATGGAAGCCGATGAAGCCCTGCTGCTCGCCGCGCTGGATAAGATCGAGCAACGTGAAGCCCGGCTCCTGACATGGGGTCTGGTCGACGGTCACGTCTCGGCGGGCGAGCTGTATGGCATAGTCGATGCACTGCTCGACGATCCGAGACTGGGCGCCGGGGTTTCGTTCGCGGACGCCGGTCAGGTCATCGCCGCGCTGATCGATCGTGCCCTGCTGTTCGACATCGGCGAGGAATCGGGCTCGCAATATCGGTCGCGGATGGCGGAAGGCGTGCGGCTCCTGTTCCGGCTGCGCCAGCTCTTTCCTCAGCATCGCGGCCCGATCGGCTGGCAGACCGCGCCAACCCTCGTCGCCGACTTCCGCTTCATCTGGCGGCGGCGCCGCTACCCGCGGCGCGAGATCGACGCCGCAACGGCGCTCGCCGGCATCGCGGCGGCGACGCCCGATCAGGCCGCACGGGCTGCCCTGTCGGCGCTCATCGACAGCTATGGGCCCCGGTTTGCGCTGGCAGGCTTTCAAGTCGCGGCAGCAGCGCGGATTTTGGGGAGCTTCGAGGGCTCGCAATCGACGGCCACACTGGTCAGCTCCGGCACCGGCAGCGGCAAGACCTTGGCCTTCTACCTGCCCGCGCTGTCGCGCGTCGCCTCGCACATCCAGCGCGATGCCGTCGACGACCGGTGGGTCAAGGTCCTCGCGCTCTACCCGCGAAACGAACTGCTGAAGGATCAGTTCGCCGAGGTCTATGGCCAGGCGCGCCGTCTCGACGCGTCGCTCGCGGCGCGCGGACGCAGGAAGATCCTGATCGGCACGTTCTTCGGTCCGACGCCCCGATCGGCCGAGAAAGCGCATGAGGCGCGCAGCGGCTGGCGGCAAACGTCTGCCGGTCTCGTCTGCGAGTATCTTCGCTGTCCGTCGCCGGACTGCGACGGCGACATGGCGTGGCGCGAGACGGACCGCCGCGCCCGGCGTGAGCGGCTCGAATGCCTCGAATGCTCCGCCGTCATCGAAAGCGACGAAATCATCCTCACCCGCGAGCGGCTTCAGACGGAGGCGCCCGACATCCTCTTCACCACCACCGAAATGCTCAACCAGCGTATGGGGGACGACCGTTTCCGGCATCTGTTCGGGATCGGCGAGCGGGCGCAGCGGCCGGTGGAGATGATGCTGCTGGACGAGGTTCACACCTATGCCGGCAGTTCGGGTGCGCAGGTCGCCTTCCTCTTGCGCCGCTGGCGGCGGCTGCTCTGGCGGCATGTCAGCTTTGTCGGTCTGTCCGCCACGCTCAAGGACGGCGCGCGCTTCTTCGCGCAGTTGACCGGCCTATACGAACAAGCGTCGGTCGAAATCGCCCCTTCCAATAGCGACATGATCGCGGAAGGCGCCGAGTACCTGCTCGCGCTGCGGGGCGACCCCGTGTCGCGCACCGCACTGCTGTCGACGACGATCCAGACGGGGATGCTCCTTTCCCGGCTTCTCGACGCGCCGGATGAACGCAAGAGCCGGGGCATCATCGGGGAACGTGTGTTCCTGTTCACCGACGACATCGATGTTACCAACCGCATGTATTTCGCCATGCTCGATGCCGAGGGCCGACGGAGCAGCGGCGTACCCGACTTGGCGAGCAAGCCGGATGGCGGCTTGGCCTCGCTGCGCCGTCCGCTGCCGGTCCAGCATCGCAAGCTGCATGGGCAGGATTGGGAGGCCGTGGTCGAGATCGGCCACAGTCTCCAACCGCAGGACCGCAAGTCGGTTGGGCGGGTGATGTCGTTGGACCCTGGGGTCGGGAATAATCTCGACATCATCGTCGCGACCGCCTCGCTCGAGGTAGGGTTCAACGATCCCCGGGTGGGTGCGGTCATCCAGCACAAGGCACCGCGCGATGTCGCGCAGTTCCTGCAGCGTAAGGGCCGCGCCGGCCGATCGCGCCGGATGCGACCATGGACGGTTGCGGTGCTGTCCGACTATGGCCGGGACCGTCTCGCCTATCAGGGCTATGACCTGCTGTTCGACCCCGAGTTGCCGGTGCGTACGCTGCCGATCGCCAATCGTTATGTGATGCGCATCCAGGCGGTCTATGCGACGCTCGACTATCTCAGCCAGATGCTGGGCTCTTCGCGCCAGGGGAGCGTGTGGCTGGACCTGTCGAGCAGTACCGACAACAATTATCAGCGGGCGCGGCAGACAGCGCTCGCCGGCCTGATCCGCCGCATCCTCACCATTCCGGCCGAACTCGACCGCTATACGTCCTATCTCGCCTTGGCGCTCAAGGTCGATGAAGGCGCGGTCACACCGTTGCTCTGGGACCACCCACGGCCGCTGATGACGCAGGTTCTGCCGACTGCGCTTCGCCGGCTCGAGAGCAACTGGCGCGCCTGGGGCCAGCCCGGCGAGGACCATCAGGTCTTCAACTCGCCTTTGCCCGAGTTCGCGCCAGCCAACCTGTTCAGCGATCTCAACCTCCCGGAGGTCGACATCGTCTTGCCGCAGCCCGGCAGCGCAACGCCCGAGCGGGTTGCCATGCCGATCGCGAAGGCGCTTCGCGAGTTCGCCCCGGGCCGGGTCTCGCGGCGATACGGCATCAGCCATGCGTTCGAGCGGCACTGGTTATGCCCGGCGCTCGACCAGAATCGCGAGCAGGCCGTGCCGCTCGAGCCGTTCGCCCGTCTTGATCCTCTCGGCGATTGGCGCATCGATGTTGCCGGTTCGGTGCGGCTGGTGCCCGTCTATCGGCCGCGGGTTCTCGAAGTTCAGCCCCCTCCGGGCACTGTCGTCGATACGTCCAACGCCCGGCTTCGCTGGCGTAGTCAGCTTGTCGCGCGCGATCAGGGCATGGCGCTCGATCCGCCGCGCGGCAGCCCCTGGACATCGCTGATCGGGGACGTGCGGTTCTACACCCACGAGGGACTGAGCCCGATCGAGGTCCGCCGGATGGCGCTTGGGAGCGACGCGGGCATTCGCTTCCGCGACGGCGGATCGCTCACCAAGGAGTTCCGCTTCGAGGTGGGGGGAGAGGCAGCCGCGCTCGGGTTCGGTCTCGCGGTCGACGCGATGTGCCTCCGTCTGCGGTTCCCCGATGCCTTGTGGTCCAACCTCGGACCGGACTCGGACCCGCGCTATCGGGCGATGCGCACCGCGCGATTCCACCATCAGGCATTGCACGGGCCCCTCGGCGAACGGGTGGACAATCCATTCGCGCGCGAGTGGCTGGCGCATTTGATGCTCGCAGCCCTCAGCAACGAAGCGATGGCGCGTGGGATCTCGTTGCGGGAAGCGGCCACACGCTTGGCGGACGGGAGCGCCGAACTCACGCTCGATCAGACGCTCAACATCCTGTTTCAGTCGGCAATCGTCGATGATGCCAATGCCCAGGGCAACCAGCAGGACAAGCTGCGTCAGGATCTGGCCGGCTTCATCGCCGACGGGCAAGTGGTGGCCAGCCTGTTTGACCTGGCTGCGATCCTATGGACGCCGATCGACGCGAGCTGGGAGCCATGGCTGCGCGAGCGATATGCTTCGACCGTCGGCGCGGCTGCGCTCAGCGCCATTACCAGCCTATGTCCGCAGATCGACGGCGACAGTCTGATCCTCGATGTGACGGCGGGCCCGCGGGAAGAGGATGACGTGCTCGCCGGCGCGCCCGATAGCGAGATCTGGATCAGCGAGATGACGCCAGGCGGCAATGGGCAGATCGAAGAGGCGCAACGTCAATATGTCGAGGACCCGCGACGGTTCTTCAGCCTGATGACGGCGGCGCTGCGCGACAATGACTTCTCTCTCAGCGATTATCAACTCGGTCGCTTCCTCGCCTCGGTCGTGGAGGGCGATACCGACGATCCATTGCCGACCGCGACGCGTGCGTTCCGGCATGCCTCGGGCGCGGAGGAAAGCCATGCGAGTTTCACCGCGTTACGTCACGCGCTCGCAGAGGAAGGTTTCGTCACCTTTCACGCGTTCATCGTTGCGCTCGCCAACCGTATCCTCCGGCCCGGATCGAGCAGCGACAGCGACGCGTTCTTCCTCGATGCGGTGCGGCTGTGGGACGCCGAGGAAGCGCGGCTCGGCATCGAACTGGATGCCCGCGTGCTCGCCTATCGCTTGGCGCGCTCCGACGATATCGATGCGGCGCTTGCCCTCGCTGGCATCGATCCGCCGACGGTCAATCCGGATCAGTGGCGATTCGGCGTGGTCTACGGACTGCTGTGGCCGCGCGGCGCGCACATTCGGCAATCGGGCCTCCGGCCCTATTCGCCATTTGCCGATCTGCCGTCGCCTGATCCGCTGCTGTTGCGGACCTATCTGGCGGAGGATGCTGCGCTGATCGATCTCGAGTCTGACGGTTGGCAGGGTCTTTGCCTCGATCGTCTGGCCGACGTCGGCGCGGCGACTTTGGTCTGCCCGATGGCGGCTTCGTCGCTTTTGGCAGACGCGCTGAGCTTCCTAGCGACCAACCCGGTGCAGTCGGCCTATCTATCGGTCTTTGCCCGCGTTCAGGCGGTGCGGCGGGTGGAGAACGCCTTCCACGTCGATCTCGATGTCGCGGAGGCGGTGCAATGAGCTTCGAGACACGACGGATCTTCAAGAGCGCGGTGACCAGCCAGAATCTCATCCGCGAGCTGCTGCAGATGATGTTCCTCGGCGAGCTCCTCGCACCGGGCGGAGAGCGCGCCTGGCTGGTCAGCCCCTGGATCAGCAACGTGGTGCTATTCGACAATCGGGCGGGCGGTTTCGGTTCGATCAACCCGGAGTGGGGTAGCCGCGAGATCAGATTGGTGGACGTTCTGACCGACGTCATGGCGCGCGGTACGGCGCTCGGCATCGCGACGAGCCTGGACGGTCACAACGATCCGCTCATCGATGCGCTCGCCACGGCGGCCGACGAGGCCGGCCTCGGCGACAAATTGTGCGTCGTCCGGCGTCAGCATCTTCACATCAAGGGCGTGTTGCTCAAGCGAGGTCTGCTCACCGGGTCGATGAACCTCACCTACAACGGCCTCGAATTGAACGACGAGATGGTGGTCTACGACACGACGCCGAAGACGCTCGCCGAAGCGCGAATCAATTTCGAATCCTATGTGGGCACGGCCGCATGATCGAGGATCTGCCCGCGCGTGAGCAAGAATGGCTGGAACGCTTCTTCGCATCTCCCAACGAGCTGAGCTGGACATCGCTCGTCGACGGATCGGCGCCTACGGAACGGGCGGATCAGGTTCGGCGGTGGCTCGCGCATCTCGGCATTGGGCGGACCAACGCGCCGCTCATTCTTCCGTTCGTGCGCGGCGGGGAAGTCACCGGGTGGTATGCCACCACGCAGGGCTCCGCCGGCGGATATGAGCTCGGGGACGAGCTCAATGCATGGCTCGGGCCGACCTGGCTGAGCCGCTTCGAGCGAGTGCCGAGCGATGCAGCCGACCCGATGGCGGCGGCGCTTCGCAGCCGCTTCGGTGGAACCGTCTATCGCTTCACAGGTCCCGATGCCGCGGCGATGCGAACGATCGCTGCGCGCTTGAACGATTTTGCCGCACTGCTCGAACGAAGGCCGCGAGTGACACGCGCGCGGATCCGCCCGGTCGGCGCGATCCGTGGCGACTTCGAACGGGCGCTGCTGGCCGGCGACGAGACGCAAGCCGAGGCAATGATCGCCGAGTTGAAGCAGACAGGACGCCTCAACGAGGAGAACCTCAAATATCTCGACGTGCGGCTGAGCGCTGGTCTTGGCCTCTGGCCGCAGATTGCGCGCGATCACTGGCTCATCAAGACACTCGCGGATCTCGCACTTCCGCCGCAGATTCTCGCGGATCTGATCGAGGCACTCTACCGCACCTATGTCGACGAGGCCGAAGCGAGTGGCGATCCGGCCGCTCTGCGCGAAGCCTTCGCGGTTCACGTCGCGACACCGTATCCCAAATTGTTTGCGTCGCGTCGGGGCATTCGTGCGCCACGCGTGGTCAAGGCGTTTGCGCTGTTCGAGCAGCTGCAACCCAGTCCCGATCCGACGATCGTCGCTTCGCTCCTCGCGCTGTTACCTGCGGGTACGGACATGGCGGTGTTCGAGTCGGTGCCTGTCGCAGAGCCCACACGCGCATCTGCCACGACGTTGGACGAAGCGGACGAAGCCTTCGACGATGGGCAGATCGATCGTGCCTTCGAATTCTACATGCGGCTGCCGCCGAGCAGGAAGGCCATCAGCAGATTGGTGTCCTGCGTGGGCACGATCGGGACCGACGAAGCTCGGGATCGTCTCCTTACGTTACTGGAAGATTCCGATCCGGCGATCCTCGATTCCCTGGCGCCCGCCGTCGCGGCGAAAATCGAGAGCCTGAAGCAGTCGCAGGCCGACGATGCCGCGCCCGGACAAGCCGAACCGACGAGCGCAGCCGCGGTAAATCCCTGGTTGCGGTGGGCGGAACAGTTGCGGGCAGGCCAAAATCTCCCCGCCGCCGAGCGCGATGCGCAATCTGCTCCGACGACTTGGGACGCGTCAGAGGTCAGAGACAGCGGCCCGCTCGCGCAGCAGTTCGCCGATATAGTCGGTGGTCTCGACGGCGAGGCCGGTTTGATCTCTCGTGCTGCCGTTCCGCAGATCTTCGCGAGCTTCTTCCCCGATGACGCGAAGGTGTCACCGGCAGCCAAGCCGATCGCATCTCTGCTGTTTCTACTGATCGCGATGGACGATGCACTGTCGCGAGCGGATCTGGACCTGCTCGCCCAATTGACGAGCTTGCAGATCGAGCAAGGGCTGTCGTCGTCGGAATATGTGTCGCTGATGGGTGACCTCGAAGATGTGCAGAAGCGCATCGGGTCCTACGCCTATCTGCCATGGAGCCTCGATGTCAGTGAGGCACTCGCGATCCTGCCGAGTCCCTCGGATCAGGCGCGCGACGCCAGGCTGAGGCTGTTTCTGCAGGTGCTCGGCCAAGCGACCACCTTTGCCCACCGGCTCGTCCCCGCCGATCTCGTGCCGATCGAAACGCTGGCGAAGGATTATGGGGTCGGGCCGGAGGCGGTCAGTGCGCTGACGCGCGAGGCACAGGGGGATGACACGACATCAGCTGTGGTGACGAGCCTCAAGGACAAGACGATCGGCATCTACACGCTGGCGGAGGCCGCCGGCAGCCGGGCGAAGGCGGCGCTGGAGGAGCTATTCCCCGGCTGCAAGGTCGTCGTGAACTCGGATCTGGTGGCAACGGCGCAGCTTACCAGCCTAGCCAAGGCCGCCGACTTGTTCGTGTTCGCGTGGAAGAGCAGCAGCCACCAAGCATTCTACTGCGTGAAGGATGCGCTGGCCGGCAGGGAGCCGATCTGGGCGCCGGGCAAGGGAACGGCCAGCATCTTGCGAGCCATCTTGGACCATCTCGGGTAATCGCCGCTGCCGCTTTGCGATGATGTCAAACGACATACACGGACGAGAGAACCGGCCACTCAAGCACGCTCAACCTTGGGAGGGGGCGCGTAGCCCACCCGCTCTGGTGGTCTCTTTGACGCGCAGTAGATCCGATCGATTTACGCGATAGCCTGCAACCCCTTGTTCTTGACCAGGTTCAGCAACTTCAACGAGGGGCCATCCGGCCGCTTCTCGCCCCGCTCCCATTTGCTGACCGCATCCTTTCGGACATTGAGGTAATGGGCGAAGACCGGCTGGGAGACATTCTCGCGCTCGCGCAGCGCACGAATCTCCTCCGGCGCGAGCGGCTCGACCGGGCTGAGAAAGAGCGCGTCGAATTCGCGCATAGTGGCCTTGTCGATCAGGCCCGCGCCATGGAGCCCCGCTGCAGTCTCATGGACCGACGCGAGAATAGAGCTCTCAGCTTTCCTGCGCTTCGTCGTCATCTTCCACCTTCACAAACTCGCCCGCGGTAATGCCCTTGTCGATATCGGCATCCGACAGGGCCAGCAGCACCTCGGCGAGCTTCCTCAACGCCTTCAGCTCCTTGGCGGTGACGTTCGCCTTCTCGTTCTTGGCAAAGCCATGGGCGAAGAAGCTGTGCCCGCCGACCTTGAACAGAATGATCGTCCGAAACCCGCCTGACTTTCCTCCACCGGCCCGGGCGACCCGCTGCTTGTAGACGTGCCCGCCGAGATCGGCATCGAATTCTCCGGCCGCCACTTCGACGGCCGCCTTCGCAAGGCTGACATCCGTGAGGCCCGCCTTGCGGGCGAAGCGCGCGAACGCCTTGGTCATCAGCACCGTCATGGGCGCGTCCGGCCGTCATTGCGATTCATAGTATAGTCCTTAGAGCTATGGTATTCAAGGGGAGCGGAAGCATTATTGGGTCATTCAGGCGCGGCGCGCGCGACGCCGTCAAGCACCGCTTCTTGCGGGTCAACCAGGGCGCGGTTCGCGCGCCTTCAAGCGCAGCCGGACTTGCCATTCGTTCTTATAATGTTCTAACTCCGGTCCGACGCCCCTTGTGGCGATTCGTTCTATCCTGGAGCTCGCTATGCAGCATGACGTCTGCCTGCGCGCCGCCGCGCGTGCGATCTACGATGCCTGTTTTCCGACGGAAGAGCTGGCGCCGGTCGGTTTCGAAGAGGCCGAGCGATACGGCACCATCCACTATCGCCGTGCGGTCGAAGCCGCACAGAACGCGCGCGAGCATCTGCTGTACGACCGCGAGGCGCAGCCGAGCCTGTTTTAGGTCGGTCACGAGATCACCGGTCCGCTCCTGCCGCGGCCGATCGTCCAGCTGACGCCGTCGCCCCGAACGCGGCCGGACACCGTCTTGCCGACA
The DNA here is from genome assembly GCF_042678845.1 of Sphingobium olei. Lineage (NCBI taxonomy): Bacteria > Pseudomonadati > Pseudomonadota > Alphaproteobacteria > Sphingomonadales > Sphingobiaceae > Sphingobium > Sphingobium olei. The sequence continues at coordinate 50,566 of NZ_JBHTLS010000124.1, read as the reverse complement.
TGCCGGTCGAGCACGGGACGCCAGGGCACCAGCGTGAACTCACGGCTCTTCTCGATGAGCGCGTGACGCCCGCTCAGAAGCTCGACCGGGCGGCGGTAGATACCTTCGACGCGGGCGCCTTCCGGCGTCTCGCGGAAGGGCAGCCCGAGCTCGTCGGAAAGCTGCGCCGCGACACGAAGTAACTCGCGCCGCCGCAGCGCGTCGATCAGGCCCGGCGCGAAGGCGGCACCGTTCGCCTGCTCCTCGGCAAGACCCTGCGCGATCAGCCATTGTCGGCGCTGGTGCTGCGCCTCGCGCACTGCCTGCCCGAACCCGGCTTCGCGCAGCGGCTCGGGCGAGGACGTGACGAGCTCGCGATCGAGCCACGTCGCGGCATCGGCCCCGGCCAGCCGCTCGAGCGGCTCGGCGGACAGCGTCTCGACGTGGACCGGGGCTTCCCCGGCGCGGGCCGCCTCGTAGGCGGCGGCGCGGTCAAGATGATCGGGCGCGATGGTCCAGCTGCCGTCGCTCAAACGCTCCACCGCGCCGGACCTGCGCCGCATCGCTTCGAGCCGGCGGACATGCGTCTCGGCGAACGCCTCGGTCGCGGTCGGATCATGGCGCAGATGCGCGTCGATCGTATAGCGCCCGCCATTGGCGGCGGCGACCGCGGCGATGGTCCGATCGACCTCCCGGACCGCCGGGCGCTCTGGGGCGATCCGGACGATCGCACCGGCCGGCAGCGGCGCCAGCGCCTCGCCCTTGCCGATGTCGACATAATGGGCGCGGCCGTCGGTCGCCTCGACCAGCAGGTAGTGGCGATCCTTGTGCTCGTCCGACAGGCCGCGCTCGAGGACGCGGCCGATGATCGGCCGCGCGTCTCGGGCGGCGGGCTCGAAGATCGCGAGATCGGCCGCGGCCGGCGCGATGCCGCGCGCGGTATAGGCGCGCTGCAGGGTGCGAATGATGTCGCCGCGCTCGCCCATTCGGCGCAGCGTATCCTCGATGCCCTCGGCGAGACGCCAGCGTCCCTCGGGCAGGCGTTCCGCCAGCCCCAGCCGGGCCAGCGTTCCCAGGCGGCCCACCTGCAGGCTCTGCTGGAACGGCTCGCGCGCCGATGCGGCGACGACACGGTCGGCGTCCATCGCGCCGATCAGCCGGCGGTCGATGCTGGTCAGCCGTTCCTGGTCGATCTCGGCGCGCAGCCGCGCCTCGATGTCGCGGTCGCTGCGCGGGCCAAGGTCGAGGTCGACGAGTTCGGCCGCGCGCTCGCGGATGCCGCGGGTCAGATAGTCGGGCGCGATAACGAGATCGCGGCCGCGCTCGTCCTTCCCGCGCACGATGACATGGGTGTGCGGATGGCCGGTGTTGAAGTGATCGACCGCCACCCAGTCGAGCGTCGTGCCGAGGTCCTGTTCGAGCCGCGCCATCAGCCGTCGGGCCAGGTCCTTGAGGTCGGCATATTGATCGCCGTCCTCGGGCGAGACGATGAAGCGGAACTGATGGCGGTCGTCGGCCTGTCGATCGAGCCAGTTCTTGCCGTCGACGGTGTCCGCGTCGCGACCATAGAGTTCGCCCGGCCGGCCGTCGCGGGTCACGCCGTCGCGCTGGACATAGCGCAGGTGCGCGCGGGCGCCGGCGAAGCCCTTGCCGGCGAGCTTCGCCAGCCGCGCTTTGACGATGACGCGGCGCTGGCGAAAAGCGGCGTACCGGTCGCGCCGGGCGAGCAGCCGTCCGACGCCGGCGCCGCGGCCGATCCGGGTGGCCGAATAGGAGCCGCTTCGGCCCGGGCCACCGCGCGCGAGGTTGGTCGCCGCGAGCACGCGCGAAAGATAGGTCCGGCCGCGCTTGCCGCCGCGGCTGCGAATGCGGCCGAGCCGCGGCTCGAAGTCGTCTTCTGTCGCCATGGGTCGATCCCGCTTGGCGCCCCGCGGCAATCATGCCTTGCGCGCAGCCCGGTGAAAACCGGTGCCGCTGGAACTGGCGGATTTCTGCGGTTTCCCGCGCCGACGGCACTGCCCGCCAGGCGGCAGTGCCGCTCATTCTTCCGAAAAACGATGTGCAGACAGACACTTACGGCACCAGGGGTGCCGGTGCTTTATCTTGCCTTACGCGGCTCCCCGCCTGAATCCCTTCTTCCGCCCGTTTTGGCCATCCCGACGCCCGCTGATGTCGCCCGAGCCGAGGCAAAAAGAAGCCGGGACGCGGATGCCTGTCCGGCACCCTTGTCCCGGGGTTTCGATGCAGCCGATCAATGCGTCACCGCGAAGGCTTCGCGTGCCGCCCGTTCGCTCCGGAAATGGCGCCGCCCCATCAATCCGTGCGCGTTTCCATCGCCATCGACGATGCTCACCGCGACGAACCAGCGGCCATCCAGGCGCCCCATGATCGCCACCCGATCGAGCTCGAAATCCTCCTCATCGGCGCTCTCATAGGTCCCGAGCCAGCGCTCCGACCGCCTCGCATCCCACAGGAAATCGCTTTCCTCCGCCTCGAGAAACCGCTGCGCAAGCGCCTCGCCCGCACCGTGTCCGAACTCGATCTCGAGTCCAGCCACGAGTGTTGCCAACACGCGGTCCGATGCCACGCCGATGGGTTGAAACATGGTCATGTTCGCCTCCTTCGCTTGAAGTCCTCCTCATCGAGGACAGACCTCGCGCGACGGGCGGCGGAGCGGCCGTCAGGGCCGCGGAGGCGCAGCCGGAGCGCCGCGCCAGCGGCGGCGGAGGAACCGATTTTGTTGCGCCGAGACGAACAAAAGCGCGTGCGAAGCACGCTCCAATTCGCAGCAAAATTGGAGGGGCCGCCGGCCTTGCACAGCCGCTCCGCCGTCCGTCATGCTGGGCCTTGCCGAGACGAGCCCTCCCACCTCACCGCAGTCGAGCCGCCGGTGAATGCGTGCGCCGCCGCTTCCATCCGTCCGATCTGACGGTGACTTCGCTTTTGAAATATCATGGAATTTAGGTAGAATGCAGATCGTCATCAGCCAGAGTTTCACGGTCATGAAACAGGGCAGGTCCGTCGCCATCATAGTCGTCGCGCTCGCCATCGGCTTTGCGGCTGGCTTCATGGTGCGCCCCGTCATCGGACCGGCTGCGGGGGACGTCGCGGCTCCACGCGCCACCCAATATTTCGCCGCCAATCTCGATCAGGCGCGCGAAACCGTCGCAGGTTGCCGCGAGGGCACGGTGCGCGGCGACGAATGCGCGCATGCCGAAGAGGCGATCATTGCCGCGGAAGGCCGAAGCCGCACGAAGGCATTCCTGGGAACGCGGCCGCACTGAGCCGCCCGATCGTCTATCGATCGGGCCGATCGGACGACAGCGACACGAACAGGCTGCCGGAAGCTTGGGTACCCGCGCGCGACGGCGATGGTTCCACGGGCCCGCCGCCGCTCCGAAGCGCCACGAACAAGGCCGGCGGCGGCCGCTGGGGAAGTGACGGCAGCGGCCCGGAAGGCGTGCCCGTCACTGTTCCTGTCACCATGGCGAGATAGGCGCGCGTCTCGCTCGGTAGTGGGCGGCCCGAGGCGAGATAGGCGGCATAGCGGCCGGGACCGGCATTGTAGGCGCCGAACAGGCCCGGATAGCCGAAGCGCTCGTACATGAGCCGCAGATAGAACGTGCCGGCGAGGATGTTGTCGCGCGGGTCGTGGGGGTCGGCGCCGAGTCCCAGCCGGGCGCGCAGCTCGGCCCAGGTTCCGGGCATGATCTGCATGAGTCCCATGGCGCCCGCGCGGCTGGTGATCGGGCGTCCGGCCAAGTGCGTGCGGCCGCCGCTTTCGGCGCGCATCACCCGCTCGATCCAGTCGAGCGGCACGCCGAAGCGCTGCGAGGCTTCGCGCGAATAGGGGCGCCAGCGGGCCACTGCGTCGCCCGGAATCCCGCGCTCGGCAGTGTCGTCGGCCTGCGGCGCGGCGGCCGAGGGGATGCCGAGCAGCAGGACGGCGCCTGCCCAGAGCGCTGCGGGGGGGCGGATCATGCGCCGGTCTCCGCGGTGTGCCAGGTCCAGAGTGGATGCGCTGTCCCGACCACGTCCGAGGTCCGGCTTACGCCGAAATAGCGCCCGTCGAACGAGGCCGGGCTTGCCGGATTGAGGAGGAACAGTTCGCCCGCGTGCAGCGTCCGGCATCCGTCCCAGCGCGGCAGCGGGCGACCGAGGCGATCGGCGGCGAGCCGCCGGGCGACGGGTCGGCCGTCGATCAGAAGCAACGCGCCGAACCCGCAGACGCGCATGTCCACGACCGCTGCGACATGCTTGATCGCGGGCACGTTGCGCGGGAGGTAGCGCCGCTCCGCGGCGAGCCTGCGAGCGGATTCGGGTAGCCACGCCACGACCAGTTCGCCCGGCGCCGAAGTGGCCGTCGCACCGATCCAATAGAGGCCGATCGGCGCGCTCGCGCTCGCGTTCCAGAGCAGGCGCGGCCGCGGCGGAAAGGCGATGGTGAGGCCGAGCGCGGCGACGCCGAGCGCAAGCCAGAGGCCGCGGCGGCGAAGCATCCGGCGGCGGCGCCGGTCGCGCCGCAGCGTCTCACCGAAGGCGAACAGCGGCAGGTCACGGGCATCAGCCATGGTCGCCTCCGCGCGCGTTCGCGGCCGACCAGGCCTCGATATCGTCGATATGGTAGCGCCAGGTCCGCCCGTGGCGGCGGCAGCGCGGACCTTTGCCGGCGAGCCGCATCGCCTTCAGCGTCGAACGGGCGATGCCGAGATGGAAGGCGGTCTGCTTGGCGGTGAGGAACGGGCAGGATTCGCGCGCGGCCTTGGCCCGCGCGGCGGCGTCATCGTCCATGATGTTCGGGTCCGGTGCTGGGGTCGTGCGGCCCATTGCCGCGGTGGCCCCAAGCTGGCCCAAGCGCGCCGCCGCCGGCAGGGTCGAAAATCGATGCATGCATTTTCGACCCCCCCATTTCTGGGGACTTGCGCTCCCGCGCCATGGGCACGGGAGCGCTGCCGACTCAGTCGGCCGGGTTCCAGATGATGGCGAAGGCGTCATCATCGTCCTGGCCGGCGGCGCGGCCGAGATTGGCGTAGAGCCGGCGCGGCCCGAACTCGGGGGCGGCGAGGCTCAGCGAGACATAGTCCTTGCCGGACATCTCGCCGCGCCGGACCCAGCCCGCCCCGACCTCGACGCCGCCCGCCGAAACGCGATAGTCGGGCTGCGTGTCGCTGCTCTTCGAGCGGTTGGGCAGGATCTCGATCTCGGTGCGGATCGAGAGCGTCTTGAGCTGGCCCTTGAAGCCCTCTCCGTCGCGGGTGACATGACCGATTGCGGGCATTGATCGTCTCCTTGGTTGCTCGCCCGAACCGTTTCCGGGCGATGGGCGGACCGGAGGAACGGGCCCGAGCCGGACGCGCGAACCCGCGAGGGCCGCAGCGTCAGCGGAGGACCGGAGCGCCAGCGCTTATTTGGAGCGGAGCGGCCGCGAGGAGCCGGCGAAGCCGGCGGGGAAATAAGCGTGCCGCGCGATGGTTTGGCGGGTCCGGCGCCCGTTCCAGGTCATACGCCCACGGAGCCGGAGACGGTGGCGCGGGCAGCCAGGACGATCCTGTTCGCATGGGCATTGGCATGCTCGATGAAGGGCAACGAGGTCCCGGGACGGGCGCGCCGGGGCCGCCACGAAGCGTACTTGTCCCGCCGCCCGATGGGCGATAGCGGCCCGGTCATGGATGTGGATCGGCATGCGCGCGAGCGGGCGGAAGGGAATGGCGCGGCCGGCGCGAGGCCGATCGCAGCCCCGATGATCGCGCTTTCGGCGGTGCTCCTGCTTGGCGCGGCTGCGCCTCCCCGGCAGGCGTCGGTCGCCTATGTGATCGACGGAGATACCTTCCGGCTGGCGAGCGGCGAGCGCATCCGCATCTCCGGGATCGATGCGCCCGAGACGCAGCCCGGCCAGGCGAAATGCGGGCGCGAGATCGCGGCCGGAAAGGCGGCGACGGCGACCGCGCGCGGGCTGCTGCAGGGCCGCACCGCGCGGCTCGGGCGGGTCGGGCGGAGCTACAATCGCACCGTCGCGCGCGTAACTTTGGACGGCCGCGATGTCGCCGGCGAGCTTGTCCGGCTGGGCGCGGCGCGCTGGTGGCCGCGAGGCCAGCGCAAGCCCGACTGGTGCCACGGCTAGCCAGCCGATAGAATGATTTCGATGCCGATACAGCTATCACCGGAGCGCCTCGCAGACCTTCTCATCGACCCACGGGAGAGCCTTGATCTCGAGATCAAGAACTGGCTCGACCTCAGGAACGACAACGATGCCAAGGCTATTTTCGCAAAGGCGGCGCTCGCCCTCGCGAACCACGGCGGCGGCTTCATTCTTCTCGGGCTCACGGAAACCGAGAGCGGGTGCGTCGAGGCGGAGGGGCGGCCCGCGTCGCTGGACGGCTACACGCAGGATGTGATCAACGGGATCGTCCAGAACTATTCCGACCCGGCCTTTCATTGCGCAGTCCATATCGTCGCGCGTGGGGATGACCGGCTCTTTCCGGTCGTCGTGGTGCCGGGCGATCATCGTTCGCCGGTGCGGGCGAAGCGCGCCGGTCCGCACGGGAATATCGTCCAGGACAATGCGATCTATGTCCGCAAGCCCGGCCCGCGCAGCGAGGTGCCGACGAGCGGACAGGACTGGGATGCACTGTTGGCGCGGTGTCTCGCCAACCGCCGCGACGAGATGCTCGACCAGATTCGCGACCTGATCAGCGGCGCGGTTCCGGCCGCGGCGCTACCGGCCGCGCCAGCCAAACTCGACCAATGGATCGAGCAGTGTCTCGCGCGCTGGGATGCACTGGTCGCGAATCTGCCCGCCGATGCCCCCGAGCGTTGCCCGCACGGATTCCACTATTTCGCCTATGAGTTGAGCGGTGATCTCCGCGCCATTCCACCCGGCCAGTTGCCCGCACTGCTGCAGCGTAGCGTCGCCCGTCATACCGGCTGGCCGCCTTTCTGGTTTCCGACGCGTCGCGGCATCGAGCCCTATCCGATCGACGGGGTGGTCGAATGCTGGCTCGGCGGGGACACCGAGCCGGGCACGTTCGGCCAGCGTGACGCCGCGCATTCGGACTTCTGGAGGATTTCGCCGGAAGGCTATGCGTTCCTGCTGCGCGGGTATCAGGAGGATGGATTGGAACAGCGGCCGCCCGCGACGCTGTTCGACGTCACCCTGCCGGTCTGGCGGGCGGGCGAAGTGCTGCTACACGCCGAAAAGCTCGCGGCGAACCTCATCGACGGGCCGGCGACGGTGTCGTTTGCCGTCCATTATCGCGGGCTGGCAGGCCGCTCGCTGACCAGCGTGACCGGCGACCGACTCCTGTTCGACGGACATGTCGCGCGGCAGGACGCCATTACGATGAGGACGACGGTCGAAGCGGCATCCGTTGCGCCCAACCTGCCGGAAATCATCCATCCGTTGCTGGCTCCGCTCTATGGGCTGTTCGACTTTTTCGATCTGCCGATGGTGCTGGTGAACGAGGAACTCGGCAAGATGCGCAAGGGCAACTTCTAGGAAAACACCGCGCGCCGACGCCGGGACGGCGGAGGCGCGCGGCCGGATTCCGGGGCTGTCGGCAGGGAAAAGGCGGGGCGGCGAACCGCCCCGCCCTTGCAGGGCTCAGGCCGCGAGCGGGACCGGCTCGGCCGCCTCCGACGCGGGTGCCGGATCGTGGTCCGGCCGGGCGACTGCGGCAGGCGCTGCGGGTGGCTCGGGCGGCGTGGCGGACACGCGCGCCGCCTCGGCGAGTGCATGCGCGCGCACCGTGCCGACGCCGCCGCGCGCCGTATAGGCGGCGGGCGGGAACGCCATCCACTTGGGGACCCAGCGCTCGCGCTTTTCGCGTCCGTTGGCGCCGTCGAGATGATCGGCGACGATGCGCTTGAGCGTCTTGCCCTTCTCGCGCGCATTGGCGGCGGCGACGGCTTCGCCCGCGACATCGGCGACCAGCGCGGCCAGCACCTCGCGGTCTCGGACCAGTTCGAAGAAGGCGGGATCGGCTTGCCACCAGTCAGCCATGTCGAGGTCGATATGGAGCCCGACCGCCTCGACCGCCGCGCTTCCCGCCGCGAGGCTTTCGCCCATGATCACCGCGATCACGTCCATGACCGCCGCGTCGGGCAGGTCGAGCAGCCGCCAGAACAGCGCCGCGAGCGGGTCGCCGTCCGCGCCTTCCACGCTGCCCTCGACCACGGTCGGTTCGTCGGGCGAGAAGCCGAGCAGGCCGAGCACCGCGCGGCGACGTTCGTCGAACACCGTCTCGCCCTGCGCGGTCTCGACGCTTTCACGGGTCTCGTCGTTGCGCGCCGATTGCGGCTCCGCACGCACGCTCCACAGGTGCGAGCCCGCGATGGCGTGCGCGACCATCAGCCGGAGCGCCACGCCCGGATGGGCGAGCAGCGCCGCGCGCGCGGCGGCGTGGCGATGAAGGTCGATATAGACCTGCATCGGGCCGCTGACCTCGGGCCGGGACGGCTTGGGCTGTGCCGCCGCATCGCCGTCCGAAGCCGTCGCGCGGCGGGCTTCCCTGCGCGAGAGATAGCCTTCGTGGAACACGACCTCGCCGCTGGCGCGCACGTCGATATAGACGCGCCCGCCCTTGCGCTTGGCCGCCTTCTCATATTCCCAGCTATGGAAATGCTCAGACACCGGCACGATCACCGCATCGGCCCATCCCGCGTCCAGATATTCGGCGCGGCGCGCCTCGACCGCCGCATCCTGCGCCGTCCAGAAGGCGTCCGTATCGGCGAAATAGCTGTCCTCGCCGAACAGGTCGGCGATGGTGACAAGCCCGCTCGCCGCGAGGTCGAAAAGCGCATGGCGCACGGCGATCGACTGCCCTCCGAACAGCCACGCCTTCAATTGATGGCCGGTCGGCAGATAGGCGTCTGGATCGTCGGCGAGCGCCAGCCATGCGCGCTGCTGGCTCTTGCTGGCGAGCGTCAGGTGCCGGACGGTCGTGCGGTCGATCTCCTCGCGCGCATACATCTGACGGATGCGCGGCAGGAGGTTGCCGAGCGCGAGGACGCGCTTCACCGTCAGCTCGGGAAGCCCGAAGGTCGCGGCGATGTCCTCGGGCGTGCGGCCTTCCTTCACCAGCCGGGTGAAGGTCTCCCATTGGGTGACCTCGTCGGGATCGAGCCTTGCCAGATTCTCGATCAGCGAGGCCTCGATGGCGGCGGCATCGTCGCCCGCGTCGAGGATTGCGCAGGGCACCGGCTCGGCCTGCGCCGCCTCGTCGGCGACGATCCGCGCGGCGTGGAAGCGGCGGCTTCCGGCAACGATCTCGAACGCCTCGGGCACGTGCCCCTCGGCGTCCTCGGGGCCGGGTTGCGGGCGCACGATCAGCGGCACGAGGATGCCGCGCGCGCGGACGGTGGGCAGGATGTCGGACACGTCGGGCGGGCGCTTGGCGTAGCGCATATTGGCCTTGCTGACGGCCAGCTTGTCGAGTGGGATAAAATCGAGTTTCATGGTCAGCACTCCTTGTGAGTGCCGGTCCGTCGCTCTTTGCGGGGATGGCGGACCGGCTTTGGATAAGCGGCGGAACGCGCCGCGCGTCATCCGCCTTTCCCTTGGCTGGGATCGGTCGGAATCTCGGGGACCGGCGCGGACTCGATGCGCCAGATGATGGCTTGGGCCTGGAGGATCGAACCGACGCGGCGCGCGGTGTCGGCCCAGACCGACAGGCGCACGGTCGTCGAAAAGCCGATGTCGCGCTCGATGCCGAGCCCGAAGGGCAGGCGCAGCGAGGCGATCTCGGACAGGCTGAAATAACCGAGTTCCGGGCATCCGAACCCGAGATCGGCCAAGCCGAACAGCGTGTCGTCGTCCTCGTCGAGTTCGGTCGCGAGCCATGTCGCCGCGCCCAGCGGGTTGAACAGCTTGACCACCGGAACCGGGTCGGGCTCGGGCTGGCCGCGCTGCGCGGCGGCGCGGCGGGTGATGTCGTTGGCGCGCAGCGCGAAGCGCAGGTCGGGGGTGAGGAGGATCATGCCGCCAGCCTCCCTTCCTGTGCCTCGCGGTGCCGGGTGAGCAGCCAGTCGGCCGCCTTGCTGGCTTGGCCTGCGGCGCGGAAGATCGCGCGATTGTCCTCGCGCAGCACGTCGAGCCAGCCCGCCAGATAGTCGGCGTGGCGGACGGTCGGCACGATGCCGAGGCTCGCGCACAGGAAGGCCGCGCCCATCTCGGCGACCAGTTCCTCGCGGGCATAGTCCTTGCTGCCGAATGCGCCGGTCTGGTTCCGGCCGAGCCGCGAGCGATGGCCGGTCGCATGGGTCAGCTCGTGCAGGCAGGTGCGGTAGTAATTGACCTGCTCGAAAAAGGCGGGCTGCGGCGGGACCTGCACATAGTCGGCGCCCGGCACGTAGAAGGCGCGGCTCCCGCCGATGCGGAAATCGACGCCGCTTGCCGCGATCACTTCCTCGGCGACGGGCACGATCTCGCGTTCGGGGAGCGGCACCGGCTCGGGCGCGAGGCCGGGGCGAAGCCCCTCGCACTGCGCCACGTTGAACACGGTGAAACGCTTGAGGAAGGGGATGGCCTTGGCGTCCTCGCCGCTTTCCCGCGCGCGCTCCTTCTCGGCTTCGGGGGTGAAACGGTCGGCATAGACGACGGTGGTCCCGCGCTCGCCCTTGCGGACGCTGCCGCCCGCCTCCAGCGCCTGTTTAAAGGTCAGCCAGCCTTGGCTGGGATAGCCGCGCTCGATCACCGCGCCCCACAGGATCAGCACGTTGACCCCCGAATAATGGCGGCCGGTGAGCGCGTTGCGTGGCAGGCCGGGCGCAAGGCCCGCCGCCTCGGGGCGGCCCCAAGGCTGGACCCAAGGGAAGCGCCCCGCCTCAAGCTCGGCGATGATCCGGCGGGTGACTTCATCGTAGAGGCTGGCGCGGGGTTCGGCCTGCGGATTGGTCTGCTGCTTGAGCTGCCGTTCGGTGCCGGGCTGCGGCTTGCGCCGGGCGCGACGGGTGGGGGTTGCTGGCATTGTCCTCGCCTCCTTTCCCGCCCCAAAACCGCATGGCCTCCCCGGAAAGCGGGGGTGGGCGGCGAGAGGCGACCGGCAAGGCGCGGGCCCGAGCGGCGGCGGCACCCGAAGGGCCGCAATGGCAATGAAGGAGCCGGCCGCACGGCCGGCTTGCCGCCGCCGCGTCCGCGCCTAGGAGGGAGCGCCGCCCACTCCCGCGCATCCGGGAGAGGCCACCGACAGCGCCGCCGCGCGGCAGCGCGGCGACCGCTTCAAGCGCCAGCGATCGTCACCGCCAGGCCGAGACCCGTCTTCCGGGGCTCGGCGGCGAAGGGCGCATGCCCGAGCCGTAGAGCGCGGTCGCGCGCATAGCGCGCGAGGCGCGGCTCCTCCCCGATGACCAGACTATGATCCTGTGCGTACCGCCGAGATCAACTGCAAGAGCGATCAGTTTCTTAACGTATCAGCAGCGCGGCACGGAAGAGTAAGGACAGCCGTCCGCCACGAGTTGGAGTGTTGATACTTTACAACATTTTCTAAGAGACATAGCGTCCAGCTCATTGGGCTGGGGCAACGCCCAATCACGAAACGGGGTGAGCACTATCGCTTCGAACTACAACGCAACCGGGTCAATGCTCGGGTATCTGTACCAGTGCCGTGAGGCGCTGCTACTGGCCATCCTGGAAACAAAATCCCAACCAGGCCTTTCGGTTTCGATCGAGCGTTTCGACGATGTCGCCTTCGAGCAGCACGGCACGGCGACCGAGCAGCTTCAGCTTAAGCATCATGTAAATCCTTCGAGCCTGACCGACATGAGCGTCGACCTGTGGAAGACGCTAAGGATCTGGAGCGAACAGGTCGCCGCGGATCCGCAAGCGCCGTTCGAACGGCGGTTCACCATCATCACCACCGCCCAGGCGCCAGGCGGCTCGGCCGCCGAATTGCTCAGAGCAACGCGGCCTTCCGCAGACGCAGAGAAGACCGCGCTCCGTCTTCTCAAGGCAGCCGCCGTAGCTTCAACCAATCAGGATTCCGCCGCCGGCCGCAAGGCCTTTCTTGCGTTGTCCGAGCAAGATCAGGGCAATCTGCTTTCGGCGATGCGGATCCACGATAACGCGCCCAGCATCACTAATGCGCGAAGCGAGATCGAGGAGCAGCTCTACTTCTCGGCGCCGGACGGGAAGGTCTCGGACCTAGTCGACCATCTCGAGGGATGGTGGTTCGCGCAAGTCGTCACATCGCTTGCCGAGCCGGACACGCTCGCAATATCGCTCCTTGCGTTGCGCGCAAAGATCGATGAGATCGGCCGGGCCTTTCGCAACAATGAACTATTGATCAACCCGGAAACGCTGGCGGTCTCCGCCGACGCCTTGCCCGACTCCGATGACCGAATATTCGTCCGGCAGATGCGCTGTGTCGATGTGGCGGAGGAGTCTATCGAGCTCGCGAAGCTCGACTTTTATCGGGCAACAGCGCAACGCTCGAGCTGGGCGCGGGAGAATGCACTGCTCGACGGCGAGGCGGCCCGTTACGATGCCGATCTGGTCGAGCGGTGGAAGCGGGAGCGCCTTGCCCGCGAAAGCAGCGGCGCGCCTTCGACAGAAGACGAGAAGAAACTGTTCGGTCGCGACCTGTTCCACTGGGCCAACCGCGCGCAGGCACCGTTCCGCAACCGCCATGAACAATGGCTATGCACGGGATCCTATCAGATCCTTGCCGACGGCGTGACGGTCGGTTGGCATCCCGATCACGGTACAATGTTCGGCACCCCTGCCAAGGGCGAGGCCGCATGAGCCTTCTGGTCTGGGACAAACGCCCGCGCGAAGAGGCGCATCTGTTCAACCCCGCCTTCTGCGCTACGGCGCTGCATGAGTTCGTAAAGGAGTATCAGAAGGCGAAGGGAGCGGCCGCCCCTTATGCCCTGCTGTTCTGTGTTCTTGCGATCGCGGTCCACGGCAAGACTCGGCGCGCCTTGCCGGGCTCAACGCTCACGTCGCTCTATTCGTGGCGCGAGCGCAATCCCGAGGTCCTGGTCGGCTTTGCGGAACGCGCGCGCTCGCTGCGGCCGGTCGTGCAGGAAGCGCTGCGCTTCGCGATCGATCGTAGCGCAATGGCCTTTGCCGATGATGGCGGGGTTACGCTCGGCGCCAAGCCACTGGTAGTCGCGAAGAAATTTGAGGACGCTCTCACCGAGGACGCTCGCGAGTGCATCGCGGCAGCGCGCCTGCTTGGTCGCTGGCTTGCGAAGGCCGGTACGGCATCGACGATCATGGCTGCCTGGGGGATCAAACCGTGAGCATGAGCATCGGGGCGATCGTGCTCTATTCGCATTCAGGCGAGCAGCGCGAGCTCACTTTCAAGAGCGGTTGCCTCAACGTCATCACCGGCGATTCCAAGACCGGTAAGTCAGCGATCATCGACATCATCGACTATTGCCTTGGCCGGAGCAGCTGCAACGTGGCCGAAGGCGTGATCAGGCGTAGCGTTTCATGGTTCGCGGTGCGCTTGCTGAATGGCGACGACGAGCTGTTCGTTGCCCGCAAGAATCCGGGCCCTGGCACGGATACCGGCGGCGAGATCTATGTCCGCCGCGGTACGTTCGACGCGGCGCCGGCGTTCGACGAGCTCGCGCGAAACATGGTCGAACCCGAGCTTATTTCCCTGTTGTCGCGTTTCGTCGGCATCTCGGAGAATGAAAACAGGCCGCAGAGCGGGACGCGACTGCCGTTGCAGGCAACGATCCGGCACGCCTTGTTCCTATGCTTCCAGAAGCAGGATGAAATCGATAACCGCGACCGGCTCTTCCATCGACAGGGCGACCAGTTCATCCCGCAGGCGATCAAGGATACTCTGCCCTATTTCGTGGGCGCGGTCGATGAACAGCATTTCCTGCGGCAGCACGAGCTCGATCTAGCGCGCGAAACCTTGCGCGAACTCGAGCAGCGTGCCCAGCGGCAAAATGAGGCGCGCAACGTCGACATCGCCCGCATCCGCAGGCTGGTGACGGATGGCAAGCGTGTCGGCTTGATCGTCCCTGAGTATGAGCCGGTTGAGATTGATATCGCGCTGGAAGTACTTGATCGCGCCGTGCGCACCGATCTTGCCACCACGGCGGCGTTGCCCGACTTCGGGGATTCCATTAATCGGCTGCGGGGCGAACAGGCGACGCTCAGAAGCGGTCTCGAACGGGTGAACGACGAACTTCGGGCGTCGCGGCTCATGCTGTCCGAACAAAGTGCCTATTCGCGCGAGGGCAACGAACAGCGGGCTCGCCTTAGCTCGATCGGCCTATTCAAGTTCGATGCCGACGGTCATCAATGTCCGCTGTGCGACACGGCGCTCGATGTGCCAACACCGGGCGCCGCACAAGTCGCCGATGCCCTGCGCCTGGTGAGCGATCAACTCGCAGCGGTCGAGGTCGAGCAGCCGCACCTTCAACGTCACATCGAAAGCCTGGAGCAGCGAAAGGGAAAGCTTGAGCGTGAGCTGGTCGAAGCGCAGAATTCGCTGTCACGGCTGATCGCTGATGACGCTCGGGCTAAGGCGCAGCAGGACCTGCTGGTCGACCAAGCACGTGTCATCGGACGCATCGGTGCGTTTTTGGAAGCGGTCCGCCCGAGCGAGAGCGAGCCCGATCTGAAGCCGATGATCGAAACAGCGAAGCGCAAGGTCGAGACGCTCGAGGCGGCCGTCAACGCTGACGATGTTGCCCAGCGGCTCGATACTTATCTCAACCTCATCAGCAAGCAGATGTCGGCCTTTGCCGAGTCCCTCGATCTCGAGCATAGCGGCAGCGAGCTTCGATTAGACATCAAGAAGCTGACGGTGGTCGCAGACACACTCGATGGACCGATACCGCTCAACCGGATGGGAAGTGGCGAGAACTGGGTCGGCTATCATGTGCTCACCTACCTCGCACTGCACTGGTGGTTCAGGAAGCGCAACCGGCCGGTTCCAGCGATGCTGATCTTCGATCAGCCGAGCCAGGCTCACTACCCTGCCGAACGGGATCAGGAGGGCAGTCTCGATCCGCTTGACGACAAGGACCGTCACGCAGTGCAGGCCCTGTTTGAGCTGATGCATCGCGCCTGTCAGGAAATCGATGGCCTGCAATTGATCGTGCTCGACCATGCCCATCTCGCCGATGACTGGTTTGAGGCTTCGATTGTCGAGGAATGGCGTCGCAACGGCTTCCTTGTACCGCCGGCCTGGGACACACGTGGCCGATGACGACCGACATAGTCGCTTGAATGACGCACTCTGGACCCCAAAACGCCCATCGCTCCCCAAGTAGCCAATCAACGCCTCATTCCGATTTATCCAGGCCGCTGCCGGTTTCGGTAAGCGGTTTCGGGACAGCTTCCGGGCCCCGGGTGAGAAGGTGCCGATAGCCGCCCTGGGCCATGGCCCGCGCATCGCGCACCAGGCGGCGGATGCGCGAGCGCAGCGAATCGCGGCCGTCGTTCCAGTCGAGCACGATACGGTCCTCGCCGAACAAGGCGGCGCCGATCTCGCGCTGGCTGGCGCCTGCGGCGAGCGCGTCGTGGACGCGCAGCACCGTCAGCCAGCGATCGACCCGCGGGTCACGGGGGAAGAGTGATCGCGCGAAGCGGCCGCGGCGGCAAAGCTCGAGGAAGCGCCTCAGCGGCAGGATCTTCCGTTCGGCCGAGGTGACGCCGAGCAGGCGATACTGGAGCAGTACGGCTTCCTCACGGGCGATGCTGCCTTCCTCGACATCGACGCGGATGCGGTGCCATCCGTCCGAAAGCACGGCATGCTCGCGGCCGTCGCTATCGGTCGCGAGCGCGAGCCACGGCGCGAGACGGTCGGTGCGGATGCTGTCGGGGTCCGCCGGATCGGACGGCACGGCGATGACGCGCAGCGTGCCGGGGTCGAGATCGGCATGCCAGATGATCCGGGCCTCGGGCGCTGCGCGGTCCGGATCCTCGGCGAAAGTGAAGCCCCCACTGGATCGGTTCGATCCCCGTCTGGGCGTGGCCGCGCGTTGCGTCGCTCGCCCGCGCATACCAGGCTATGTAGCCGGGATCGCGGCGCAGCCATTCCCACATGAGCCCGGCCCGATCTATGCCGCGAAGGCCAGAATAGCGCCGGCCGTCGCGCCACCATCCGGGGCCGTCGTCTTGCGTATTCCCCGTCATGCGCGTGCGGGCAACTCTGCCGTGCCGTTCCGGCGACTCGCGGGCGGCGACCGGCGACGGCGCGGGACTTGCCGCCGCCTCCGCCATTTTGCTTGTTCAAGACATCTTCTTCGTGTGAACTCTTCATGATAATGGCTTGCAACCGCAAGAGTCGCCGGAGGACGGCGTGAGGCCCCGTCTTCCGGCCCGAGTACAAGGGAAAGGGCGGTCTCGGGATATGCGGTGGCTTGAGACGCCGCCCGGGGCCGTGTTGCTGCCCGATGGGCATGCACATGATGGCGATGCAGTTCATCCGCATCGTCGAGGAAGTGAGGACCGTCGACGATCTGACCGCTGCGATGCAGGCGGTGACCGACGAGCTCGGCTTCCAATATTTCGCGCTGACCCATCATGTCGATGTGCTCGCCGCAGAGGGCACGGCGATCCGGCTCCACAATTATCCGGACCGATGGGCCGACTATTACGACCGCAACGCGCTCGGCGTATCCGATCCGGTGCACCGCGCGAGCCACGTGACGAGTGTCGGCTTCTGCTGGTCGCGCATGTCCGAGATGATTCCACTCACCGCCGATGACCGGCGCGTGCTGGCGATGGGCCGCGAAGAAGGCATCGGCGAGGGTTTCACCGTCCCGGCCCATGTCCCTGGTGAGGCGCGCGGGTCCTGTTCGTTCGCGAGCGAGGCGGGCCGGCCGATCGTCGTCGACCTGCTGCCGATGGCGCAGCTTGCCGGCGCCTTCGCGTTCGAGGGCGCGCGCCGGCTCTGGTCCGATCGCGGGCATCTCTCCAAACCGCCGCCGCCGGCGCTCACGGACCGCCAGCGCGACTGCCTCCTGTGGGCGGCGCGCGGCAAGACCGACTGGGAGATCGGCCGCATCCTGAGCGTGACCGAGGAGACGGTCGCGCGCCATATCAAGATGGCCTGCGCACGATACGGGGTAAGCAAGCGAGCATTGCTGGCGATCCGGGCGCTGTTCGACGGAACGCTCACTTTCACCGATATCTTCCGCCGCTGATATTACCCTTTCCGGGAATAGCGGGCGCCGCCGTCCGGGCAGACCCTTGGCAGACCGACAGCCAAGGGAGCCCAGACATGCTTCACGTCATGCAAACGGCCGCGCGCCCGATCCCGGACGGCGTGCTCCGCGCGATGTTCGCCGCGCGCAAATCCGTGTTCGTCGATCTGCTCAAATGGGATGTGCCGGTGATCGACGGCACCTATGAGGTCGACCAGTTCGACGACACTCACGCGACCTATCTGGTGCTCGCCGACGGCGAGGGAAGCCATCTCGCCTCGGCGCGGCTGCTGCCCACCACGCGCCCGCACATCCTCGACAGCTTCTATGGCGAGCTGTGCGAGGCGGCGCCGCCGCAGGCCCCCGACGTCTTCGAGATCACCCGCTTCTGTCTCGATCGCGGCCTTTCGGCGCGCGAGCGTCGGGCGGCGCGCGATACGCTGGTGACGGCGCTCGCCGAGCACGCGCTCGCCCATGGAATCACCGCTTATACCGCGATCGCCGAAATGCCGTGGTTCCAGCAGATTCTCGCCTTCGGCTGGCGCTGCCGGCCGCTCGGCCTGCCGCAGGTGATCGACGGCACAATGCTCGTCGCGCTCGGGATCGAGATCGACGCCGATACGCCGGCAAAGCTCGCCGCGGCCGGCATCGTGCCGTCGATCGACATCCGTGCCGCCTTGCGCGTGGCCGCCTGAAGGGAGAGGCGCGATGACCGAGACCATGATGCCCCTCCTTGAGGGCCACGCGACCGAACTCAAGGAGCGCGGCTATTGCATCGTCGGTGGCGCGCTTCCGCCCGCGACGATCGCTGCGCTGGACCAGGACCTGGCCGAGGATTTCGCGCGCACGCCGTTCTGCGAGGGCGCCTTCTACGGCACCACGACCAAGCGGTTCGGACGGCTCCTGATCCGTTCGCAGCACGCCGCCGCGTTGGTCCGGCACGCGGCAATCCTCGCCACCGTCCAGACGCTGCTCTCGCGCTGGTGCGACCGAATCCAGCTCAACGTCGCCCAGGCGATCGCCGTCCATCCCGGCGCGCCCGCGCAGATGCCGCACCGCGACCAGGATATGTGGCGGGCACCCGCCGGCGAGGCCGAGTATCTGGTCAACGTGATCTGGCCGCTGACCCGCTTCACCGCCGCCAACGGGGCGACGATGGTCTGGCCGGACAGCCACGGCGCGAACGCGCTCATCCCGGAGCCTCGGACCGCGCCGGTCGCGGCCGAGATGGCGCCCGGAGACGCTCTCCTGTTCCTCGGCTCCACCCTGCACGGCGCGGGCGCGAACCGCACGGAGGAGGTGCGTCGCGGCATCGTCGTCGGCTATTCGCTCGGCTGGCTCAAGCCCTACGAGAACCAATGGCTCGCCTATCCGCCCGAGATCGCGCGCGGCTTCCCGCCGGACCTCGCCGCGCTCGTCGGGTATCGCCAGCATCGCCCCAATCTCGGCAACTATGAAGGGCAATGCCCGTCGGTGCTGCTCGACGGGCGCGCGGACGCCCCCCTGGCCGCGATCGACGCGCTGCGGCCTGACCAGACTGCGATGGTCGATGCCTATCTTGCGAGCCAGGCGACATGAACGCGGCCGGCCCGACCGCCGAGCGCATCTATGAGGCCGTGAAGGCATACGTTCTGCGCGGTGCGTTTCGGCCGGGCGCACGGCTCGATCCGGCCGTGCTCGCCGACCGGCTCGGCAGCAGCGTGACGCCGGTACGGGCCGGCCTCAACATGCTCGTCGGCGAAGACCTGGTCGAGACCGGCACCGGCGAAGGCTTCCATATGCCGCTGATCGACGAGCCCGCACTCAAGGACCGCTATGCCTGGAATGCCGAGATACTCGGTGTGGTGCTTCGCAAGCCGGGAACGCGAGCCACGGGGATGCCGCTTGTCGGGGAGTCAGGCAACCAGGCCGTCCGCACAGCGACGCTGTTCACCGACATCGCGCGCTGGTCGCCGAACGTCGAGCATGCTCGGGCGATCGCGCGAATGAATGACCGGCTCCATGCGGCGCGCGTGGCGGAGTCCACGGTGCTGGGCGAGATCGATACGGAGCTCGACGAGATCGCAGGGGCGGCTGGGCGCCGCGACAGCGCCAGGCTCCGGCCGCTGCTGGCGCGCTACCATCGGCGTCGTATCCGGTCGGCCGCGGCCATCCTGCGCCGACTCTATCGGATGGAAGATCCTCCGGCCGAATAATCGAAGAATCAAAACCGTATTCAATTCGGATCGCCCGTGGCCCTTCCTATCCTGCGCGACGCTGCACGTCCGCAGCGAGAAGGAGAGTGGCATCATGGCCTACGAACACGATGTGATCGATCTCGGTGTCGCCAGCGAAGAGACGCTCGGCGGCGACGGCAAGCTGCCGGATCTCGTCCGCGAGATTCCGGAGACCGGTCTCTCCGACGAGTGACATGACAGGCGCCGGCGTCCGCCCGGGCGTCGGCGTCGTGCCGCGCATCCGCAGTGGAAGGAATGGCGTTATGACCTACGAAGATGACGTGATCGAACTCGGCGTGGCGAGCGAGGAGACTCTCGGTGGCGAGGGCCAGATGCCCGACTTCGTGCGGGAAATCCCGCAGACCGGCCTGTCTGACGATTGATGCGAGCGATGCCGGCGTCCGCCCGGGCGCCGGTACGTCCGGCTATGGCCACCTACTGGCGCCTCAACGCGGACGTGACCGTCGCGGTCTCTGCCGGAAGAGCGGTGTTCCTCGATATCGCGCATGACCGCTATCTCATGCTGCCGCCGCCGCTGAATGCGACCTTCATCGAATGGCTCGGCGGGCCGGCCGGACCGATGCCGGAGGCGTGCCTCAAGGCCCTCGCGGCACGGCTGGGCTTCGAGGATGAAGACCGGCGTCCGGCGCACCCGGTCTCGCTCGCCATCCCCTGCGATGTTCCTGGAACAATGCTTCCGCGCGTGCGACCCGGCCTGGGCGAGGCGCTCGGCGTCGCCGCGGCCGTCATCCGGGCCAGGCGCATGCTCCGCAAAATGCCGCTTCGCACCAATCTCGAACATCGCCGGTCGGCGCTTGAGCGTCCAGCGCGCAGGGCCGCCAATCGCCAGGCGACGGCCGTCAAAGCCGCCGTCTACCACGCCGTGCGGCATCTCGCCCCCGTGCGACGCGTCTGCCTGCTCGACTCGCTGGCGCTGGTCGACTGGCTCGGAGAGGACCTCGATGCGGTGCAACTGGTGTTCGGGGTTACGGCCTATCCGTTCGGCGCGCACTGCTGGGTCCAGACGCGACACGCGCTGCTCGGCGATCCGCCCGACACGATCGGGCGCTATGCGCCGATCCTTCATCTCGGCTGATGGGTAGCTGGTGCCTCCTCGTCGGCACAGGCGGCGATACCGACAAGGTCGAAGCGGTGGCGGTCGCCTTGACGCGCAGCGGGGCGCTCCGGCGCGAGCGCACCGGTGCCGGGCTCACGCTGCTCGCGAGCGACGCGGTGACGGTCCGCCCTCTCGGGGACGGCATCCTTCTCGGCCACCTTTTCACGCGCTCGGCCGATCCCGCGTCGGACACCGCCTCCCGGCCTCCGGACGATGACGGCACCGCGTTCGTGCGGCGCCATTGGGGCGCCTATGTCGCGGTCCGGCCGGCGGCGGATGGCATCGAGCTGCTCCGCGATCCTTCGGGCATGGCGCCCTGCTATATGGCGCGGTCCGGATCGGTCTGGTTGGTCACCGATGCGCCGCGGCTCCTGTTCGCGCACGGCTTGCTCACACCATCGATCGACTGGCGCATCGTGGCCGCTTCGCTGGTGAGCCATGACTGGCGGGGCGAGCAGACGGCGCTTGCGGGAGTCGAGGAAGTGCTGCCCGGAACGGTGGTCTCCGTCGGCCCCCGAGGCTTGGTGCGTCGTCGGGTGTGGGACGCCTGGGACTTCGCGCGGCCTGCACCCGGGCAGGACTTGTCCGCCGAGGCGCTCGCCGAGACGATCGACCGTTGCATGGCGGCCTGGGCCGGCGTCTACCGGCGGCCGCTCATTGAAATCTCGGGCGGGCTCGATTCCGCCGTCGTCGCCGCGGCCCTGGTGCGCCGCGCGGAGGCGCCGCAGCTCATCACCTTCGCCGCCGGACCGGGCGATCCGACCGAGCTCGGTTACGCGCAGGCGATCGCCGATGAGCTCGGACTTCCACTGGAGATCACCCATCCGCAAGTAGAGGACGTCGACCTCACCCGGTCGCATGCGTGCGACCTGCCGCGTCCCAATGCCCGCGCGTTCACACAGGCGGCCGATGCGCTGAGTCGCGCGCATGCCGGCGCCATCGGTGCGGACGCGTTCGCCAGCGGCGGCGGGGGCGACGATCTGTTCGGCTATCGCCAGTCGATCGCGCCGGCCATCGACAGGCTGTGGAGTGAAGGCCCCCGCTTCGCGGTGATCCGCACGCTCGATGACATCGCGCGGGTCAGCCACGCCACCTCATGGGAAGCGGTGACACGGTTCGTCCGCCGGATGGTGGCGCGCCGTCAGGTCGGGACAGATCGGAACGATATCAGGCTGCTTGCGCCGGAGGCTCGCGGATTGGCAGCCGTCCCGCACAGCGCGGAGGCGTGCGGCAACGGCTCGATGCCGGGCAAGGCCGCGCATGTGCGGGCGATCGCCACGCTCTCCAATCACCTTGAGGGTCACGGCCGGGCCTCGTTCGCGCCGGTCCTGTTCCCGCTCCTGTCGCAGCCGATCGTCGAATTCTGCCTCGCGGTGCCGAGCTGGCGCTGGTGCGAGGGCGGCGAGAACCGTGCGCTCGCGCGCCGCGCCTTCGCCGATCGCCTGCCGACATGCGTCATCGAGCGCCGCTCGAAGGGCGCCTTCGACGGCTTCTGCGCGCGCCTGTTCGATCGCAACCGCGGGCTTGTCGGCGAGTTGCTGCTCGAAGGCGGACTGGCCGGCCAGGGCATTCTCGACCGGGCTGCGGTCGAGGCCGCGATCAGGAACCCGGCACCGTCGGGCGAGCTGGTGATGCGCCTGCTGGCGCTGGTCGATGCGGAGGCGTGGCTGCGGAACTGGTCGGAGTAGCCCGCGACCGGGCTGCGAGGGCACGCCAGCGGCTATATTGCTCGCGCTTCGCCGGCGCTGGATCCTCGCGTCCGTTGAGCCAGAAGTCGAACCAGTCGATCGCCCGATCGTAGATCGCGAGGCGGTGCGCCGGGTGCCATTTCACATGATACTCGTCGGGAAAGACGTACATCTCGATCGGCGCATGACGCCGGTCGAACGTGACATAGGTTTCGAGGCCGAGGCGGAACTCGTCGTCAGGAAGCTGGAGAAGGATCGGCACGTCGATGCGATCGGCATTGGCGGCGAGCGAGTAGCGCCGCCAGAACGCCGGATCGTCGGCGCCCGGCTCGGGATAGCCCCAGGCGGTGGTGTCGTTGAGATAGCCGAGGCCGGCGGCGAAGTGCACGCTGCTCGAATCGTCACAGCAAGAGCTCATCGCCGCTGTGCGGAACCGGGTCGAATTGATGAGTGCGAACTGGACGCTGGCCGCACCGTCGCTGAGGCCCGAGATGCCGATCCGGGCGGGATCGACCACGCCCAATGCGATGCTCCGGTCGATGCCGGTCTCGATCGCCGACAGCATGCGCCGGCGCTCGGCGAAGCCGGTCATGCCGATCCGGATGAAGCTGGCGAGGTCGCGCGCGCCGGAATCGCTGGCATAGGGCCGAACGCGGTTGAAGCTCAGCACCGCGAAGCCGCGGCTGGCCAGAGCATGGATCGGATATTCGTCGCCGGTCCCGCCGCGCAGGAAGCCGCGGCTCTGGTACTGGACGATGACGAGCGGGTGCCGGTCGCCGGGGCGATGCCCGGGCGGAAGGACGAGATCGCCATAGCCGGCAACGCCTTGCGCGTCCGTCCATCGCAACCGCTGGACGTGGCCGGTGCGCAGCCGTGCGAAGGCGGGATTGGGATCGTAGATCGTGGTCGCGCGGCCGCTGTCCGGATCGACGCTGACGATCACTCGTGGGCGGGTCGGCGTTTCGCGCGCGCAGATCAGTCGCCGCGCGAGCAGCTGGCAGCCGATCAGGGCATCGGTGGTGGCGAGAAGCGGCACCGGCGCCGCCTCGCTGTCGACGCGCCAGCGATAGAGCGTGGTCGTGCCGCCGTTCTCGGGCGTGCCGCCCTGCATGAAGAGCAGCTCGCCCGGATCGCGCCACCATAGCGCCCCGACCGCGTCCGCGCAGGCTTCCATCGTGCAGGTGCGGGTCTGGCCTCCGGTCTCGACCTTAAGGCTGATAGCACCGAGGACGCGTCCTGGATCGGTCGGCGAGGTCCAGGCGCGGGCGCCGCTCTCCGATTGGGCGAAGAGCCGTGCGTTGGCGGGCCGATCGGCCAAGTCCCTGTCCGGCGCATCGGTGTCTGCGATCGTGCCGCCCGTCTCCGGGTCGACCAGCCGGTCCGTCTTCAGCAGCGGCAGCCTCGGGCGCGGCCGGTCCTTGGACAAGGTCCAGAAGCGTTCGTCATAGAGGAAGCCGCTACGCCCTTCGCGCTCGATTGCGGCGTTCGCGGTCGCCATCGGCCGGGTGGTGACGATCAGCGCCTTGCCGTCCTCGGACCAGCGGACGGCGCGCACGTCCTCGGCGTCATGCGTCACCGGTCCCGCGAAGCTTCCGTCGCTCCGCGCACGCCAAGCCTGGGTCACACCCCGGTCACGCCTGAGATAGACGAGCCAGCGACCGCCGGGCGACCATAGCGGCGTCACCGGCTGTTCGGTGCCCACCGGCAGGTCGGGAACGCCGTGGCTGTCGCCGCGCGCGAGGATGAATTCGCCGCCGACGTCGATCAGCCGCGGCGGCCTGGCGCCGTCGAGCGGCACGACGACGATCCCGATGCAATAGCGATCGGTATCGGGATCGGCCCGGCGCAGAGCGATCGCGAGCTCGGTGCCGTCGGGCGACAGGCTGAACGGCGACGGCCCCGACAGTGCGGTATCGGATCGCCCGAAATCGCGCAGTTCGACAAGATCGCGCGGGCTGACATCGCGCGCCACCGCAGGCTCCGCCGATATCAGCCACGTGCGGCAGCTCTCGGCCATGGCGGCCGATGGAACCATTAGCCATGCCGCCGCGAGGCCATAGCGCAGCACGGGTCTCACCATTTCTTGGTGACCGTGAGCGAGACGACCCGGCCGAGCGGGCTGGCGTTGTCCGGATCGAACCCGACCGAGAAGGGGCCGAGAAAATAGGCCGCCTTGGGCGGATCGCGGTCGAACAGGTTGGTGGCGCTCAGCGCGATGTTGAGATCATGGTCGGTTCCGGCTTTGCCGAAGCGATAGCCGATCTGCAGGTCGAACGTCGTCCACGAATGGACCTTCTGCGGCGTGGCGTTGGTGAGGTTGGTGTAGCCGTCGAGATAATTGCCGAACACGAAGATGCTGAGGCGGTCGTCGGACCAGCCGGCGCGGCCACGCAGGCGCAGGTCGACCGGGTTGCCGAGCCGGTCCACGACATCGGTCGAAGGCGCGGTGGCGGTGAGCGCCTGGTCGATATGGAAGATGTAGGCACCCGTCAGGCCGACATCGGCCTTCCCGCCGAGGAGGTCGAAACCGTAGCCCAGATCGAGATCCAGCCCGCTTTGCTTCACGGTCGAGAGATTCTGCAGCCGGGCGTCGATCAGCAGCGAAATCTGGCTGGGCGTCAGGTTGAAGGGGTTCTGGAAGACCGGAGAGGCGAAGTAGCCCTGGATCGTCGCGAGCGAGGGATTGGCATCGATGATGCCGGCATAGGTCGCGCGGTTGACCAGGAAGTTGAGCAGGTTCGCCGCCGGCGAGGCGATGCGGTCGCGATAGTGGATGTTGTAGTAGGTCAGGCTGAGCTGGAGGTTGGGGATCGACGGCGGCCGCACGTCCGCGCCGACGGTCCAGCTCGTTGCCCGCTCGGGACGCAGGTCGGGATCGTTGCCGCGCAGCACCAGCACGTTGGTCTGGCCGGTCGGAGAAGCCGGATCGGGCAAGGTATAGGCGAAGAAAAGCGAATTGGCCGGGTCCTGCCGCAGGTTGTTGAAGTTGGGCGCACGGAACGACTTGCCCCAAGTGCCGCGCACGGTCAGGCCCGAAAAGGGCTCCCATGCGATACCGAATTTCGGGTTGGTGGTGGACCCGAAGTCGCTATAGCGCTCGGCCCGCACCGCCGCCGAGAGATCGAGCCGCCGAAAGCCCGGCAGCGTGAAATCCTCGCCAAACACCGGTACGTGCACTTCGCCGTAGAGCGCGCGGACCCGGCGCGGCCCGGGCAAGGCGATCGGCGCGAGCGTCACGGGCGTCAGCGTGCTGACGTCGCTGATCGTCGTGCTATCGTTGTATCGTTCCTCGCGATATTCCCCGCCGACCGCCAGCCGGATGTCTCCGCCCGGAAGCGTGGCGAGCGGCCCATCCGCCCGCAGCGCCGCCGACCACACCGTGCCGCTGTTGCCCGAGCGGGTGGAACCGCGGACCTTGGCGATCGTCGCGGGATTGGTGGAGGGGCCGTCGCCGAACAGGTTGTAGGCCGTCGCAGGATCGGTGTCGGCCAGTGCGGCATTGAGCCGGGCGGTGTTCACCCGGTTGGAGATTGTGGTGCGCTCGGTCTGACGCCCCCAAGTGCCGTGCAGGTCGATGTTCCAGCGGCCGAGGTCGGCATCGAGTCCGAGGCTGCCGCCATAGGCTTCGACCCGGCCGCTGGTCGTCTCCGGACCGAGATCGCGCACGAAGCTGTACTGGACACGCACCGGCTGTCGGGTATCGATGGGGTCGACATAGAAGGGATTGGTCACCGGCACGGTGCGGGCGGCATTGCTGATCGGCCGCTCGCGCTGGGTGAAGCTGCGCGACGAATAGAGCCCGCGGGCATAGAGCCGGACGTTCGGCGCGAGCTTCTGGGTGGCGGCGGCGAAGACCGAGTGCCGACGCTGGTCCGGGAGCAGGTCGGCATCGGTCCAGTCGTTGCCGAGGTTGAACGTGCCCGCCACCAGATCGCCCGGCTTCAGACTGCGACCATCCTGTCCGCGCGGGATCGCGAAGGTACGGCCGTTCGCGGCGATGATGGTTCCTGGGTTCGCGTAGCGGGTGCGATTGTCGGTGCCGCCATAGTTTCGCA
This sequence comes from Sphingobium olei, assembly GCF_042678845.1. Classification (NCBI taxonomy): domain Bacteria; kingdom Pseudomonadati; phylum Pseudomonadota; class Alphaproteobacteria; order Sphingomonadales; family Sphingobiaceae; genus Sphingobium; species Sphingobium olei. Next base: position 24,396 of record NZ_JBHTLS010000124.1, on the reverse strand, counting down.
GATCGTCGGTGGCATAGGCCCGGTCCGCCGCAGCCAAGCGCGTCCGATGGTAATATTCGTAGGCGATCATCGCCTGCCCGCCCGACCAGCGGGTGCCGAGGAGCTGGCTCGCGACGATGTCTTGGGAATCGCCGTCGGCGGTGCCGATCCGGAACTTGGTTTCGGCCCCGGTGAAGTTGAGCCGCGGGATGATGTTGACGACGCCTGCAACCGCGTCCGATCCGTAGATGGCGGAAGCCCCATCGGCGACGATCTCGATCCGTTCGATCGCGGACGCCGGAATCATAGAGACATCGCTGAACACGCCGGAGAAGCCGCCGAGCGGCGGCCGATCGCCGTTCAGCAGGACCAGCGTCGATCCGGTGCCGAGCCCGCGCAGGTTGATGCTCGAACCGGCCGCGGTGTTGAACCCTGAGTCCGAATTGAACGACCCGGCGCCGTTGCCCTCGTTGGGAGAACCCCCGAAATTCTGCGGGATGGTCTGGGCGATGTCCTGCGTCGTGGCATAGCCGCTGCGCTCAATCGCCTGCCGATCGACGACAGTCACGGTCGAGCCCACCGGGCCGGACCCGCGGATGCGGGTTCCGGTGACGACGATCTCGCCCGAGGGTGCCCCTTGATCCCCTGGATCGCTGTCGCTGGACCGGACGCGCTCGATCAGCAGTCCGTCGCCTACCCGGCGTGCGGTCAGCCCCGAACCTGCGAGCAGCGCTTCGACGACTTCGCCGAGCGTATAGTCTCCTTGGATTGCCGGTGCCGTCCTGCCCCGAAGCAGTTCCGCGGGAGCGGCGATATTGCGCCCCGACCGCATCGAAACTTCGCGGAGCGACCGGGCAAGCGGTTGGGCGGGTAAATCGTAGCTCTGCCGTTGCTCCTGGGCGGCGGCTGCGGGAGTCAGGGGCGCGGACAGGCCCGCGACCGAAATGGACAAAGCAAGCGCGACCTTCGGAACAATCGACATTCGTGTCTTCCCCCTTTTGCGCACGCCTGCGTGGCGTTGCTTGGGGGACTTCGACGCGACTGCGCCCCGCTACCCTGGGAAATTATTTGTCCGGCTCGAGAACCAGGTTGTCGGCTTCGTCGCGCTCGACGCTCAAATGGAACATCGACCCGATCATTTCGGCGAGCTGTGCCGGTTCCCTGGCCTTGAAGGTGCCGGTGAAGCGACGCTCACCGCTCGCAGGATCACGAAGCACAATCTGGGTCCGGCTGTACCGGTTCGCCGAGGCCACCACATCCGCGAGCGGCGCGTCATCGAAGGACAGCATGCCCGAGGGCCAGCGCGTTTCTGGGACCTTGATCGCGATCGGCGCGGCGGTGGCCCGACCTCCGCTGAGAGCGAGCTGCTGGCCCGGTCTCAGCATTGTCGACGTCGCCGGCATACCGGCGGCGGCGGTCCGGCGAACCTCGACCGAGCCCTGCAGCAACACCACCAGGGTCTTCGATTGCCGCAGGTCGACGTCGAACACGGTTCCGTGCGCCACCACTTCGCCCGATCCGGCGACCACCACGAAAGGCCGCCGCGTATCATGCGCGACTTCGAAACGCGCACGGCCCCGTTCGAGCTGAAGGCGGCGCTGTTCTCCATCGAAGCGCACCTGCACCACACTGTTCGTATCGAGCGTGACGCGCGAACCGTCCTCGAGGGTGAAGGTGCGGATCTCGCCGACCCTGCTCGCCAGCATGGTTTGGGATGCCACGTTGTGCCGACCGGTGCCGGTGAGAACGAGGCCACCGGCAACGAACAGTAGCAATACCGCGGCCACAGCGGCGGCGGCCTTCCACCATGACGGGCCGGCGGCGAGTCGCGGCTGCCGTGCGAAGGGCGTTCGCGATACGAGCGCGGTGTCGTCCCAGCTGTCGAGCAACGCGTCATAGGTATCGGCGTGCTGCGGATCGGCGGCGTACCAGGTCTCGAAGTCCGCGATGTCCCGGTCGGATGGCCCCGCTCGCAGGCGGGCGAGCCAGGCAATCGCCTGCTCACGCGCCGCCTCAGGCGCACCGGGGTCCATCCTTCGCTGCTCCATCAGCGCCTCAGGACTCGATCGAGATGATCAATTGCCTTCGTCATGTGCCACTCGACGCCTTTTACGCTCAAGCCGGATCGCTCCGCGATCTGCTTGTAGCTCAATCCGTCGAGGCGGTGGGCGAGGAATATCTCGCGGGTCTTCGGCTTCAGGCGCATCAACGCGGTCTGTAGCCGATTGAGCTTGTCCCGCGCTTCGAGGGCCGCGACCAGATCGGGGCCGGCCAGGGGAACGTCGTCCGCCGCGACATGGCTTGCGAGCGATCGCTGCACAGCAGACTTGGCGCGGTCGCGCAGCAGGTTCGTGGCGATCTGGTTGAGATAGGCCTCGGGGCATTCGATGGTCTGCTCGCGGCAGGCATCGGAGTTCGCGAAACGGACGAAACTCTCGTGCACGAGGTCGCCGGCATCCTGCCGGTCGGCACGACGGGAGAAATAGCGCAGCAGCCGCGGTCCATGGACACGATAGAGATCGTCCAAAGCCAGAGAGGCGCGGACGACGCGGTCCTCCGGCGGCAGCGGATCATCCTCGCACAGTCGGGGAACGGTGGCGGGCTTGAGGAAGCTGCCGATCATCCGCGCCGCCGTTCCTGGCCGAACGTGACCGCTTCCTTGCAAACCTGCTCGCTAGTGCTGAACCTGTCGACCATGCCCGTCTGACCCACAACCGTGAGCGCTCGGGGCGAAAGCCGGGTGTTGAGAACATGCTTGAGACATGCGCCGGCGCCTTTAGCCGCAAGCGGCCTGGACATGCGCGTCGGCCACCCGGCCGAACGGGTTGCGGGTCTCTACTCTCAAGCGAGGTTCTCACGCCTCGGCGCCACCCTCGTGGCGCACGATCAGATTAATATTCTGAAGACGATACGCAAGCCGTTCGCGCACCGTTAGGAATTCAGAACCGGATACCGGCGGCTAACCGCCGAATGCAAAAGCGTGGACGTGACGGTCTTGGGGGTTTGGAGACAACAGGCTGCATGCCAAGGGCGCGAGATTATCCCGAGCGTGGAACGAAAATTCGGCACAGGACACGAATGAGTGCGAAATCTGCCTCTTGCCGCGGGGCTGGGGTCCGGCCCCCGTCTTGACGCGCCTCCCCGTCGCACCAAAATTCTGACAAGCGGCACCCTGTCCGCAAACGAGAAAGGAGCGACGATAGAGAAAGGAGCCAGGATATGTCGCAACCGTTTTCCCGTTTTCTCCACCCCTTCGATGTTGCGCGTCATCCCAGTCTGGAGCCGGAGGTGAAACGCGCCATTCTCGCATCCTGGGCATCCGACCGGTCGGCGGTGAGAGATCAGCCCGGCTTGCGGAAACCGCCCGGCGCAAAACGCGCCGTTTCGATTGATGAGATTCTCACGGCGATGCATGAACTGGACAAGGGCCCAGATCCGATGCGGCAACTGCAATGACCCTGCGAGGCCTTATCGCTCAGCTGGAGGGCTACGGCCCGACGGAGGCGCGCGCGGTCGACGGCATCGCACCACTGCCGTGAAACGCAGCCTGGCGCAGCGCTGGCGGTCGCGCGGCGGGCGGAGAATCCGCATTGTGCTCGCCTTCGATGACATCATGGAGTTCGCCCTGGCGCTGCTTTCGCTCTCGCCTGCAGAACTTGCGGATCTGGGCTGGACGTTCACCGATCGGAAGCGGCTGCTCGGCTATTTCCTCGAATGCGGGAAGAAGGCGCAGGGAATTGCGCCCGAAAAGGTGGGAGAGACGCCGATCGAACTCAGTCTGCCCCAACGCGATGTCGCGCGATTGCGCCGTTTCGCCCGCCGCGAGCTTCCCAGGACGGCGCCCAATGCGCGCGTCATCACGAGGGTGCTGAATGCGCTGGATCAGCAGCACTAGTCGCCGGGCGTCCGCGAGCCGCGCGCAGGTCGATCAACGCGCGAGAAATGGCGCGGCCGCGAGGCCGTCGAATATGAACTGGATGGCCAGGCCGGCGAGCAGCACACCGGAAATGCGGCCCACCACGTCGGCGCCGGTGCTGCCGAGCAGTCGAACGAGGCGGTCGGCCGCGAGCATCGCCAGCCAGGTCAGCAGCGCACAAACGACGATCATGCCCAGCACGCCGCCGGCTTCGACCAGGCTTTGCGCGCGGCCCATGACGAGCACCGCTGCCGACAGGCTGCCGGGACCGGCGATCAAGGGAAATGCCAAGGGGAACACTGCGATATCGCCGGGCTGTTCGGCCTCGCGGCGCTCACCCTCGCTGATCGACGACAGCCCCGGACTCGAGAAGGTGAGCGTCAGGGCCTGAAGGAACAGAAGCGCGCCGCCCGCTACGCGGAACGCGGGCAACGAGATGTGCAGCAGCGAGAGGACGATGCCGCCGGCAAGCGCGAACAGCAGCAGGACCGAGACGGCTATCAGGACCGAGCGCGCGGCAAGGCTGATCCGATCGCTGCGGTGAATGCCGGAGGTGAGACCCGCGAAAACCACGGCCGTCTCAATGGGGCCGATCGTCACGAGCAGGGTAATGAAGCTGGAGAGCATGCCAGATGGCGCGTGCATGACCACGTCCCATTGCCGCATAGAAGAGCATCGTGGCGGGAGCGGCATTCACGCCGCTCCCGACGATCGTCCTTCCAAGTCGATGTGTCGGTTCGAAATTTATCCTGCCGAAGCCACTGCCGGTTGCTGCATGGCGTGATCGAGCTGCGGAGCCATAACGATCGGATATTGGCTGCAGCATCGCGCATGCGGACCCGTGGGCCAGCAGCACAGTCGCGGCGGCGCTTCGCCGGTCAAACAAGGCTGCGCCGGCCTGCGCAAAGCCGGCGAGCCTCGCAGCTCGAACGGCACGCCTTCGCGCCGGCAATAGCGCTCGGCCGCTTCACGGTCGGGAAAGCGAAGCTCGATCTGTGCGAGCGGATCGCCACCGCCGGTCCATCCGGTCAGCGGATCGACGCGCGGACGCCAGCGTTCTGCGAATCGCAGCCGCCAGGCACCCGCACCCGCCCGACCCGCCTGATTGACCGCCACCGGCACGGACTCGATGATCGCCACGGCATCGGGCGGCAACGCGCTCGCATGGCTCGGACCCGCCCGGCGATTGTCATTGGCGGCGAGCGCCCTGGCCTCGCGCCGAGTCCCAACCGGTTGGAGGCTCGGCCCGGGACCGAGGTCCCGGGCCTGCCCGTCATGCCGCCTTGCCATTGACCGGGATGCGGCGAATATTTTCGTTCGCCGCCTCCGTTTTCGGCAGGGTGACAGTCAGTACGCCGTTCTTGAAGCTGGCGTCCGCCTTGTCGCGATCGACGCCCTTCGGCAGGCCGATGCGCCGCTCGAAGCGTCCATAGCTGCGCTCGGTATAGCCGCGATCCTTGTCCTCGACCTCGGACTTCTTCTCGCCGCGCAGCGTCAGCACGCCTTCCTCGACGGTGATCTCGACATCCTTCTCATCGAGGCCGGGAAGTTCGGCTGTGACCCGGATTTCCTTGTCGGTCTCGGCGAGCTCCAGGTTCGGCCAGGAAAGCCCGCGGTCGAAGCCGCCGAGCGACGGCACGCCGAAGCCGCGGAAGACATCGTCGAACAGACGGTTCACCTCGCGGTGAAGCGAGAGCAGCGGATGGGTGTTGTCGTCGCGGTCGCGCTCGGCGCTGACCGGAACGGGGAGCCGGTTTTCCTGCCGGCTCCAGGGAATGAGATTACGAAAAGCCATGACAATCTCCTTTCTCTCTGAAGAAGGGCAGAACCTGCCCGGCGCCGCTAGCGGGGGGGTCTTGGGAGCGGCGCCGGCAGGCCGGTGCGGCGCAGGATCAAGCAGCCTCGCTGATCTTGTCCTTCGCCGCGCCGATCCGATTCTGGGCGGTCGCACCGCCACCGATTTCGATCCGGCGCGGCTTCATCGCCTCGGGCACCACGCGCTTGAGCGCGATGCTGAGCAGGCCGTTCTCGAAGCTGGCGTCGCCCGCTTCGATGAAGTCGGCGAGCTGGAAGCGCCGCTCGAACGCGCGCGCGGCGATGCCGCGATGCAGATATTCGCCCTTGCCGTCGTCCTCGGCGCGCTTGCCGGTGACGGTGAGCTGGTTCTGCTGCGCCACCACCTCGATATCCTCGGGGCGGAAGCCGGCGACCGCGAGCGTGATGCGGTAGCTGTCCTCGCCGTCCTTGAGGATGTCGAAGGGCGGATAGCCGTCGTCCTCGCGCGCGCCTGCCTCAAGCAGGTTGAAGAGGCGGTCGAAGCCGACCGTGGAGCGCCTGTAGGGCGCGAAGTCGAAGTTGGTTCTCATCGCCAAATCCTCCATTTGAGCAATTTGGGCATGAGACGCGCCGGAGAGAGCCGACGCTCTCAGTGTCCAACCGGACCCGGTTCCCAGCGTCCGGCGACAAAGAGCTAATAAGCCGAAAACCGGTTTCAAGAGAAAAAATCACGTTGCCGGCTCGCCGACCGATCCACCTTTCGAAAACCAAATGCTCTTCGAAAGCCCCCTTGAAATCGCCATGACGAAAACAAGATTAGGCCTGCGGACCGGGCCCCTCTGACGGCGGCTGTTCCAGCCTCCGTGATGTCGGACCGCATCGAGCGCGCTCGGTGCAGGATCGCAGGCTTCACGCCGAAGCCCCCGAGTGCCTCATCGACTTGGAAACAATGGAGTGAGGCATGAACAGACCATTTGATCCCGTTACTTATCCGCCGCCTTCGTCTGCGCGCGCGGCAAGCGCCACTGTGTACGACGAGGGCCTGCGCCGGCACATGCTCGGCGTCTATCGCAACATGGCGCTGGGCCTCGGCATCACGGCGCTCGCCGCGCTGCTGATCGCGAGCACGCCCGCGCTCTATCAGCCGATCTTCGGCACGCCGCTCAAATGGGTGGCGATCTTCGCGCCGCTGGCTTTCGTGCTGTTCTTCTCGTTCCGGGTCGAGCGGATGACGATCGGACAGGCCCGGACGGCCTTCTACGCCTTCGCGGCGGTGATGGGCGTGTCGATGGCGAGCATCTTCCTCGTCTTCACCGGCACCAGCATCGCACTGGCCTTTGCGAGCGCGGGGGCGATCTTCGCAGCCATGAGCCTGTGGGGCTACACGACCCATGTCGACCTGTCGCGCTGGTCGACCTTCCTGATGGTCGGCCTCATCGGCGTCGTCATCGCCAGCCTCGTCAACCTGGTCGTCGGGTCCTCGACGCTCCAGCTCGTCTTCTCGATCGCCGGCGTGCTGGTGTTCACCGGCCTCACCGCATGGGACACCCAGCGGCTGAAGAGCGAGTACCTGGCCTATGCGGGCAGTGAACGCGCCGACAAGCTGGCGGTGATGGGCGCGCTGTCGCTCTACCTCAACCTCATCAACCTGTTCCAGCTGCTGCTGGGCCTGTTCGGGCAGCGCGAAGAGTAACGGAGAGCCGCGGCATGTCGACAATCGCGCACAATGCTACCCATGCCGGTGCGGGCGGCGAAGCCCGCGCCGGCGCTTCGCTGCTCAGCCGCAACTGGGGATGGTTCGTCGTCCGCGGCTTCCTCGCGCTTCTCCTGGGCGCGGTGGCCGTCCTGTTTCCGGTGAGCGCGCTGTTTGCCTTCACCATGGTGTTCGCCGCCTATGCCGGCGCCGACGGCCTGTTTTCCACGATCGCCGGCGTGAGGGGCGCAACGCGCAACGAGGAGCGCTGGTGGGCGCTCGTCCTGCGCGGCATCGTCGGCCTCGCGGTTGCGGTGCTGTTCGTGCTGATGCCCTTTGCTGCGACGGTCAGCTATGCCTTGGTGACGCTTGGCATTCTGAGCGCGTGGGCCATTCTGGCCGGCGTGCTGGAGATCGCCGCAGCGGTCCGCCTGCGCAAGCAGATCGAAGGCGAGTGGCTGCTCGGCCTGTCGGGTGCGCTCTCCATCGTATTGGGGTTGGCGGTGCCGGTGGCGCTCGCGGTCACACCCTTTGCCACGATCCTGTCGGTCGCCTGGGTAATCGCCAGCTATGCGATCATCGCCGGCGTCGTGCTGATCGGCCTGGGCCTGCGGTTGCGCCGCCAGGAGGAGAAGAAGCCGGAGGAAGGAGCCCACACCCTGTGAGCCCGCGCGCACCGGGTTTGCGCCTGCCGCGCAGCTGGCTGGCCTTGCTGGTCGCGACCGGGCTGGCCTCCGGTCTGGCGGGCGGGGCCGCGGTAGCCTGGCTCGAGGCCGGGCCCGAAACGGCCACGGTGGCGGGCAGTGCACCCGCCCCGACCGATGCGGTTCCGCTCAACCGACTGACGGTCGCTCCGCTCGTTGCGCGGGTCGCGCCCGCCGTGGTCAACGTGGCGGTATTGCAGGCCTCGCCCTATGCGCAGAACCCCCTCCTGCGCGATCCCTACTATCGCTTCTTCCTCGGTGTGCCCGATGAGGCTCTGGCGCCGCGGATATCGGCGGGCTCTGGGTTCGTGGTCGATGCGGCACGCGGACTGGTGGTCACGAACCACCATGTCGTCGAGAACGCCCGCGCCATAGCCGTCGGCCTGGGTGATCGTCAGGTCGAAGCCGAGTTCCTCGGCAGCGATCCCGCCACCGATATCGCCGTGCTGCGCATTCCTGCACGCGGCCTGAAGCAGATTCCGCTCGGCGATTCCGACCGGACGCGGGTCGGGGACTATGTTGTCGCCATCGGCAATCCGTTCGAGGTGGGCCAGACCGTCACGGCCGGCATCGTCAGCGCCTTGCGCGCGCCGTCTGAAGGCGGTCCGCGCTACGTTCAGACCGACGCGCCGATCAACCCGGGTAATTCCGGCGGCCCTCTCATCAACATGCGCGGTGAGGCGATCGGCGTGAACAGCGCGATCATTGCTCCCGGCGGCGGCAACGTCGGTATCGGTTTGGCGGTGCCGTCGCGGGTGACGCGCCAGGTGGTCGAGCGCATTTCGCATGTCACATTGGATCGGTAGACCGCAGGTCCCCGGCCGAACGTTGCGCATTTCCGATCCACGGCTCTCCTACTTTTCGCCAGGGTCTCTCGTTCCTCGGTCGTCAACTACGTCGTAGCCCCAAGACATCGGTGCGATTCTATTGCCGCAGGTTTCCCTCACACGCGCCGAACTCTATGAACTCGTATGGGCTGCGCCGCTCAAAAGGGTCGCCGCGCAATTCGGCATTGCGGGCGCGCGCCTCGCCCAGATCTGCGATGCGCATCATGTTCCGCGCCCGGATCAGGGCCATTGGACCCGATTGGAACTCGGCAAAGCCGTGCGGGTGCATCCGCTCCTGGCCCCGCCGGCGGGGGTGTCTGAAACGGTTTCCATTCCTTCAAAGCCACCAACCGCCAGTAAAAAGGAAATCGCGCCACCAAGAGCAGCGGCGGTTGCGCCGAAGCTGCAGGTCGCCGAGCGGCTTGTTCGTCCACACCCGCTGGTCGCCGAATGGATTGCCACTCGCGAACAGCAGGTCCGCAAGAAGGACAAGGTTTACGACACCCGTCTGAAGCGTCTTGTCATGCCGATGCCGCTGACCCCGGCCGACCGCAGGCGGCTCCGTCTTGCCGACGCGATCTTCAAGGCGGTCGAGAAGCAGGGCGTGCAGGTCAAAAAGGGCGATCGCCGCGAATTGCTGATGGTGCGCGCCGGCGAGCAACTTACGTTTCAGCTGCGATATCGGCTCAAGCGTGGACAGCGCCAGCCTACGGCGGACGAACTGCGCTGGCGCGTAGCGGACGCGCAGTGGGTTTATGAACTCTACGAAACCGACGCGCTGGTCTTCGAGATCAAGACCTGGCTTCCGCGGGGAACGCGCTCTGAATGGGAAGATTCAAAGCGCGCAACCCTCGAACAGCAGCTCGACGATATCGTCGCCGGGATCATGGTGGCATTCCCGGCGCTGGAGCAGCTTCGCAGGGAAAGGGAGGAAGAACGCCGCCGGAGCGAGATCGCTGCCCGCGAACGGCGCGAGCGCGAGAATGCCCAAAGGCTCGACGCCGCACGTTTCCGGCGCCTGCTCGAACTGGCTTCCGCCTGGCGCGAGGCCGAGCTCGCCCGGGCGTTCCTCGCGGCCTTGCGGGAGTGGGTGCCGCCCGGTTCGCCACCGGTCGCCGGCATCGAAACCACAGACTGGCTCGCCTGGGCGGAGCGGAAGGTCGACGAACATGACCGGCTCGGCAGCGATCCCGGCTCGATCCTGGAATCGATCGCCGAGGTGACCTTGTGGACCTACCCCGGAGAGTGAAGGGTCGAGCTAGGTGCGCCGCGCGCCGAAGTTCGGCTTCAGGACCTTTGCGCCGTCCCGGAGATGGTCGAGGTGATCGGACCAGTGCTGCATCATCCGCACCCGCTCATCCCAATATTCGCCGCGGGTATAGGCCCGGCGCACGCCGTTGTTTTCCATGTGCGCGAGCTGGCGTTCGATCGCGTCCGGGTTGAACAGGCCCGCTTCGTTCAGGAGTGTCGCCGCCATTGCGCGGAAGCCATGCGCGGTCATCTCGTCGTGCTTGAAGCCGAGCACGCGAAGCGCCGCATTCACCGTGTTCTCCGACATCGGACGGCGCGGCGAGCGGAAGGACGGGAAGCAGTAGCGCCAGGTGCCGGTAAGTTCGTACAGTTCCTCGAACAGACCGATGACCTGGGTCGAGAGCGGAACGCGGTGCGGCCGGCGCATCTTCATCTTTTCCGCCGGGATCGCCCAGACCGCGCGCTCGAAGTCGAACTCGCTCCATTCGGCCTGCCGCAGTTCCCCGGGCCTGACGAACAGATGGGCGGAGAGCCTGAGCGCATAGAGCGTGATCGCGTGGCCGCTGTAGCCTTCGATCGCCCGCATCAGCTCGCCCGCGCCCTTCTCCGTGGTGATCGCGGCGAGGTGCTTCACCTTGGGAACGGTAAGCGCGCCGCGAAGGTCGCGCGCCGGGTCGTGCTCGGCCCGCGTCGTGGCAATCGCGTAGCGGAAGATCCGGCTCAGCACGCTGCGCATCCGGCGCGCGCTTTCGTAGCGGCCGGTGGCCTCGATCGAACGGAGCACGGCGAGCACTTCCTGTGCGGTGATCTTCGCGATCGGGCGGTTGCCGAGCTTGGGGTAGGCCTTGGCAAGTAGCCAGCGGACCTTGCTCAGCGTGACCTCCGCCATCCCCTCGCGTTCGTTCTTGGCGATCCATTCCTCGGCGACCAGCTTAAAGCTGTTCTCCTCGGACAGCTTCTCCCGTGCCGCGGCGAGCTTGGCTTCATGCGACGGGTCGCGGCCGGCGGCGATCATCCGCCGCGCGTCGTCGCGCTGCCCGCGCGCATCGACGAGGCTGACCTCCGGCCATGCGCCGAAGGAAAGCGTCCGCTGCTTGTCGAGATGGCGATAATTGAGTCGCCACAGCTTGCGGCCGTTAGCCTTGACGAGAAGGTAGAGGCCTTCGCCGTCGGACAGCTTGTAGTCGCGCTCCCTCGGTTTGGCGTTGGCGACGGTCGTGGCGAAAAGCTTTCCCATGATGGTATCGTCCCTGTCCATCAGGGGCCACCGATACCATCAAGAATACCAACTTTGTTCCCGATTGGTGCCGGAACAGCCCGGATTTGACCGGACGGTCATAGCACAAAAAACGGCGGAAATCTGCCGTTTTTTGGACGTTCTCGGATGTCCTCGGAAGAACAAATGGTGCCCAGAAGAGGACTCGAACCTCCACGACCTTGCGATCGCCAGCACCTGAAGCTGGTGCGTCTACCAATTCCGCCATCTGGGCACGGGGTAGGAGCGCGCCTCTAACTGGTGCCTCCAACCCTGTCAACGCGCCTGCGGCATTTTTTTCCCGCCCTTGCAAAAAGCTGCCGTCCGGTCGATTCGGTCGTTGCGGATCAGAAGGATATGCCATGGCGAACGACGCGGCCTCAGCCTCCCCTGCCTTCTTCACCCGGCCGGATGGGCTGCGGCTGGCCTGTCGCCATCGCGATGGCGCGACGCCGACACTGATGTTCCTGCCCGGTTATATGTCCGACATGGAGGGCGGCAAGGCGGCCGCGCTGGACGCATGGGCCGGCGTGCAGGGCCGGGCGATGCTGCGTCTCGATTATTCTGGATGCGGCGCGAGCGAGGGCCGGTTCGTCGATGGAACGCTGGAGCGCTGGCGGGACGATGTGCTGCTGCTGATCGACGCTCTTGCGGAAGGGCCGGTTGTCCTGGTCGGATCGTCAATGGGCGGCTGGCTCGCCCTGCTCGTGGCGCTGGCGCGGCCGGACCGGGTGAGTGCCCTGGTGGGGATAGCTGCGGCACCCGATTTCACCGAATGGGGCTTCACCGATGCGGACAAGGCGCTGCTGCACACCGCCGGCCGGATCGAGGAACCGTCCGCCTATAGCGATGATCCCTATGTGACGACGCTGGATTTCTGGAAATCCGGCCAGGGCCTCAGGTTGCTGGACGGCGAGATCGCCATCGACTGCCCGGTCCGGCTGCTCCACGGGCAGCAGGACGCCGACGTGCCATGGGAGATCGCGCTGCGTACGGCGGCGCGACTGCGTTCATCCGACGTGCAGACGCTGCTGGTTAAGGACGGCGACCACCGCCTGTCGCGCGAAAGCGACATCGCCCTGCTGATCCGCACGATCGAAGCCTTGCCGGGAAATCCTTGATGCCCTTCTTCCTGCCCCTCCTGCTACAGGCTTATGATCCTGAAATCGAAGCGGTGATGAACCGCAGCCGCAAGCAGAAGCAGGAGGAACGGGCCGCCGCGCCATCCGCAGCGTCCGCGACCGCCGCCGCCAGCGCTCCTTCAGCGGCGGCGCGGGACGACGGCCGGATTCCGGTGCCGGAAAAGTTCGCCGTCCCTTTCCAGCAATGTCTCGACGCCGCAATGGCCTCGCCGCAATCGGGCATCGACTTTGCCGAGAAATGGCGCATCGAGGGGGGCAGCTTCTATGCGCGCCACTGCATGGGCTTCGCCTATGCGCGCGCGGAGCGCTGGGCGCCGGCGATCGTCGCCTTCGAGCAGGCTGCCGAGGAGGCCGAGCGGGGCGGCGAGATCGCGCAGGGCGCTCGCCTCTGGGCACAGGCGGGCAATGCCGCGCTGGCAAGCGGCAATGCGGCCAAGGCGCGCGGTGATTTCGACGCCGCGCTCGCGCGCGGACTGCCGGACGGGCTGGAGAAGGGTGAAATCCACTTGGATCGCGCGCGTGCGCTGGTGGCGCAGGGCGATCTGGCGGCAGCACGCGAGTCCATCGACATGGCGCTGGTGCAGGCGGCGAAGGATCCGCTCGCCTGGCTGCTGTCGGCAACGCTCGCCCGCCGCACCGGAGAGATGAAGCTGGCGCAGGCCCATATCGCTCGCGCCGTGCAGCTCGCGCCCGATGACGCGAGCGTTGCGCTGGAAGAAGGCAACATCGCCATGCTGACCGATCAGGAAGATATCGCCCGGTCCGCCTGGAACCGGGCCGTCCGGCTGGCGGCGGACAGCCCGGCGGGCAAGGCGGCGGCGGACAATCTGTCCCGCCTTCCGCCGCAGGGCGCACCCGCTCGCTAGAGGCGAGAGCTAGCGCAGGTAGAAATCGACCGTGGTGACGACGCGCACCTTCTTGTATGGCGTGTCGCTACCGCCCTCCCCGCCCTCTCCATCGCGGGCTTCGATCGAGAAGTAGCCCTGCGTGGCGCTCTTGATGCCACCGACGCCCGCACCGGAATCCTTTGCGAACTGTTCGGCCGCATTGCGGGCATCGCGGGTGGCGGCGGCCACCATCTGCGGCTTGATGTCGTTCAGTTTGGTGAAGCTGTAGCGCATGCCCGATCCTTCCTGCAGCGTCACGCCACGTCGGACGAGGTCGAACTGCTGCGCCACGGCCTTCTGCGCGCGGGCAATGTCGGTCGTGCGCAACAGCATGCGTTGCGTGACGGTGATGGTGCTGACCCCGTTGTTGAGCCATTGATTGACGCCAGCGCCCGTAGGCTTCAACTCTTCGGGCTTGAAGCCCAGGCCTTCGAAATAGGCGCGCAGTTCGCGGGTGTTGGCGTCGATTTCGGACCGCACGGTGGGCAGGTCGAAACCGGTGGCGGAATAGCTGATCGACCAAGTCGCAAGATCGGCGGTCACATCCTTTTCCGCCAAGCCACGGACGGTGACGGATCGATCGGCAGCCTTGGCCCGCTTCAGCCCATCTCCCAGCAGATAGCCGCCGGCGACCGTGCCAAGGGCAAGCAAGGCGGCGCTTGCCAGAAGAACTTTATCGCGCATCTCCCAACCCATCGCCGCGTCCCTCTTCCGTCCGGCCACATGCCATCTTATCTGTAGAAGGCACTTGCCATGGCCGAGATGAACCGTTGCTGGACGGCGACGAACGGAGAAGAGACTTGCCCAAATATCTGCACACCATGATCCGCGTGACCGACATCGATCGGACCGTCGCCTTCTTTGACCTTCTTGGCCTTAAGGAGGTGAAACGGTTCGACAATGCGCAGGGACGCTTCACTCTGGTTTTCCTGGCGGCGCCTGGTGACGAGGAGGCGCAGGTCGAACTGACCTACAACTGGCCGGCGGAGGATGGCAGCCCGGCGGAAATCTATGGCGAAGGCCGCAATTTCGGCCACCTCGCCTACCGGGTCGAGAATATCTACGACACCTGCCAAAAGCTGATGGACGCGGGCGTCACGATCAACCGGCCGCCGCGCGACGGACATATGGCCTTCGTGCGCACGCCCGACAATATTTCCGTGGAACTGTTGCAGGACGGGCATCTGGAACCGGCCGAGCCCTGGGCATCCATGCCCAATACGGGAAAATGGTGACGCGATGCTGGAGATCATCCGCATCCCCGTCCTGACCGACAATTATGTCTGGCTGATGCATGACGATGCCAGTGGTGAGACGGTGGTGATCGATCCCGCGGTTGCGGAGCCGGTGCTGGCTGCCGCAGAAGCGCGCAAATGGGCGATCGGCCAGATCTGGAACACCCATTGGCACCCGGATCATGTCGGCGGCAACGCTGAGATCAAGGCGGCGACGGGGTGCATCGTGACCGGTCCGGCGGCCGAGGCGGGCAAGATCGAGACGCTGGACCGCCGCGTGGATGAAGGCGACAGCGTCCGCATCGGCGCACATGAAGCCACGGTGATGGCGCTGCCCGGCCACACCGCCGGTCATGTGGCCTATCATCTGCCGCAGGACCGCATCGTCTTCGTCGGCGACACCCTGTTCGCCATGGGCTGCGGCCGGCTGTTCGAAGGGACAGCGGCGCAGATGTTCGACAATATGCGGCGGCTCGATGCGTTGCCCGACGACACATCGGTCTATTGCGCGCACGAATATACGCTCTCCAACGGCCGTTTCGCGCTGGGCGTAGAGCCGGACAATGCGGCGCTGGTCGCGCGGGTCGCCCAGGTCGAGGATATGCGCGCGCGCGGCGAAGCCACCGTGCCGACCAGCATCGGCGCGGAGCGGGCAACCAATATCTTCCTGCGCGCCAGGGATGTCCCCGAACTTGCGGCCCGGCGGGCGGCGAAGGATGCGGCCTGACGGATTGTTCCCATCGAGTCCGTCCTTACGAGGCGGCCGAACAGTAGGAGAGAGAAGATGCGTTCGATCATGATGGCAGCGTCGCTGCTTCTACTGGCAGGCTGCGCCGGGGCCTATACCCCGACACCGCTGACGCCCCGGCAGACGGCCGATCTGGACAAGGCCCTGGCGGGCAAGGTGGCCGGCGAACCGCAGACATGCATCAACCGCGAACCGCAGACCAGTCTGGTCGCGATCAGCAATAATGTGGTGCTCTACCGGGTCAGCCGGAGGCTGGTGTACAAGAACGACCTGATCGGCAGTTGTAGCGGCTTGGCTTCGGGCGATACGCTGATCATCCGCAGCTATAGCTCGCAGATGTGTCGCGGCGACTTCGCGACCACGGCCAATCTGCAGAGCGGCATCCAGACCGGAGCCTGTGCGCTGGGCGACTTCACGCCCTATCGCGCGCCCAAGCGCTGAGCGAAGGTCAGCCGAGCGCTGCGGCCAGCCGGTCTCGTATCGCCTGAAGATCCCTCAACAGCGCGGCATCATCCAGAACGGGCGGTGAAGACGGCTGGGTGGAAGGAGCGGGGCCGTCGGCAAGAGCCTTCTGCGCGCCCTTGACGGTGAATCCCTCGACATTGAGCAACTGGTGTATGCGTCGCGCGAGTTGGACGTCGGCCGGGCGATAGTAGCGGCGGTTGCCCGATCGCTGGAGCGGCCGCAGTTGAGGAAAGCGCGTTTCCCAGTAGCGCAGGATATGTTGGGGAAGACCCAGCTCGCCGGCAAGCTCGCTGATGGTCAGAAATGCACCCTCTTCCTTGTCCATGGGCGCGATGTTGCACCCATAGAAGGCAGAAGGTCAACATTTTGTGACGGAGGCGAACGCCTGCTGGCGTCAGACCGAAGAGACGCGGTCGCGCATCGTCTGGCTGGCGCGGAACGTCAGCACCCGGCGCGGCTCGATCGGCACTTCCACACCCGTCTTGGGGTTGCGGCCCATCCGCTCAGTCTTGTCGCGCAGGACGAAGGTGCCAAAACTGGAGATTTTCACATTCTCGCCGCGCTCCAGCGCGCAGGACATATGTTCAAGGATGGATTCGACCAGGGTCGCGGCTTCCGCCCGCGACAGTCCCACATGACGGTTGACGCTCTCCGCCAGATCCGCGCGCGTCAGCGTGCCATTCCCGCTCATCCCATTCCCCATCTCTTCGACCAGGGACCGCCCCCCCAGCAGCCAAGGGAAATGTGATTGATTCTTCCCCTTTTGGCAAGAGCTTGCTGTAGGTTAAACCCGCAGAACGCACGCGCCCCAGGTGAAGCCGCCGCCCATCGCTTCCAGCACCACCAGATCGCCCTGCTTGATCCGTCCGTCGCGCATGGCGACGTCCAGCGCCAGCGGCACCGACGCCGCGGATGTGTTGGCATGGCGGTCGACCGTCACCACCACCCGTTCCGCCGGCAGCTTGAGCTTGCGGGCCGTCGCATCGAGAATGCGCGCATTGGCCTGGTGCGGCACCAGCCAGTCGATCTCGTCGGTGGAAAGGCCCGCCAGCGCCATCACTTCGTTCAGCACGGAGGCGAGGTTGACCACCGCGTGACGGAACACTTCCTGCCCCTTCATCCGCAGCTTGCCGACCGTCTGCGTGGTTGACGGGCCACCGTCGACATAAAGAAGCTGGTTGTGGCGGCCATCGGCATGCAGCTTCGCCGCGAGGATGCCGCGTTCGCCCGTCGCGCTTTCCTCCGCCCCCAGCACGATCGCGCCCGCGCCGTCGCCGAAGAGGACGCAGGTGGTGCGGTCCTCCCAGTCCAGGATGCGGCTGAAGGTTTCCGACCCGATCACCAGCGCACGGGTAGCTGCGCCCGACCGGATCATGCTGTCGGCGACCGTCACGGCATAAAGGAAACCCGAGCAGACGGCGGCTACGTCGAACGCAACGCAATCGTCGATGCCCAGCATCGCCTGCACCTTGGTCGCCGCGGCGGGGAAGGTCTGGTCCGGGGTGGCCGTCGCCAGGACGATGAGGTCGATGTCCTGCGCGCTCACCCCCGCGGCGTCGAGTGCCTGGCGGGCAGCGTCGGCCGCCAGAGTCGCCGTGGTTTCCCCATCGGCGGCGATGTGACGATTACGGATGCCGGTGCGTTCGACGATCCATTCGTCGCTGGTGTCCACCGTCTGCGCCAGTTCGGCGTTGCTCACGGTGCGGGCCGGCAGGGCGGAGCCGGTGCCAAGCAGGATGGAGCGGCGGATCACTTGGCGGGCTGCTCCAGTCTGGACGCTGCGGCCGAGAGCGACTGAATATCAGCGATGTCGGCGGCGATGCGGCGGGTGATGTCTTCTTCCAGCAGGCGCGCGGCGACATGGACAGCGTTGGCCACGCCCTTCTCGTCGGCGCTGCCATGGCTCTTCACCACGACGCCGTTCAGACCCAGGAAGACCGCGCCATTATGGTTGTTGGGATCGAGATGATGCTTGAGCAGGTGCATGGCGGGCTTGGAGATCAGGAAACCGATCTTGGAGCGGAGCGAGCTGGTGAAGGCCTTGCGCAGCACATCGGTGACGAAGCGGGCCGTGCCCTCTGCGGTCTTGAGCGCGACATTGCCTGAGAAGCCGTCGCACACGATGACGTCGGTATCGCCCTTGCCGATCTTGTCGCCTTCGGTGAAGCCGTCAAAGCGCAGGGACAGACTGTCGGCGGCGCGCAGCACGGCGGCGGCGTCGCGAATCTCGTCCGTGCCCTTCAATTCCTCAGTGCCGATATTAAGCAGCCGGACCCGCGGTCGGTCCAGGTCGAAGGCGACCCGCGCATAGGCCGCGCCCATCACCGCGAACTGAACGAGGTTGCGCGCGTCGCACTCGGTGTTCGCGCCAAGGTCCAGCATGATGACGTCATTGTCGCCCAGCGTCGGCAGCATCGCCGCAAGGGCTGGGCGATCCACGCCCTTCATGGTGCGCAGCGCCACCTTGGCCATGGCCATCAGCGCGCCGGTATTGCCGGCCGACACTGCGGCACCCGCTTCGCCCGATTTCACGGCGGCGATCGCCATGCTCATGGAGCTGGACTTCTTGCGGATCGCGACGCTCGGCTTTTCCGATCCGTCGACCACCGTTTCGGCGTGGACGATGTCCGACGCCGCGCGCAAATTGGGATGATTGTCGAGCGCCGCCTTGATCTGCGCCTCATCGCCGAACAGGGTGAAGCGCAGGCCGTCATGACGGCGGCGGGCCAGGGCCGCTCCCGCCATCATCACGCGCACGCCTTCGTCCCCGCCCATCGCGTCTATGGCGATTCGCGGCTGGCTGGACACTCTAGATCACCCCTTTGCGGAGTAGAGGAAGGCGCTTACGCCCCGACAGCGACGATTTCGCGGCCGTTATAATGACCGCAGGCGTCGCACAGATTGTGCGGACGCTTCAGTTCACCGCAGTTGGAGCATTCGTTGAACGCTTCCACGCGCAGTGCGTCGTGGCTGCGGCGCATGCCGCGACGGGAAGGAGAAGTCTTGCGCTTGGGGACAGCCATGTCGGCACCTTGTTCCGTATATCAATCTGGTTGTGCGACTGGCCGGTGTCCATGGGATGCCGACGCCAACGGCGCCGCAGACCATGCGGCCCGGGTGATCGCGAAGCCCTGCGCCTATAGCGGTTTTTGGCCGACGCGCAAGTGCTTCCTTGCCCTTCCCGCCGCCGGACCTAAGCTGCTGCAACCACCATCAGGGGACCGTCCTGCCATGTTGTTGCCGATCACGCTGACCTTCGCCGCCGCCTGCGCCCTGCTCAATCTCTGGCTGGCGATTCGCTGCGCCCGGTTCCGCATCAAGGACAAGGTGATGCATGGCGACGCCGGTCATGCGCTGCTGGCCCGGCGAATGCGGGCCCACGCCAATTTCGTCGAATATACGCCGATCGTGCTGATCCTTACCGGCCTGGTCGAGCTGGCGGCGGGCGCTTCGTTGTGGCTGTGGATCATGGCGCTGGTCTATATCCTGGCGCGGGTCGCCCACGCCTTCGGCATGGATGCCGACAAGCCGACGCTGTGGCGGGGCAGCGGCGCGCTGCTGACATGGGCGATAACGGCCGCGCTTGCCGTCACGGCGCTCACCATCGCCTATGGCGCGACGCGGGAAATCCCCGCGCCGCCCGCCATGGCCGCCAACGTCTGATTCAGCGCCCTAGGGCCGAATCGGCAACGAAGGGATTGCTCCGCCGCTCATGGGCAAAATTGCTCATGGGCCCGTGGCCGGGGACGAAGGCGGTGTCGCCGCCCAATGGCCAGAGCTTGCCGGTGATCGCGTCGATCAGCTGCTGGTGATTGCCGCGCGGAAAATCGGTGCGGCCGATCGATCCCTGGAACAGCACGTCGCCCACGATCGCCAGCTTGCTGGGGGCATGATGGAACACGACATGGCCAGGCGTGTGGCCGGGGCAATGATAGACGTCGAGCGTCAGGTCGCCGACGGTCACCTGATCGCCATCGACCAACCAGCGGTCGGGCTCGAAGCTCTTGCCGTCGATGCCATATTTCGGGCCTTCGCTGCCGAGCTTGTCGATCCAGAAGCGGTCTTCCTCCTGCGGCCCTTCGATCGGCACACCCAAATCCTCGGCCAGAATGCCCGCCTGCCCGCAATGGTCGATATGGCCATGGGTGATCAGGATCTTCTCGATGGTGACGCCATGCTGCTGTGCCGCGCGCTTGAGCATGGGCAGGTCGCCGCCCGGATCGACGAACGCGCCGCGCATCGTCTGCGTGCACCACAACAGCGTGCAGTTCTGCTGCAACGGCGTGACGGGGACGATGGCGGCTTTGAGCGGCGGCTGGGTCATGGCCGTCATGTGGCGGAGCGGCGCGGCGGGCGCAAGGGTCAGGCGTCGGCGTCCATCGCGGCGAAGGGTTCGGCAAGGCTGATGCCGTCCAGCACCTTGGCCGTTTCGTCGCGGACGCGCAGCATCACCCGGTGCAGCCTGCATTCGGATTCGGGCAGGCAGTTGGTGCAGCTTTCATGCGCGAAACGGCTGGCGCAGGGGGTGAGCGCCAGCGATCCTCGCGTCAGCCGGACGATATCGCCATAGCTGATGTCCACCGGCGCCAGCGCCAGCCAATAGCCGCCGTCCCGGCCCCGCTGTGTCGCCACCAGTCCTTCGCGCGACAGTTCGGACAGGATCACGGTCAGGAACTTCGCGGGGATGTTCTGCCGCGTCGCAATCTCGTTCAGCGGCACCGGTCCCTGGCGGTAGCGGTCGGCGAGATGTTGCAGGGCGCGGATCGCGTAACGGGTCTTCTGGGACAACATGAAACGGTTATTCGCTGGCCGGAACGCTTTGGCAAGCGGTTAGGGTGCGGGGGTGAGCGCCGCCTTCGCCTGGCCCGGAAAGTCGCTGAAGATGCCGTCCACGCCGGTGGCGGCGATGGCGCGCACCCAACCGGCGAAATCGCCCCTTCCCCGTGGATCGTCGGCGCGCTGATATTGCGGCGGCAAGAAGGGATTTTCCATCCGCAGCGTCCAGACATGGACCTGCAACCCGGCATCATGCGCGCGGCCCACCAGCGCGGTCGGCCCTTCCGGCGCTATCAGCATCGCGGCAGACGGACCGATACCGTCGGCATACGCGGCGATGGCGCCCAGGCCCTGCACCGTCAGCATGTCGGCATAGCTGGTGCCGGGCATGTCGGCCGGGCCGCCCTGCGCATCGACCAACTGGATGAGGCGCAGGCGGGTGGCGGCACGCAGCGCCTTCAGATTACCGACCTCGAACGACTGGATGAAGACCGGGTCGGCCGCCGTCTGATAACCATATTTGGATAGCAGCGTCAGCAGCGCGTCCTGATGCGGCAGGCCGATCTTCGCGAAATAGGTGGGATGCTTGGTTTCGGGATAGATGCCGATGCGGCGATGGGCCTCCGCCTCCTTGGCGCGGACCAGCTTCAATATCTCCTCTAAGGTGGGGATGAGATAGAGATCGTTGAAGCGGACGTTGGCGGGGCGCAGCTGGGGCAGCCGTTCGCGCGCCCGCAGCGTGCGCAGTTCGGCCAGCGTGAAGTCTTCCGTGAACCAGCCGGTGACGGCCACGCCGTCGATGGTCTTGGTCGTCTTGCGGTCGGCGAACTCGGGATGGTTGGCGACGTCGGTGGTGCCGCTGATCTCGTTCTCGTGCCGGGCGACCAGCACGCCGTCCTTGGTCAGCACGAGGTCCGGCTCGATATAGTCGGCGCCCTCGTCGATCGCGCGTTCATAGCCGGCAAGCGTATGTTCCGGCCGCTCGCCGCTGTCGCCGCGATGCGCGATCAGAATCGGTTCGGCCTGCGCGGCCGACAGGGGAAGCAGGAAGGGCAGGAGCAGGCTGGGCATCAGCACAAGCCCGATGCGCGCCCACCCCCGCGGCATCACGCCTTCACGCCCTGCAGCGCGGTTTCGTAAGTCGTCGCCTTGAAGCCGACGATCGTGCCCTTGCCCGTGTCCAGGATGGGGCGCTTGATCATCGAGGGGTTGGCGAGCATCAGGAGAATCGCCTTGTCCGCGTCGATATGCGCCTTGTCGCCCGCGTCGAGCGCTTTGAAGGTGGTGCCGGAGCGGTTGAGGATGGTTTCCCAGCCATGCTCCATCACCCATTCCTCCAGGCGGTCCTTGTCCACGCCCGAGACCTTGTAATCGTGGAAGCTGTAGGCGACGCGTTCATTGTCCAGCCAGTTGCGGGCCTTCTTGATCGTGTCGCAATTCTTGATGCCGTACATGGTGATCATGATGCTCGATCCCTGTTACCCTTTGAAGGCGGTGACTTCGATTTCGATCTTCATCTCGGGCTTGACGAGGCCCGCAATGACGCAGCTTGCCGCGGGGCGGATGTCGCCGAACACGGGTCCGGCGATATCGCCCATCACGTCCCAATAGGCCGCGTCGGTGATATAATAGGTGACGCGCACCACGTCCGCGAAGGAGAAGCCCGCCTCCGCCAGCGCCCGGCCGATGGTCGCGAGCGCGTTGCGGCCCTGTTCGACGACATCGTCGGGCATCGTCTTGGTTTCGGGATCGGTGCCGGTTGTGCCGGCGACGAAGCACCAGTCGCCCTGGACGACGGCGCGCGAATAGCCGACCTGCGCCTCGAAGGGCGAGCCGGAGGAAATGAGCTGGCGGGGCATGGAGGATTCCTGCTGCAGTGCGAAAGGATCGGGAGCGCCTTTGCCCCCTGCACCTGCCCCTGTCCAGCGCTTTGTCCCGGAACAGCGGGCGGGGGCGGACCGTTGAGGGATCACGCAACCCACAGCGTCAAGGAGACATGCCATGGACCGCCCCGTTCCCGACCGCGAACTGGAGGAGAATAGCGAGCAGGACGACAGCGGCGCGCAGGCGCAGGACGTCGCCGACGACGCCGTCACCCGCTCGATCGACCTGAGCGAAGACAGCGAGCGCGGCGGCCGGCCCAATCCGGCGCAGATCATCCCCGACGACACCGAGGATCTGGTGGAGAAGATGGAGGCGATGAACCGATCCGGCCGGATCGACATGGACGCCTATAGCGGCGAGCCGCAGATGGACGATGAAGAGGACATTTTGGGCGAGACCGAGGATATGGAGGATGAGGACGATATCGGCTGAGGCCATCGCCCGCTTTTAAGCTCCGCTTCGGAGGGAAACGGCCGGACGCGTCGGCAGCGTGTCCGGCCGTTTGCGCGGGACGGGGCGCGGATCGCCGCCGGATCGGGGACAAGGTGGAGCGGTCTTAACCTGTCGCTCACGCGCGTGCCGTTAGCAGTGGCGGCATGGCGAGGAACGGACGAAACGGCGCACGCAGGTCGCAGGGACATGGGGTGGAGCAGGTCTTGGGCGCGCCGGCGCGTCGGGCTAACGCGGCGAGGATCAGTGGGCGCGCGCTGGTTCTTATACTCTGGGCCGGGTTGCTGATCGGCTGGTACGGGCCGGACTGGATGGCGCGGTTTCAGGCGCCGCATCCGGTCGCCTCCCCTGCCCCAGCGACGCCGGCGGATCGCCTGTCGGCCGACTTCGGATATTGCCACAGCGGCGGCGGCACAGACTGCGTGGTGGACGGCGACACCTTCTGGTTCCGGGGCGAGAAATATCGCATCGCGGACATCGACACGCCCGAAACGCATGGACCCCGCTGCAATGCGGAGGGCGAACTGGGCGCGCGGGCGACGCAGCGGCTTCAGGCGCTGATGAATGCCGGCCCCTTTTCGCTCGAGCGGGGCGACCGCGATGTGGATCGCTACGGCCGCGCGCTGCGGGTGGTGACGCGCGGAGGCGAGTCGATCGGCGCCATGCTGGTCGCCGAAGGACTCGCCCGCTCATGGGACGGCAGCCGCCATCCCTGGTGCGCGGTTTAGCGGCAGCTCACGCCGCCACGGTCGATCTCACGCCCCAGCAGCGCGCCCGCGCCGCCGCCGATTAGCGTGCCGAGCAGGTTGGACTGGCCCTGCGCGATCTGGTTGCCGAGCAGGCCACCCAGCGCCGCGCCCACGATCAGTCCGGTCGTGCCGTCGGAGCGGCGGCAATAATAGCGGTTGTCATAGCCGCGATAGATGCGCGTGCGGCGATCAACGCGGATCGGCGCGCCGGCCGTATAGTAGCGGTCCGGGCGATAGCTGCGGCCGTAGCGCGGGTCGGGCCGGTTCCAGTCATAGTTGCGCCAGGCGCGGCGATCGTCCCTGCGGTCGTCCCGCACGTCGCGACGATAATCCTTGCGCGCGTCGCGCACCTCGCGCCGATAATCCTTCCGCGCATCGCGCATGTCCTTGCGATACTCGCGCTCCGCCCGGTTCGGCTGGGCGAAGGACGGCGTGGCGGCGACGCCCGTCAGCGTCATCGCGCCGAGCGACAGGCCGATAAGGGCGCGCTTGATCGAAAAGGTCATGGGAATGGCTCCTTGCTCCTGATGTGAGAGCCCGATTCAAAAGTTTCTCAGGCGTAGCAATACCTTGCGGTTCTGCGGATGAGCATGCGGATAGAAGCGATCATAGCCCAGGCGGTTGAAGAGGCGATGGTCGCTTCCCAGTCCTTTGCGAGG